>VAXZ01000001.1 GCA_005885035.1 Actinomycetota bacterium
CGGAAATTTCGGCACTATGCTTGCCTCAACGATACCGCCCCTTCCGTCGAGGAGACCGATGTCGATCCGCGCCCTCATCGTTGATGATCATCCCGTCACGCGGGAAGGGCTCCGAACCGCCCTGGAGCTCTCCGAAGATGCCGTGGTCGTCGTCGGTGAGGCTGGGAGCGGCGAGGAGGCCGTCGAGCAGGCCCGCGAGCTGACGCCGGACGTCGTGTTCATGGACGTCCGGATGCCCGGGATGGACGGCATCGAAGCCACCCGGCGGATCCGGGAAGCGTCCCCCGAGACCAAGGTCATCTTGATCACCATCGACGAGTCACGCGGCGCCATCTCCGAGGCGATCCAGGCCGGAGTATCGGGCTACCTGCTTAAGGATGCCTCGCCCGATGCCCTCGTCGACGCCGCGCGGAACGCGATCGAGGGCAACGCGGTGATCCACCCTCAGCTCACGAAGACGTTCATCGAGGAGGCCCAGGCGGTCGGCGACGAGCCGAAGACCGCCCCGCTCTCCAAACGGGAACGCGAGATCCTCCAGAAGGTAGCCGACGGGGCGACCACCCGCCAGGTCGCCACCGAGCTCGGGATCTCCCCCCATACGGTCAAGACCCATCTCGAGCGCATCTTCGAGAAGCTGGGCGCCAACGACCGGGCCCAAGCGGTCGCGATCGCGATCCGCACCGGCATCGTGCACTGATCGCGCCTACGCCTGGGCCGTTCGACCCCCCCGACGTAGCTCGCTCAACCTCCGAGAGGGTCGGCCGATATCCCCAGCAGATGGCCACCGTTCTGCTCTTCGACTCGGCGGACGAGGTCGCGCGCCTGCAGTACCACATGCTCCACGCGGCGCCCGATCTCCAGATCGAAGTCACGTCCGACGCGTTCCGTGCGGTCGAATCGACCGCCCGGACGCGTCCGGACGTGGTCGTGGTCGACCTTGGCCTGGAGGGCCCGACCGGCCCCGAGCTGGTCCGGCGCCTGTGCGCCTCCTCCCCGACGACGAGCGTCGTCGCTCGGTCGACGGCCCGCGATCCTCAGCGCATCGCGGAGACCCTCGCGGCGGGTGCCGCCGGGTACGTCCTGCGGGAAGAAGGTCCCGAGGTCGTCCTCGGAGCGGTCCGGGCCGCGCTCGGCGGCAGCGTCGTCCTCTCGGCGATGGTCGCGACGGCGTTCGGGGCCGAGGTCGCTCGTACCGTGGTCCGCGCGATGGAGCTCGAGACGGAGCTGGACGAGCTGCGAGCGAACGTCTCGCAGGGGACATCGGCCAAGGCGGATTTCCTGGCGAACATCTCCCACGAGCTGCGGACCCCGGTGACGGTTGCAAAGGGGATCGCCTACGTCCTGCGGAACCCGAACGTCCCGCCCGAGGAGCGGGAGCAGTTCATCGAGCAGCTGCAGTCGTCGTTGGATAGCCTGATCCAGATCGTCGACGAGATCATCACGATCGCCGAGCTGGAACGGGGTACGTTCGCCCTTGAGGTTGCCAACGTTGATCTGGGTCCCCTCGTCCGCCATGCGGTCGACGAGGTGTCCCGGTCCTACCCCCGCGTCGCGATAACTGCGCAGGTGCCGGACACGTTCCACGCCATCGCGGACGGTGCTCGTATCGGCGGCGTCGTCCGCGAGCTCCTCGACAACGCCTGCCGGTACTCCCCCGCCGGACAGCCGGTCGAGCTCCTCGCCCGCACGCTCGACGAAGGCGTCGTCGTGACGGTGACCGATCGTGGTGAGGGCCTCGACCGCAGCATCGCCAACCAGGCGTTCGACCAGCCTTTCTCCACGGGCGAGCCGACCCTCCGCAAGGAGAAGTCCGGCGCGGGGGTCGGTCTGCACCTGGCACGCCAGGTCATCCTCGAGCATGGCGGTGTCATGTGGGCAGATCCGCTGCCCGGAGGGGGCACCCGCATCTCGTTCTGCCTCCCGATCCGGGAGGGGCAGCGGCTCGCCGCGCCGCCCGTAGGGGTCTCCTGACCGATCCGCCCGGTGGCGGTGGGCGCCGGGGGAGGCGTATCCTCGGCTCGGGAGAACCACTGGGTGCAGAGAGCGATCCTCGGGTTGGTCGTGATGCTCGCCGCCCTGAGCTGCACGGGCGTCGGTACCCGCACCCCGGACCTCGAACAGCCCGCCATCCAGGTCCGTCCGACGGGGTCGCCCTACGTCCGTGTCTCGGCGGGCTCCGTGAGCGGACTGGTCCCCCACGGATGGCAGGCGATCCCCATGGACGGGAACGACTTCCACGAAGGATTCGTCGCGTCGCCCCACCCCGACACGTGGCCTGAGATGCGGCCCAGCACGGCCGGGTTGGTGGCCACCTGGGTGGACGCCACCCGGGTCGGCGTCCCGAGCGATCTGTACTACCTCGCGGCGAGCGGCCCGGTGCTCTCCGAGCTCCGGGATCGGGCGGGCTGTTCGTCCTTCGAGAAGATCTTGGCCAACAACGTCCCGGCCTTCTTGCACGGTGCGGTCGATTCCACCGGCGACTTCGTAGCGCGTGGGGGAGGCGTCTGCCGGTTCGACGGTGGGACGGCGACGCGCTGGTCGTACTTCGTGGCGGCACCGGGGTTCGGGCCCGTTGGCCATATGGGGATCCCAGGATCGGGTCTGTACCTGATCGTCGCGGCCACCCGGGAGTCGCCGCGGGCGCGGAGGATCCTGTCCCGGCTGCTCGACAACGTCCGTTTCGGGCAGGACGGCATCGGGGATTTCGTGCGGGCCTTGCGCCCCGCCATGGCCCTCTAGCGCGGGCTCCGATCCACGAACGGAGGCCGAACGACGGTGGCCGCGCCTCGGCGGCCCCTGATGTCGACCTCGACCTCGTCACCCGCGTCGGCTACGTCGCCCGGCCACAGGTAGGCGAGTCCGATCCCGGTCTCCAGCAGCGGAGAGAACGTGCCGCTCGTGACCCCTCCGATCACCAGATCGCCCTTGAAGACGGGGTAATGGGCCCGCGGGATGTGGCGGCGTTCGTGCATCCGCAGCCCCCGGAGCCTGCTGGGGAGTCCTTCACGCTGTTGACGGACCAGCGCCTCGCGGCCTCGGAAGTCCCCCTTCTCCAGCGAGACCGCCCATGCGAGCCCCGCCTCGAACGCCGTCGAGGATTCGAACAGATCCTGCCCGTACAGGGGGTAGCCCATCTCCAGCCTGAGCACGTCCCGAGACGCCAGCCCGCACGGCATCCCTTCGTAGATCGCCGTCGCATCCATCAGCTCGTGCCACAGCTCGACCGCGATGTCCTCGTACGTGAAGAGCTCGAACCCGACCTCCCCGGTGTAACCCGAGCGAGTCACGATCACCGGGCGCCGGCGGAACGCCGACTCCGCGCACCGCATGAAGCTCAGCTCAGCGGCCTCCGGGAACAACGACGTCACGATCGACGGGGACCGCTGACCCTGCACCGCGAGGAAGCACCAGTCCTGGTGGTACATCAGGTGGACCCGGTCGGGCGCGTCGGCCTCACCGAGGATCTGCAGCACCCGCTGGGTGTTGGACGCGTTCGGCACGACGAAGTACCGATCCGAGCCAAGGCGGTAGACGATCAGATCCTCGATCACCCCGCCACCCTCGTTCAACACGAGGTTGTACTGAGCCCGACCGACCTCGACGGCGGACACGTCGTTGGTGACGACGCCCTGCAGGAGGCCGAGTGCCCCGGGCCCCGCGACCTCCACCTTGCCGAGATGCGTCAGGTCGAACAGTCCGACCCGCTCGCGGACCGCACGGTGTTCCGCGAGGGCCCCCTGGTACTCGATAGGCATCAACCACCCTCCGAACGGACCGAGCTTCGCACCCAGCGCGGCGTGCTCCTTCTCGAGCGGCGAGTGCTTGAGCTCGGCCGTGCCGTCCATCGGCCGCATCGTACGCGCGAGCAACGGAGCACGTGGCCTGGTCGGGTTGGGGAACGCGGGTAGACTGGCTCTCCGCATGGGCGACCCGTTCGACATCGTCGTAGTCGGAGCTGGCACCGGCGGTTATTCCACCGCCCTGCGTGCCGCGCAGCTGGGCAAACGGGTCGCCATCGTGGAGCGGGATGAACGACTCGGGGGAACCTGCCTGCTCCGCGGATGCATCCCCACGAAGGCGTTGCTGCAGTCGGCTGCAGTGATGGATACGGTGGAGCGCGCGTCCGAATGGGGGATCAAGGCTGCGGGCGAGCCCGACTGGTCGGCGATCCTCGCGTTCGAGGATTCGATGGTCGACAAGCTCGTGAAGGGGCTCACCGGGCTCGTGAAGCTCCGAGGGATCGAGGTCGTCTCCGGGAGCGCCCGGATCCGGTCGGGTCCGGGCGTGGACGTCGGCGACCGGGCGCTGGACACCTCCGCTGTGGTGATCGGCAGCGGGTCGCGTCCGAAGATGCTCCCCGGGCTCGAGCTCACGCCCCGGATCATCACCAGCGACCAGGCGCTGTGGTACGACCGCATCCCGGCTTCGGCGGTCGTGATCGGCGCGGGCGCCGTCGGCTTGGAGTTCGCGTCGCTGTACCGCTCGTTCGGAGCGGAGGTCACCCTGCTCGAGGCTCTCCCCCGGCTGGCGCCGCTCGAGGATGACGAGGTCTCGAAGGAGATCGGCAGAACGTTCCGGAGGCGCGGCATCACCGCGGTCGCGGGCGCCGCCGTGAAGGAGGTCACCGACACCGGTGACGCCGTTCAGGTCATCTACGAGGCCGACGGCGCGTCGCACGGCGTGACCGCCGACCTGTGCCTCGTTGCCGTCGGGCGCGAACCCGTGACCGATGGACTCGGGCTCCAGGAGGCCGGCGTCGCGCTCACCGACCGTGGCTACGTCCGGGTGGATGAGCTCCTGCGAACGACCGCGCCCGGTGTCTTGGCCGTCGGGGATGTGGCCGCGACGCCGTTGCAGCTCGCGCATGTCGCGTTCACGGAAGGGATCGCGACCGCCGAGCGGCTCGCCGGGATCGACGTGCCGCCGATCGAGTACGCGAACATCCCTCGCGTCACCTACTGCACGCCGGAGATCGCGAGCGTGGGCCTGACGGAGACGCAGGCTCGGGAGACCGGCCGCTCGCTCGTGACGGAGAAGCTCGACCTGCGCGCGATCGGCAAGGCGAACATCGTCGGCGAGGGCGGGTTCGTCAAGGTGGTCGCCGAGGAGGGCGGGGGGCCCGTGCTCGGCGTGCACATGATCGGGCCACACGTGACCGACCTGATCGCCGAGGCGATGCTGATCACGTCGTGGGAGGCGACGCCGGCGGACGTCGCCGCGTTGATCCATCCGCACCCGACCCTCTCCGAAGGACTCGGCGAGGCGATGCTCGCGCTCGCCGGCAAGGCGCTGCATTCCGCATGAGGAGGACCGTGGCAACCAAGGTCGAACCCGACGCCGCAACAGCCGGTCGACCGCTCCCGGACGACCGGCTGAAGGAGATCCTGTACTTCCTGAAGCTCGCTCGTTACTTCGACGAGCGGATGGAGGCCCTCTACCGCCAGGGCCGGCTGCCGGGAGCGATCTACTCCGGGCGTGGTCAGGAGGGGACGCACGTCGGCGTCGCGTACGCGCTCGAACCGGAGGACTCCCTGTTCCCGACGCACCGGGACCTCACGGCTCAACTGACGAAGGGCCTCGAGCTCAAGCGCGTCATGGCGCAGTTCTGGGGCCGGATCGACGGGTACCTGCGCGGCCGGGACGGCAACAGTCACATCGGCGATTGGTACGGCCACCGAACCTACGCCGTGATGTCCCATCTTCCGATCGCGTATCCGGTCGCATGCGGCGCCGCGCTCGCGTACCAGCGAGCAGGCACCGGGCACGTCGCCCTCGCGATCTGCGGCGACGGCGCCACGTCGAACGGCCGGTGGCATGAAGCCCTGAACACCTCCTCCGTGTTCCGCCTTCCTGTCGTGTGGGTCGTGAACAACAACCAGTTCGCGTACTCGACGCCCAACGCGAAGGAGTTCGCCGTCCCCACCATCGCCGAGCGCGGGGCCGCCTACGGGATCCCCGGGGTCCGGGTCGACGGCACGGACGTCCTCGAGGTCTACCGCGTCGCCCGAGAGGCGGTCGAGCGAGCCAGGCGCGGCGACGGGCCCACGTTGATCGAAGCGGTCTCGCTCCGGTGGCGAGGGCATGCGGGGCACGACCCGGCGAAGTACGTGCCGCGGGAGCTGCTGGAGCACTACATGCTCTCCAAGGATCCCGTGAAGAACTTCGAGCAGTACCTGAAGGATCAGGGCGTCGTCACGGAGGAGGACGTCACGGACATCCAGGCGCGGGTGGAGCGTGAGTTCGAGGAAGGTCACGAGTACGCCCTCGCGTCGCCGTTCCCCGAGCCCGGCGACGTCACCAAGGGCTGGTGGGTCGAGGACGGCTACTGGGTCGGCGAGCCCGGCCGCGCCGGCGGCACGGAGGCGAGCTGATGGCGACCCAGCAGGTTGAAGCCGGCGCGGCCGGGCACGGCGCCGAGCCGCGGGGCAAGCGCGGCGAGGACGGGCAAGCCACCTACCTGATCGCGATCGCGGAAGCGCTCTGGGAGGAGATGGAGCGCGACGAACGCGTGTTCATGCTCGGCGAGGACATCGGTGTCTACGGAGGCGCGTTCAAGGTCACGGAGGGGTTCATCGATCGGTTCGGGCCCGAGCGCGTGATGGACACCCCGATCGCGGAGGAGACGATCGTCGGCATGTCGGTCGGCGCCGCGATGGAAGGCCTCCGTCCGGTGGCAGAGTTCCAGTACGCCGACTTCATGTCCAGCGGCTTCGACGAGATCACAACCGTGCTTTCGCGCTACCACTATCGCGCTGGCGTGCCGCTCCCGGTCGTGCTGCGCGGACCGAGCGGCGGCGGCGTGCGCGCGTCGAGCTTCCATTCGATCAATCCCGAGCCATGGTACGCGTACGCGGGGGGGATCAAGATCATGTGTCCCGCCTTCCCCTCCGACGCGAAGGGCTTGCTCAAGTCGGCGATCCGCGACGACAACCCGAGCATGTTCCTCGAGCACAAGTGGATCTATCGCCGGATCAAGGAGCAGGTCTCGGAGGATCCCGAGTTCCTCGTTCCGATCGGATCGGCGGACGTCAAGCGCGAAGGCTCGGACGTCTCGATCATCACGTACGGCGCGATGGTGCACAAAGCGCTCGAGGCCTCGGAAGCGCTCGCGCAACGCGGCGTCTCGGCGGAGATCGTCGACCTCCGCACCGTCTATCCGTTGGACGAAGAGACGATCCTGCGCTCGATCGAGAAGACGTCTCGCGCACTCGTTCTGTACGAGTCGTACCGGTTCCTGGGGATCGGGACGGAGGTCGCGGCAGTGATCGCGGAGAAGGCCTTCGAGCATCTCGACGCGCCCGTCGTGCGGCTGGCCCCGCCCAACGTGCCCGTTCCCTTCTCGCCTCCGCTGGAAGATGCCTTCCTGCCCCAGATCGCCGACATCGAGGCGGCCGTCGACCGGCTGGCCGGCTGGTGAGGAGGACGATGTGACGTCGATCCAGATGCCGCAGCTCGGCGAGACGATCGTCGAGGGCACGATCTTGAAGTGGCTGAAGCGCGAAGGGGACTCGGTCGATCGGGACGAGCCGTTGTTCGAGATCTCGACGGACAAGGTCGATACCGAGGTGCCCTCGCCGGTGGCCGGCACGGTCCGGAAGATCCTGGTCGATGAGGGTACGACGGTCCCTGTCGGGACGGCGTTGATGGAGATCGACGAGCCCGGCGCGGCGGCACCCGACGCGGCCTCCGGTGGCGCGGCTTCCTCACCCGCTTCCGGGGCGGCGCCCACGACCGAACCAGCAAGCGAGACATCAGGGGGCGCCGCCTCCTCGGAGGGATCGTCAGCCGCGCCACCTGCGGCTGCACCTGTGGCTCCGGCGGCGGCTTCGGCGCCAGCGGCCGAAGCGGTGGCGACCGTCCCCGATCGGGGGCCGCGTTCGCAGATACTTTCGCCCCTCGTTCGCCGGCTGGCGAAGGAGCACGACCTCGACCTGGCGCAGATCCCGGGAACCGGGAGCGGCGGCAGGATCACGAAGGCGGACGTGATGGCCGTCATCTCCTCCGGTGAAGCGCGGGCGACCGCGGGCGCGGCCGCCCCCACGATCGCGCCGGCGCAGCCGATGCCCGCGCCGAGCGCGGGCATCGGCGACGAGGTCGTCCCCGTCTCGCACATCCGACGGGCGATCGCCGAGCACATGCTCGCCTCCACCCAAGGAACGGCGCGGGCCTGGACGATGGTGGAGGTCAACGTCGATCATCTCGTGAAGCTCCGTGAGCGTGTCAAGGACGCGTTCCAGGAGCGCTACGGCATCAAGATCACCTACCTGCCCATGGTCGTGCGCGCCACCGTGGATGCCCTGCTGGAGTATCCGGACGTCAATGCACGGTTGGACGGCGAGAACATCGTTCGACACCGCTTCGTGAACATGGGCATCGCGGTCAGCTACGACGCCGGTCTCATCGTGCCGGTCGTCAAGGGCGCCGACGGGATGAACACGATCGGCGTCGCCCGGTCGATCGCAGACCTGGCCGCACGCGCCCGAGCCCATCAGCTCCAGCCCGACGAGGTCCAAGGGGCGACGTTCACGATCACCAACCCCGGTCCGTACGGATCCGTCGCGAGCGTCCCGATCATCAATCAGCCGAACGTTGGGATCCTGTCCTTCGACGCGATCGTGAAGCGCCCGGTCGTGATCGACGACGCGATCGCGATCCGGAGCATGGTCAACATCTCGATGTCGTGGGATCACCGGGTGATCGATGGCGAGCTCGCCACCCGATTCCTCGCGCGGGTGAAGCAGAACCTCGAGAGCTGGGACTTCGCCGAGGACCTCGGCGCCTGAAGGCCGCCATGCCATGCCGGTTCCCGCCTGGCTGATCCGACCCGGAACGGTCCCGTACGACGTCGCGAACGCGGCGATGCATCGACTGGCCGAGCTGCGTCTCGACGACGAGATCCCGGACACGGTCATCCTCCTCGAACACCCTCCGGTCTTCACCGCGGGTCGTCGTGCGAAGGTCGACGAGCTGCTGTGGTCACCGGAAGAGGTCGAAGCACGTGGCGGGCTGGTTCGCATGATCGATCGAGGAGGCTCGTTCACGTACCACGGTCCCGGACAGCTGGTCGGCTATCCGATCCTGGGGCTCGGGTCCAGACCGGACGCCGTCGACTACCTCCGCCGGCTGGAGGAAGCCGTGATCCGCATCTGTGCGGACGTGGGTGTCGCGAGCGAGCGACGCGCGGACGTGCAGACCGGCGTCTGGGTCGGCGACGACAAGATCTGTGCGATCGGCGTGCGGCTGATGCGCGCACGGGTCACCTTGCACGGGTTCGCCCTGAACTGCGAGACCGACCTCTCGTGGTTCCGCGGCATCGTCGCCTGCGGCCTCCCGGAGCACGGCCCGACGTCGCTCTCGGATCAGCTGGGGCGCCGTGTGAGCGTCGCCGACGTCCTTCCTCTCGCCGAGCGACACCTGTCCGAGGTGTTCGACCTCTCGTTCCAGCCCGCGCCGGGAGAGTTCGTCTCGCCGTTGCAGGTTGCCGATGCCGTCTGACGCGCGGGTCCATCCATCGGCCCTCGCCTTCGAACGTGTGGTGGCCGACTACGAACGAGGACGACCCGAGTTCCCCGATCGAGCCATCGGGTTCCTCGTCGATCGGTTGTCCCTGGCACCGGGTCGAACGCTGCTGGAATCGGGAGCCGGGACGGGCAAGCTCACGCGCATGCTGACTCCGTCCGGGGTCCGCATCATCGCGGTCGAGCCGCTCCCAGCGATGCGCGAGGCCCTCAGCCGCAACCTCCCGGATGTGGAGGTCCTCGACGCAGTGGCCGAGGACCTGCCGCTCGGGGAAGACTCGGTGGACGCGGCGGTGGCCGCGCAAGCGTTCCATTGGTTCGACGGCGACCGTGCACTCGCTGAGCTGGCCCGCGTGTTGGTGCCCGCGGCGCCGATCGCCCTCGTGTGGAACGTCCGCGACGAGTCCGTACCCTGGATCCGGGAGCTCACGGGGTTGATCGAGCCGCACCGCGGCGACACGCCGAGCCATCGCTCGCTACGGTGGAAGGCCGCCTTCGATGCGAGCGACGCGTTCCTGCCGCCGCAGCTCACGTCCTTCCCGTACCTGCACGCCACGACGCACGAGCGGATCGTGGCGCGCGTCCTGTCGATCAGCTTCATCGCCGCGCTTGCCGCCGAAGAGCGAGATGAGGTCGCCGAAGCGGTCCGGCGCCTCGTCGCGATTGGCGAGGTCATGTTCGCGTACCGGACGGACGTCTGGGTCAGCCGCAGGATGTGAGGTTCACGCCTCGGCGATGATCGCGTAGCGCGGACGTCTCATCAGCGCACCGAGCGGCCACGCTTCCCGTCGTTCCACGGCCCACTCGACGTCGAGGAGACGCTCGAGTTGCACCGCCCGCCACCCGGCCGCGAGCACCGCGTCGACGAACGGCGCCGGCGTCGTGGTCGCGGCGAGGGGGAGGCGGCGCACCACGTCGTCGGGATACGGCCCGTGGTGATCGTCCGCGTCCCTGCGGAACCGATGGAGCGCGCCGGCGGCGGCGTCCTTCAGCTTGACGAGCGGACCTTCGCCGCCCCACGAACCCTCGAACAGGACGAGGCGGCCGGACGGCGCCACGTGACGCCAGGCTGCGAAGGCCGCGACGGGATCCGGAAGCGTCCACGCCAGGTGCCGTTCGATCACGGCATCGAACGGGCCCTCAGGCGGCGACTCGGCCGTCCCGACCACGAAGGAGATCGCCGTTCCTCGCTCCTCCGCCTTCACACGCGCCCGGTCGAGCATCCCCTCCGAGAGGTCGAGCGCGGTCACCTGGTGACCGAGCTCAGCCGCCAGGAGCGAGAGGGACCCCGTGCCGGCGCCCACGTCAAGGACGCGCGACGGCAGCGCCGGGAGGAGGCGGCGGAGCGCCCCTCTCCAGGCGGCCGCCTCCACCGGATCCGAGATCGAGTGACCGACCGAACGATCGTAGTGATGCGCGTCGGCATCCCACCAGTCCCTGATCGAGCCGTGCAGGTCCGGCATCCTCGATGGCTCCTCTCGGTCCTCAGAACAGCGCGGAGGCGAGCCGGCGCCGATACTCGGGGACGAGCTCATGCTCGTCGCCGAGTACCGCGAACGCCGTGATCAACGCCTGTCGGGCGCCGTCGCGGTCCTCGGCGAGCGCCGCCATCATGCCGGGGAGCGCGGCCGGCCAATCCCCCGCCGCCGCGAGTCGCTTGGCCGCCGCGAGCGTTCCGTCGCCCCTCGCCTCGGCCCAGTCATGGACCTCGATCGCCGCGCGCAAGCGTTCCGCCTCGGGCGTCGGGAGATGCTTCGCCACCAGGATTCGAGCTTCGTCGAACCCGCCGCGGTCGATCAGCAGCTTGGCCAGCCCGAGCGCCGCGTCCTCGTTGTCCGGATCCTCGGCGATGGCGTCGCGGAACCCGCGCTCGGCGCCGGCGATGTCGCCCGACTCGGCGGCCTGCTCGGCCTCCTTCGCCTCCAGCTCGGCCTCCGTCGGGAGGATCGAATCGATGAACCGATTGACCTCCTCCTCGGGATAGGCGCCGATGAACATCGAGACCGGCTGGCCGTTGCGGAACGCGACGACGGTCGGGATGCCCTGGGAGCGCACGGCTTGCAGGAGCGACTGACCGACGCCGTTCGCGTCAACGTCCAGCTTGGCGAGCAGGAACGCCCCCCCGCGCTCGCCTGCGACCTTCTCCAGCATCGGGCCGAGCGTTCTGCAAGGTCCGCACCACTCAGCCCACAGATCCACGACGACGGGCCGTTCGCTCGAACCCTCGATCACCGTCCGCTCGAACGTCTCGTCGGTCACCTCGATGACATGTTCCATGGTCGTGCTCATGCTAAGGAAGTTCCTTCCGTCCGGTTGGATGGCCGGCCCCGGCCGGCCTACAACGTTGGCAACGCATCCACCCGCCGACGTTGTTCCCTCGCGGCGGACGGGAGGTCGGTCGTGCCCCCGGTGTAGACTCGCCGCAGGGTGCGAGGAGGCGCGACGTGTCCGCGCAGGTGACCGAGACGGCCCATGGGTCCCTGGGCCTCGGCGTCGACGATCTGCTGGCCATGCACCGCACCATGCTGACCGCTCGTCTGATCGACGAGGCCGCGCTCCGTCAGAACCGGATGGGACGCGCGCCGTTCGTCGTGCCGGTCTCCGGCCACGAAGGCTGCCAGATCGGGACCGCGTGGCCGATGCGCCCCGGCATCGACATCTGGGTTCCCTACTACCGAGATCTGGGCGTGGTGTTGGTCGCGGGGATGACCCCCGAGCAGATCTTCCTGGGTCTGTTCTCGAAAGCGAGCGACCCCACCTCGGGCGGACGGCAGATGCCGAGCCACTGGAGCTCGAGGGGACTCGGGATCGTGAGCCACTCCTCACCGATCTCCACGCAGGTGCCGCACGCGGCAGGGATCGCCTACGCCATGAAGTATCGCAACGAAGACGGGGTCGTCGCCAGCTGGTTCGGGGAGGGCGCCACCAGCGAGGGTGACTGGCACGAGGGCCTGAACATCGCCTCGATCCACCGCCTGCCGGTCGTGTTCATCTGCGAGAACAACGAGTACGCGATCAGCGTGCCACAGTCCAAGCAGATGGCAGTGGCAGACGTCGCGAGTCGAGCCGAAGGGTACGGGATCCCCGGGTTCGTGGTCGACGGCAACGACGTCCTCGCGTGCTTCCGGGTGATGAAGGAGGCGCACGACCGTGCTCGGGCGGGCGAAGGACCGACCCTGATCGAGTGCAAGACTTACCGCTTCCTCCCTCACACGTCGGACGACGACGACAAGTCCTACCGTTCGCGCGAGGAGGTCGAGGAGCGCCGACACCACGATCCCATCGAACGGTTCGCGACGTACCTCGTCGATGGCGGCATCACGGATCGAGCCGCCCTCCAGACCGTCCATGATGAGGTGAAGACGCAGGTCGAGTCCGCGATCAAGGCCGCCTGGGACGCACCCGACCCCGACCCCGCGACCGCGACCCGCCATGTCTTCGCCGAGGACGACCCGTGACGGAGAAGAACCTCGTCACCGCGATCCACGACACCCTCCATGACGAGATGGCGGCCGACGATCGTGTCGTGCTGATCGGTCAGGACGTCGGCGCGCGCGGCGGGGTCTTCAAGGTCTCCGAGGGATTCATGGCTGAGTTCGGCGAGCAGCGCGTGATCGATGCGCCGCTCGCCGAGTCCGGCATCGTCGGCGTCGCCATCGGGATGGCGCTCCACGGCCTGTTACCGGTGGCCGAGATCGAGTTCGCGGACTTCATCCATCCGGCGTTCGACCAGATCCTCTCCGAGGCCTCCCGCATGCGATATCGAACGAACGGCGACTGGGGATGTCCGATGGTCATCCGAGCGCCGTGTGGCGGCGGGATCCACGGCGCGCTCTACCATTCGCAATCGATCGAGGCGTTCTACGCTCACATCCCCGGCGTGAAGGTGGTGATGCCGTCGACCCCGGCCGATGCCGCCGGGCTGCTGCACACGGCGATCGCCGACCCCGATCCCGTCTTGTTCCTCGAACACAAGAAGTGCTACCGGCTGATCAAGGGCGACGTTCCGGATGTCCCGCAGCCGACGCCGATCGGTCAGGCCGACGTCAAACGGGAGGGCACGGACCTGACCGTCGTGAGCTACGGCTACGAGCTGCATCGCTGCCTCGACGCCGCTGCCCGGCTCGAACAGGACGAAGGGATCCATGCCGAGGTCGTCGACGTGCGTTCCCTGGCGCCCCTCGACACCGAGACGATCCTCGTATCGGTGCGCAAGACCGCACGGGCGATGGTCGTGTACGAGGACAACCGGACCTACGGTGCCGGCGCCGAGATCGCAGCAACGATCGCGGAGCGGGCGATGTTCGACCTCGACGCGCCGATCGTGCGGATCGGCGGACCGGACATCCCGGCGATGCCCTTCGCGGGAGCGCTCGAGCACTACTACATGGAGCCCGAGCCGGATCACATCTTGGTCGCCATGCGCGACCTCGCGCACTTCTGACCCGCAGGTGTCTCCGGCCCCAGCCCGGACGGCCTCCGAAGATGGCCCGTGCCGGCGAACGGGAAGCCCCGGGTCGGGAAGTTCAGACCCCTCGTTCCCCGCCCGATAACCGGGGGGACGTGCGCGAACGTGTGCGGCCAACCAGCCCCCCTCGGCGGCCGAACGGGCGACGCGACGTGCTCATCGTCGCGACGGCCGTGGCCGTGCTCTTCACCGTGGGCAGTGCACTCGGCGTCTTCGCGCGGCTCGGGGATGGGTCAGCGTCCGGCGGTCTGGGCGAGGCGCTCGGGCTCGCGCTCCTCGCGCTCGCGGGCACGGCCTTCCTCGCGCTGCGCCGGTCAGCCCAGGTGAGCCGGGAGCAGCGACTCCGGGAGACGGCCGACGCCCGCTTGCGAGTGCTGATCGAGGGATCCCCCGCCGTCTCCTACAGCTGGGACCCGGCGACGCACCGTCACCTCTACGTGAGCCCACAGGTGGAGCAGCTCCTGGGCCTCTCGCCGGAGCGTTACGCGGACGCCTGGGTGGACATGATCCACCCCGACGACCGGGAACGCGTCCTCGCCTCGTCGGCGGAAGCCGACGAGGCGAGGACGCGGTTCGTCGCCGAGTACCGCTCGTACCGCGCGGACGGAGCGCTCGTCTGGATCCGCGAGGAGGCCAACTACGTCGCGTTCGGCGAGGGAGGCGGCCGGACCCTTTCGCAGGGAGTGATGTACGACATCACGGCTCGCAAGGAGGCGGACGCTCGAGCGTTCACGGCCGAACGGCAGTTCCAGACGCTGGTCGAGCGCGTCCCGGCGATCGCCTACGTCTGGGACGCGGCGCATGCTCCGGGCGTGGTCCCGGCCACCTACATCAGCCCGCAGATCGAGCACGTGCTCGGCTACGACGCGGCGGACTGGATGAGCGACGCGGCTGCCTGGCACGACCACGCGCATCCCGACGACGCCCCGCGTGTGCTCGAGGCGTGGAGCGCCGCCGTCGCGGAGCGGAGACCGTTCGTCGACGAATACCGGATGCGCGCCGCGGACGGATCGTGGCGCTGGCTCCGGGACGAGGCCAACCCGGTTGCGGAGAACCCGGGTGGCAGCCTGATCTATCAAGGGGTGATGCTCGACATCACGGATCGTCACGATGCCGAGGACCGGCTCCGTGAGGCGGAGGAGCGGTGGCGCACCCTCCTGGAAGATCTCCCCGTCGTCGCCTACATGATCGGGTCGACCCGCGAGGGCGACGTGGGCGAGCGTTGGGTCGGACCCGGCATCGAGGCGCTCGTCGGCGTGAGTCCCGACGAGTGGCTCGGTGATCTGCAGACCTGGACGCGGATGCTCCATCCAGACGATCGGGACGACGTCCTCGCTGCGTGGGAACAGACCGCCCACGTCGGGAAACCGTTCGACATGGAGTACCGCATGATCCACCGCGACGGGCGCGTCATCTGGGTGCACGACCAGGCCGTGTCGGTCCTGAACGACGGTCGGTTCTACGCCGAGGGTGTGTTCTACGACGTGACGGCTCGCCGGACCGCCGAACGGGCCCTCACGCAAGCCGAGGATCGGTTCAGGAGCCTGGTGGAGCGGCTCCCCCAGATCGTCTACGTCGAGGATGCCCTCACCGGCGAGGACATCTACGTCAGTCCGCAGATCGAAGCGGTCTACGGCTACACACCCGAGGAGTGGATGCGGGACCCCGGGATGTGGGAGCAGAGCATCCATCCGGATGATCGCGCCTGGGTCATGGCTGCCGATCAGGAAGACACCGGTGACCGCTGGAGCATCGACCACCGCTCGATCACTCGTGACGGCCGCGTGATCTGGATCCACAACGATGCCGAGCTCTTGCGAGACGGCGAGGGGAACCCTCTGTACTGGCAGGGGGTGATCTACGACATCACCGAGCGCAAGCAAGCGGAGGAACGGCTCCGCGAGGCCGAGGAGCGGTACCGCACTCTCGTCGAGCAGCTCCCCGTGGCGATCTACACGGACGCGACGGACGATCTCAGTACCGCGCTGTACATCAGCCCGCAGTACGAACGGCTGACGGGTTACACCCCCGAACAGCGACTGATGGATCCGGGTCTGTGGGTCCGCATGCTGCATCCCGAGGACCGCGAGCGCGTGCTCGTGGAGTCCAAGCGAACGAACGAAACGGGCGACCCGTTCGACGTCGAGTACCGGGTCGTGCGAGCCGACGGCACCATCACGTGGTTGCGCGACCACGCGATGGTGGTCGCCGGCCCGGGCGGCCAGCGGCAGTGGCACGGGGTGCTCCAGGACATCACGGCGGAGAAGGCGGCCGAGGAGCAGCTGCGCGAGGCGGAGGAGCGGTACCGACAATTGGTCGAGGAGATCCCCGCCATCACGTATCTCGACGAGTTCGACCCGAACGATCCCGATCTCTGGCCCACCATCTACATCAGCCCGCAGGTCGAGACGATCCTCGGCTACACGCCCGACGAGTGGCAAGCGAACCCGTGGATCTGGGACGAGATGATCCATCCGGACGACCGCGAGCGCGTCGCCGAGGCGGAACGTCGCCACTACGAGGACGGCGAGCCCCTCGACGTGGAGCATCGCGTCACGGCCAAAGACGGCACCGTGTGGTGGTTGCGGGACCAGGCCTCGATCGTCCGCGATGAGGATGGACGGCCACGGTTCAGCCACGGCTTCCTGATCGACGTCGGCGAACGAAAAGCGGCCGAGCAGGCGATGCATGATGCCGAGCGCCGATACCGATCCCTGATCGAGACGCTGCCGTCGGTGACCTACATCGACACCCTTGGCGAGGAGTCGATCCCCGTGTACGTCAGCCCCCAGGTCGCGACGATCTTCGGGTACGGGCCGGACGAGTGGCGCTCGATCGATCACCTCTGGCGGAGCCGTCTCCACCCCGACGACCTGGAGCGAACGTTGGATGCGGTCCGGGCGCACGCCGCGACGCTCGAGCCGTTCGACGCCGAGTATCGGTTCCGACACCGGGACGGCACCTGGATGTGGGTCCGCGACCAGGCGGTCGTGATCCGTGACGAGGAGGGCACGCCGTTGTTCTCCCAGGGAGTCATGCACGACGTGACCCGGGAGAAGACCGCCGAAGACCGGCTCCGAGAGGCCGAAGAGCGCTACCGGGGCATCGTCGAGCACATCCCCGCCGCGATCTATCTCGATCGGGCGGACGCCAGCATGCAGTCCGTCTACGTCAGCCCCCAGATCCTCGAGATCGCGGGCGTCACCCCGGAGCACTGGCTGGAGGACCCCGAGCTCTGGCTCCGCCTGATGGACCCGAGCGAACGCGATGCGGTCGGCGCGAGCTACACCCTCGCGGCGACCTCCGGGATGCCCTGGAGCGCCGAGTATCGCCTCCACACCCCCGACGGACGCACGATCTGGGTGCACGACGAGACCACGTTCCTCCACGCCGACGACGGGGCGCCGCTCTACCTCCAGGGCGTGATCTTCGACATCACCGAGCGCAAGCTGGCCGAGCAAGCCCTCCGAGAGAGCGAACAGCGGGAGCGCGACGCCGCGGAGCGCTTGCGCGCGCTCGACGAGATGAAGAACACGTTCCTCGCGGCGGTCTCGCACGAGCTCAGGAGCCCGCTGACGTCGATCCTCGGGCTGTCCCTCACGCTCGAACGAACCCCGGAGATGCCGGACGCCGACCGCGGAGATCTGCTCCGACGATTGGCGCAGAACGCGTCGAAGCTCGACCGGCTGCTCAAAGATCTCCTGGACATCGACCGGCTCAACCGGGGCATCGTTGAGCCGCAGTATCGCGTGACCGACGTCGGCGCCCTCGCGCGGCGGACCGTCGAGAGCCTCGACATCCTGACGGGGCGGGAAGTCGTCGCCGAGGCCGACGCGGTCGTGATCCCGGTCGACCCGGCCAAGGTCGAGCGGATCGTCGAGAACCTGCTGATGAACGCCGCACGGCATACCGCTCCCGACCGACGCATCTGGCTGAAGGTCACGGCGCGGGATGGCGGCGTCGCGATCACCGTCGAGGACGACGGTCCGGGCGTTCCAGCCGAGATCCGCGGAGCGATCTTCGAGCCCTTCCGTCAGGGTCCGACGGCCTCCCCGCACGCGCCCGGGACGGGGATCGGGCTCTCCCTGGTTGCCAGGTTCGCCGAGCTGCACGGTGGCCGCGCGTGGGTGGACGAGCGCGAGGGCGGGGGTGCGGCGTTCCACGTCTTCCTCCCCGGCCAGCGTGACGAAGCGCCGGCGGCCGACGCGGCTCCACGGGAGGACGGCCAGGACGAGGGCGACGCACAGCTTTCCCGCGCCGACGTCGGCTGAGCATCAGCCCGACGGCGTCTGGTCGCACGCGAGATGCTGGGCCACCGCGTCGAAGGCGCCGCCGAGGCGGTGCGCGGGCGCGGCCGCCTCGGCGGCGACCTCCGAGAACGGATCGTCGTCGCCGATCCCGTGCAAGACGTCCTGGTAGTCGTCGCGCGCATCCGAGAGGGCCTTGCCCATCGCGTCGGGGACCGTGTCGGACCCGTCGATCGCGCCGATCGTGCTGGCGAGCTTCTCGATGTCACCGCGGACCTGGCCCACCGTCGCACCCGCGCTCGGCGCCACGAGGAAGCTCACGGTGGCGCGGAGGTTTCGCATGTCCTGACAGAGGGATGCAGCTTGCTCCTGACCCGAGCGGTTGCAGCCCGTCGCCGCGAGCGCGACGGCGGCCGTGAGCGCTGCGGCACGGAGGGTCGGTGACACGGGCCGAGCGTACACTCGGCTCGATGGCCGAACGCGACCACAACCCGTCGGGCCGTCGGCTGCACCTGCCCATCGTCGGAGTGACGAACGGGCCCGGCGTGAACGCCCCCGGCTCTCGCAAACCGGAGTGGCTCAAGGTCCGGCTCGCGACGGGACCGAACTACACCGATCTCAAGGGGCTCATGCGAGGCGCGTCGCTGCACACCGTGTGCGAGGAGGCGATGTGCCCCAACATCGGCGAGTGCTGGGAGGAGCGCGAAGCGACCTTCCTGATCCTCGGGGCGAGATGCACGCGCCGGTGCGGGTTCTGCGACGTCATGACCGCGAAGCCCGATCCGGTCGACGAGGACGAGCCTCGTCGGATCGCCGAAGCCGTCCGAGCGATGGGGTTGCGCCACGTCGTCCTGACCGGGGTCGCGCGAGACGATCTCCCGGACGGGGGCGCGTCAGTGTGGGCCGCAGCGGTCCGCGCGGTCAAGGACGCGGTGCCGGGGATCGGCACCGAGGTGCTGCCCTCGGACTTCAAGGGCGGGACGGACGACATCTCTACCGTCCTGGACGCTGAGCCGGACGTGTTCGCGCACAACCTCGAGACGGTTCGCCGCCTCCATGACCGGATCCGACCGGCGTTCGGCTACGGCCGCTCGCTCGACGTGCTGCGGTTCGCCAAAGGCCACCGGCCAGGGCAGGTCACGAAGTCGAACCTGATCCTCGGGATTGGCGAGCGACCGGAGGAGGTCGGCACCGCGATGAAGGACCTAGTAGACGCGGGCGTCGACATCCTCACGATGGGCCAATACCTCCAGCCGACCAGGTACCACCTCCCCGTGGACCGGTGGGTGACGCCCGAAGAGTTCCAGGAGCACAAGCGCGTCGGCGAGGAGCTCGGGATCGCGCACGTCGAGGCCGGACCCTTGGTCCGATCCAGCTACCACGCGGGCAAGCAGCTCAGGCGCGCGCTCGACGCCTCGGCTCCGGTCGCGGAGGGCGCGATCAGGCGTTAAGCGGTTACCTGACCCGCGGGCTCTCTGTGGAAGAAGTTGGTCAACACCTTCACGACAACTCCAGCCGTCGTTGTCGTGAAGGTGTTGACATTCCTCTGAGCAGCGACCTGCGGAGAGACCGCTACCCCTTGTCGATGCCGAGTCGCCCGAAGCCTGCTCAGGTCGCGTCGGCCAACTTCTCTGCCAGGACCGGCAACATCCGAACGGCGATCGTCGGGTGGTCCTCGAGGAGGCGCGCGAAGTCTTTCCTCGCGAGCGCCCAGCACCGCACGCCGGTCATCGCGCGGACGCGGGCCGTCCGCGGCCGATCGGTCAGCAAGGCGATCTCACCGAAGAAGTCCCCAGGCCCGCGAATCACCGCCCGCCCGGAGAGCTCCACCTGGACCTCGCCGTTCTGGATCACGAACAGCCCCGAGCCGGGCTGCCCGATCTCGACGAGCACCTGACCGGCCGGTGCCTCGAACGAGGTCATGCACCCGGCAAGGTCCGCGATGGCGGCGGCGTCGAGGCCGGCGAACAAGGGGATCGCACGGAGCGCGCTCTTCGGGTCGGCGTCCACGAACTCGAACGCTAACGCATCCCGCTCGCGACGCGGAGCTCGGCGAACCGCCGGATCAGGTCGTCCAGCTGATGGTGCGCGTTCAACCCGCTCGGGTTCGGCAGCACCCACACGGGCGATCCCGCGAGAGCGCGGTCCTGCGGACCGAACCCGGCCTTCGGACGACCGAAGCCGGTCCGGTACGCGGTGATGCCCAGGATCGCCACGACGCGCGGTCGGTAGCGGGCGATCTTCGCCTCGAGCGAGTCGCGCCCGGTCCGGAGCTCGTCCGCCGTCAGCTCGGCGGCCGATGCGGTCGTCCGGTCGACGAGGTTCGTGATGCCGATCCCGACGGTCACGAGATCAAGGTCGTCGAACGGCGACCACTCTCGCTCCGTGAACCCGGACCCGTGGAGCGCCTTCCAGAAGCGGTTGCCCGGCCGGGCGAAGTGGTGCCCGACGGCCCCCGAGTACAGTCCCGGGTTGATCCCCACGAACACCACGCGGAGGCGATCAGCCAGAAGGTCGGGGATCGCGCGGCCGCGAGCGGCGTCGAGCTGCTCTGGGGTCGGTCGCCTGGACGGATTACCGGATCGCCCCATCGGACATCGCGGCGTTATGCCGCGTGGAACGAGGATCGTGCCATCTCGGAAGGGTAGCCCGACCCCACCGCGGAACGCAGGCGGAGGGTGGAGGAGCCGGCCTGTAAGCCGGATCCTGTGCGCGGCACTCACGCGCCGCCGGCGACCATCTGTCTCGGTCGGACGCTCGCGCGCCCGCCGCGTCGCGGTTCGCCCGCGCCGTGCGGCTACCCGGAAGCTCGGGCGGGCCGCCCTCGAACGCTCCCTGCTCGCCTTGCTCCGGACGGGGGTTGCCGAGCCGCGGCGGTCACCCGCCGCGCTGGTGGGCTCTTACCCCACCGTTTCACCCTTACCTCTGCGCCGAAGCGCCGAGGCGGTCTGCTTTCTGTTGCCCCTTCGCGAGGTCGCCCCCGCCTGGCTCTCGCCAGCGTCCTGCCCTGCGGAGTCCGGACTTTCCTCGCCCCGAGCCGATAGGACCGGGGCGCGGCCGCCCGGCCGGCTCCTCCAACCCCGACGGTACCGCGTCAGCGGCCGCCCGAGGTCAGCCACGCGTCGACACCTTCGTTGGCGAGCCGGTCCGCCTCGGCGTTCCGCTCGCGCGGCACGTGCTCGAACCGGATCCGTTCGAACCCCGAAGCGAGCGCTCGGAGCTTCCGGTGTAGGGGCTGGAGGTGGGGGGTCTTGACCTTGTAGACGCCGGTCAGCTGGTTGATCAGGAGCTGGCTGTCGGATCGCAGCAGCACCTCCGTGGCGCCTAGCTCCCGGGCCCGCTCGAGCCCGAGTATCGCGGCCGTGTACTCGGCCACGTTGTTCGTGGTCTCGCCGAGCCCCCGCGAGATCTCCGCGACGACCTCGCCGTCAGGAGTTGTGAGCTGCGATCCGGCGCCCGCCGGACCCGGGTTGCCGCGCGCGGCGCCGTCGCACCACACGATCAACGTGCTCACAGGACGAGGATCCGTCGGCAGTACTCGCAGCGGGCGATCCCGTCCGTCCGCCTGACGCGGTCGAGCTCCACGGACGAGAGCTTCTCGTGACATCCCTGGCATACCCCCTCGACGAGCCCGACCGCCGCGACACCCTTCTTCTGGGGGCGCAGATCCTCGTAGAGCTCGAGGAGCTCCGAGTCGATCCCGGCCGCCAGCCGGGCACGCTCGTCGCGGCGTGTCACGAGCTCCGCGCTCACCGCGTCCAGTTCGCGCGCGGCGTCCCCCGCGACATGGTCGGCGGCGATCCGCAGCTCGGTCGCGTGCTCTTCCGCTTCCTTCGCTCGCCGCTCAACGTCCTCACGTCTCTGGAGCACGACCAGCAGCTCGTCCTCACGATCGGACTTCCGCTTCTTGAGGTTGTCCACCTCGTGTTGGATCGATGCGAGCTCTTTCGCGTTCGCGACCGCCCCGCCATAGAGACGGCTCTCCTCGTCGGCAGCCTTGCGGGTGAGCGAATCGATCTCGTGCTCGAGCTTGGCCCCGTCGCGGTCGAACGTGTCGATCGCGAGGCGGAGCTCGCCGAGCTCGCGCTCGGCGAGCTCTGCGTGGGCGCGCGCCGCTGCGAGCTCTCCCTCGCCTTCGAGTGCCCGCTTGCGTGCATCGAGTCGATCGATCGCCGTGTCGATCGCTTGCAGGTCGAGCAGTTGGGAAGGTGCCACCATCGGCTGCGGAGCCTAGCCGATGGAAGCGGGAGCGAAGGGGCCGTCGTGGGGGGCCGTCGCTCCCGCCTCGGGAGCGACGGCCCCGCCGCGCCGTCTTGCGTTCAACATCGGCCCGATCGCAGGTGGGTTGAGCTGGCCGCTCGAGTCGGACGGTACGCTTCGGCCCCTATGGACGCCGAGCTCGCGGACAAGGTGGCGCTCGTCACCGGAGCCGGCTCCCCCACCGGGATCGGGTTCGCGACGGCGAGGATCATGGGGCGGGAAGGAGCCGCCCTCGCGCTCTGTTCGACCACGGAGCGGATCCATGAACGGGCGGCGGATCTGCACGGTGGTGGCATGCGGGCCGCCGGGTTCGTCGCCGACCTCACCGACCGCGCACAGGTGCGTGAGATGGTCGACGCGGTGGTCGAGGCGTTCGGGCGGATCGACGTTCTCGTCAACAACGCCGGCATGGTGCACGTCGGGATGGACGGACAGCCGGGAGGGCCGTTCCTCGACCTTTCCGATGCGGACTGGGACCTCGACCTGCGGCTCAACCTCGAAACGGCCTACGCGGTCACGCGCGCCGCGGTCCCCGGGATGGCCCAACGCGGTTGGGGTCGCGTCCCGGGTGGATCGCCACGGGGTCGCAGCTCCCCGAGGAGGCCGCTGCAGGGGTGCACACACCCGTCGGGCGCTCCGGAACCCCGGAGGAGGTCGCCGAGGTGATCGCCTTCCTCGCGAGCGAACGCGCGAGCTACGTGACCGGAGCGCTCATCGTGGTCGACGGCGGCAACACGATCCAGGAGACCAAGGGGACCTGAGAAGTGCAGCCGCCTCCTCTCCGAACGATCGTGCTGACGGCGGTCACGCTCGTCATCGTCCTCACCTGTATCCGCTTGGGCTTCTGGCAGCTCGATCGCCTGCGCGGTCGGAAGCAAGCGAACGCCGGGATCACGGCCGCCCAGGCCGCGCCTCCTCGCCCATTGCCGGTCCTGCTCGCCGGGACGAGCGACCCCAGGTCGCTCCGGTTCCGCTCCACCCTCGCAACCGGGACCTACGACCCGGCGCACGAAGTGCTCCTGTATGGGAGATCGTCGGTCGAGGGTGAGCCCGGGGACCAGGTGTTGACACCGCTCCGACTGGCCGACGGGACCGGCCTGGTGGTGGATCGCGGCTGGATCCCCCTGAACCAAGGCGTCCCCGTCGCCGGCGAAGCGGCGGTGCCGACCGGGACGGTCACCGTCGCCGGGGTCCTGTTCCCGCCGGACGCGGTCGCGGCGCCGACCGGGACCCCATCACCCGTCCAGCGGATCACGAAGGTCGACCTCGGACAGATCGGAGCGCAGCTCCCGTATCCGATCGTCCCCGTCTACCTGCTCCTGCAGAACCAGCGCCCATCGCAGCGGGGTGCGCTGCCGGAGCTGCCGCCCCTCCCACCGCTCACGAACGGACCGCACCTGTCGTACGCACTTCAATGGTTCTCGTTCGCGACGATCGCGATCGTCGGCTACGTCGTCCTGCTGCGGCGCGACCGCCGCGACGAAGTCGCGGCGGTCGCGCCCCACCGAGAAGAGGAGGTTTGAATGGGCTGCCTGTTCGCCATCCTGGCGCTCATCACGCCACGGTTCGTGGTCTTCGTGCTGTGGATCTTCACCCACTACCTGGCCACCGCCTACGGGAGCTGGTTCTGGCCGACGCTCGGCTTCTTCGTCGCGCCGACCACAACGCTCGCTTACGCGGTCGCACGCAACGACCTTTCGACCGCGAGCGGGTCGATCACGGCAGCGGGAACGCTCGTGATCGTCATCGGCGTGCTGATCGACATCGGGCTGATCGGCGGCGGTGCCCGGGGGCGGCGCACATGAGCACCTGATGGGAATACGTGAGGCCCTCCGGGCCGTTCCGCGGGGCACAGACCGAACGGAGGCTCCGCGATGCCCGCACTGACACCCGCCGACGCCACGATCCTTCCGCGCGTCGATCCGGCCGAGGGCGAGACCAGCCGCCCGGTCCTCGATGTCGTCGATGCGCCGTCGTTCCTCGAAGGCGAGGGGTTCAAGGTCAGGCGCGCGACCGCAGGCATCGACCTCAGCCTGGCCGACCCGTTCCTGATGCTCGATCACATGGGGGCGGTGGAGTACGCGCCCGGCGAGGCCAAAGGAGCGCCCGACCATCCCCACCGAGGTTTCGAAACCGTGACCTACATGATGGACGGCAAGATCCGTCACCGTGACTCCTACGGTGGAGGCGGGATCATCACCGACGGCGCCACCCAGTGGATGACGGCCGGCTCTGGCGTGGTCCACAGCGAGATGCCGACGGAGGACCTGCTGCAGGGCGGCGGGCTCTTCCATGGCGTCCAGCTGTGGGTGAACCTCCCCGCGGCGCAGAAGTGGATGCCCCCGGCCTATCAGGACCTCGAACCGACGCAGGTCGGGCTCGTGACGTCCGAGGACGCCGGCGCGGTCGTCCGGCTGATCGCCGGCGACCTCGGCGGCATGAGCGGCCCCGGCGTGACACGCACGCCGATCACCTACGCCCACGCGACCCTGGCCCCCGGCGCTCGACTGAGGACGAGATGGCGTCCCGAGTTCAACGCGCTCGCCTACGTGCTGTCCGGTCGTGGAAGCGTTGGAGCCGAGCGTCGGCCGATCCACGAGGGTCAGCTGGCCGTGTTCGGTGCCGGCGCCGCGATCGAGCTCGGGTCGGACGCGACGCAGGATGAGAAGGACCGGGCCGGGCTGGAGGTGCTGCTGCTCGGTGGCTTGCCGATCCGGGAGCAGGTCTCGTGGTACGGCCCGTTCGTGATGAACACGAAGGAAGAGATCATCGAGGCGATCGAGGACTATCAGGCCGGTCGGATGGGCTCGATCCCGCCGGGGCTCAGCAGAACCTAAGCTCAGAAGCGGTTCCGCATCGACTCGGCGGCCGTCTCGAAATACTCCTCGAGCGCGCGTCGGATGTCCGGCTGAGGGTCCAGCCACGCGACCGCCGCCCGCATATGGCCGAGCCAGTGGTCTCGTTCCTCCGGACCGATCGCGAACGGGGCGTGACGTATCCGGAGCCTCGGATGCCCTCGCTCGTGGGAGTAGGTCGTGGGCCCGCCCCAGTACTGAGCCAGGAACAGCGAGAGGTGTCGGCGCGGAGCGGCGAGGTCCTCCGGGTGGGGGTACAGACGCAGTAACACCGGATCGCCCGCGACGCCCTCGTAGAACCGGTCGACGAGTCGCTCGAAGAAGGGCAACCCGCCCACGCGTTCGTAGACGGTCGTCGTCGGCGCGGACACGGAGCGAGTGTACGGACGTCCGCGGCGCACTCGTGCGAGGATGGGCCTTCGTCGTCGAGGGAGGGTGCCATGAGCGAGAGCATCTATCGGGTCACCGAGGTGATCGGGACGAGCACCGAGTCGTGGGAGGACGCCGCCAAACATGCCGTGGAGACGGCAGCCACCACGCTCCGGGACCTTCGCATCGGCGAGGTCGTCAAGCTGGACGTCACGATCGATGATGGTCACGTGACGCACTACCGAGCCAGGGTCGCCATCTCGTTCAAGTACGAGCACGGCGACTAGCCGCCGGGCGGGACCGGCCGAGGCGCTGTCCCCTGATCGGCGCCCCCGGCGGCGATCGAAGGACCGAGACCATCGTCGGATTGCGAAGCCGCGATCGGTCGGGGACACTTGTGCCCCGTTCGTCCCGAGGGGCTCGGATCCATGCAGAACAGGGTGAAGCGGCGCGGCCTCGCGCTGCTCGTGACCGTGGGGATGCTTGCTGTCCCTATCGGCGCACCGGCGTCCGCCGCCCCTCACGCTTCCCACCATGCGTCGAACCAGGGGCATGCCCTCGCCGACCGGAACCATGACCATCTCTCGGACGGCCTCGATGCGAAGCTGGCGCACGCGACCACCACGCACCGGATCGACGTCGTCGCCACCTTCGTCACCCGCGGCGCGATGCGAGGGGCTCGCCGAGCTCTCGGACGCGTGGACACCACGTTCTCGTTGATCCCCGGGTTCGCCGCCCGCCTCACCCCCGGACAGGTCCGGTCAATGGCACACCGGCCCGGTGTCGTCCGCGTGGAAGAGAACTTCACGATCCACGCGCTCGATGACGCCGCGAACCGCGACTTCGGCGTGACGGCAGCGCAGAACGACCTCTCCGCGACCGGAGCCGGTACCG
This sequence comes from Actinomycetota bacterium, assembly GCA_005885035.1. GTDB lineage: Bacteria > Actinomycetota > UBA4738 > UBA4738 > HRBIN12 > AC-51. The sequence continues at coordinate 26,612 of VAXZ01000001.1, forward strand.
AGGTCTGTGTCGTCGACACCGGCGTCGACCCGAACCATGAGCAACTCGACTCGAAGGCGCCGATCCCGTGGGTCGACTACGTCAACGGCAGATCGACCCCGTACGACGACCAGGGCCACGGCACCCACGTCGCGTCGATCGCGGTCGGCGACGGGGTCGGTCCCGGTTCGATCGCCAGCCTGATGAGAGGCGTCGCGCCTGCGGCCGACCTCTCTGCCGCGAAGGTCCTCGATGCCACCGGTTCCGGCGACGACTCGCTCGGCGTCCTCGGGATCCAGTGGTGCGCGAACCGCGCCGGCGTCGACGTGATCTCGCTCAGCCTGGGGTCGGACGTGCCCTCGGACGGTCTCGACGCGCTGTCGCAAGCGGTGGACACCGCGGTTATCACGAAGGGAAAGATCGTTGTCGCGGCCGCGGGGAACGGCGGCGACCTTCCCGGGACGATCACCTCGCCCGGCTCAGCGGTGCAAGCGATCACGGTGGGGGCGACCGCAGATTGGTCGTCGACCGTCCCGGAATACGGCGCCCAGGGCCCATTCCTGGCCTGGTTCTCGAGCCGCGGACCGACCATCGACAACAGGGTGAAGCCGGACATCGTCGCCCCCGGCGTGAACATCGGCGCAGCGCTCGCCGGCTCGACATCGGATTACGTGACCGAGAGTGGGACATCGATGGCGACGCCGTACGTGTCGGGGGTCGCCGCCCTGCTCCGTCAGAAGCAGCCGCTCTGGACCCAAGCGGACGTTCGAACGGACCTCAGGAGCACCGCGTTCGACGCCGGCGCGCCGGGCATGGACGACGAGTGGGGGGCCGGTCTGCTCGATGGCTACGCGGCCGTCGCCGCCGCCGCGGGTGGATCAGGTCACACGCCGTTCCCCGTGTACCAACACCTCGCCCGCTCGGTCGCCGACTCGGGGGTGTCGAGCACGCCCTTCACGCTGACCGCTGCGGACCTTGGCACGCCGATCGCGGTGACGATCACCCTGGACGGTGCCCCCATCTGCACCCTCGACCTGGGACCGCTCGGGTGTCTGCTGTACGAATGGAGCCCCGACCTCGACGCCCAGCTCTTCGATCCGAACGGCTTCGCGATCACAGAGAGCACCTGCGCCGCGGGCAGCGAATGCAGCGTGGGCCGTCAGGAGACGTTGCACGCGATCCCCACGCTCCCCGGCACCTACACGATCCGGGTCGCGCCGTACGCGGGTGATCCGAACCTCGGGAAGGGCGGTTCGTTCTCGATCGATCTGTTCCATGGACCTGTCGGGACCTTGCCGCCGCCTCCTCCCCCATCCACCGTGCACGTCGGCGACCTGGACGACACCAGCGCCCTGCTTGCCGCCGGGTGGCGCGCACAGGTGCGGATCCTGGTCGAGGACCAAGATCAGGCCGTCGTCGCCGGCGCGATCGTCACCGGGAAGTGGCCGAACGGAACCACGGGAACGTGCACGACCAGCGCGAGCGGTCGCTGCAAGATCGGTCGGAAGCTCGCGAGGTCGAAGCTGTCGATCGTCTTCACCGTCACGAAGGTCACCTCGGCGGTCGGCGCCTACAAGCCGGCCGACAACCACGATCCGGACGGCGACAGCAACGGCACGAAGATCACGCTCGTCAAGCCATAGCGCTCACGCGGGCGCATCGCAGCTGCATCGCGATCCGGGCGTACGCTTCCCACATGGCCGTCCGAACCCGGGGTTCTGGGCGTCGCGGACGGATCCGTGGGTTCGGATACTTCTCACGCCTGGGCCCTGCCCTGGTCACCGGCGCGGCCGACGACGATCCGTCGGGCATCGGCACGTATTCGCAGGTCGGCGCGGCGTTCGGGCTCGGCCTCCTGTGGATGACCGTCGTCACGCTCCCGCTCGCGGCCGCCGTCCAAGAGCTTGCCGCCCGATTCGGGCTCGTGACGGGCCATGGGCTTGCCTCCTGCATCGCCCGCCGCTACTCGCGCGGCGTCCTGATCGGGGCGGTCGGGCTCGTGGCAACGGCGAACGTCTTCAACATCGGCGCCGATCTCGCTGCGATGGCTTCATCGGTGCGGCTGCTCATCCCCGTTCCCTACACCGTGGTGATCATCGCGATGACCGCCATGATGCTCGCCCTCGAGATCGCGGTTCCCTACCGGAGGTATTCGCGCGTCCTCCGGTGGCTCACCATCTCGCTCGCGGCGTACGTGGGTGTCTTGTTCGTGATCGACGTCGACTGGGCAGAAGTGCTCCACGCGACGTTCGTCCCATCCATCTCGATGGAACGAACCGAGCTCGCGGCGATCATCGCCATCTTGGGAACCACGATCTCGCCGTACCTGTTCTTCTGGCAAGCGGCCGAAGAGGTCGAAGAGGAAGAAGAGGAGGAAGAGGAGCTAGGGACCAAGGCCGGATCCCCGATGGATAGCCGTCACGTGCAGGCCATGCGCGGAGACGTCGCGGCGGGGATGACCTCGGCCGTGATCGTGATGTTCGCGATCATGGTGGCGTCGGCATCTACCCTGCACGCAGCGCATATCACGAACGTGCACACCGCGGCGGAAGCGGCACGTGCGCTCGCGCCCGTGGCCGGGCGTTTCGCAAGTTTGTTCTTCACGCTCGGGATCGTCGGGACCGGGATGCTCGCCGTCCCCGTGTTGGCAGGCTCGACCGCGTACGCCCTGGCAGACGCGTTCGGCTGGAAGGAGGGGCTCGGCAAGACCTTCCGGCAGGCGCGGGGTTTCTACTCGGTGATCGTGGGAGCCATGGCCGTGGGGCTCGCGATGGACTTCGGCGGTATCGACCCGATCCATGGCCTCTACCTGGCGGCCATCCTGAACGGCCTCGCCGCACCGCCCCTGATCCTGTTGATGCTCCTACTCGGCAACGACCGAAGGACGATGGGACGTTGGCGCTCGGGTTGGCTGTCGAACGCGATCGTCGGACTGGCACTCCTCGCGATGGTGGCCGCGCCGGTCGCGTATCTCCTGTCGTGACGCAGTCCCGCACCGAGTGAGATCGCACGTACGGAAGGCGTGAGCCAGCACTACCTCGCGTACGCCAGGCGTATGACGACTCCGAGCCGGGGCGTTGGTCGCGGCGGTATCGCTCGCGGCCATGGTAGGGGTGGTGGCGCCTCCCGCCACCGAGGCCGCGGCGACGACCGCGCCTCTTTGGGTCAGGCATGTCCAGAACCACCCGGGCGGCATCTCCAACGGCGTCCGGTTCAGCCTGGACCCCACTGTCATGCAGGCTCAGGCGAAGTACGCGGGCTCCGTCGGCGTGGCATCCGTCGCCGCAACGACGACCACCTCGCTGGACAACGTTCAGATGAACGACGACAGCTACCCGCCGCTTCCACAGAACGAGGAATCGGTCGCCTACAGCGTCGACAACCCGATGGTTGCGGTTGCGGGCGCCAACGATTACGTGAGCGGCGGCACGGTCGTCATGCGGACCTCCGACGGTGGAAAGACCTGGGCGAGCACGCGAGTCGTTCCGGTCTTCCGCCCGACCAGCGACATCTGCAACGGTGGAGATCCTGCCATCGCGTACAGCGCGCGCGACCACGCGTTCTACCTGTCGCAACTCTGCTTCTTCCGGCAGCTGCCGCAATCCGAGGTCCAGATCTACAAGTCGACCGATAACGGCGCGACGTGGACGCCCGGTCGTCGGGCAGCGATCGCCGCGACGAACTTCGACGCGACGACGGGGACCGTCGACACACACTCCTTCAACGACAAGCCCTACATGACGATCGACAACAACCCGAGCAGTCGTTGGTACGGGCGGCTATACGTCACATGGACCCGGTTCCACATCCTGGACGACGGCTCCAGCGACACCTGCCCGGTCAAGCTGGCCTATACGGACTCGGTTCCGACCCAAGACCCCTCGCTCACCGTCTGGACCCACAAGAACGTGGTGGCCGACAGCCCAGGCGCGGGCGGCTTGGGCTTCTCCGCCAACCAGTTCTCGGTCCCGGTCGTCGAGAAGAGCGGCGCGCTGGATGTCGCGTACATCCTCGAGGAGTGCAACACGTCCCTCGACCACGGGCTGCGGTTCAAGAAGTCCACGAACGGAGGCGCGAGCTTCTCGTCCGCCGTCACGGTGAACAAACGCGGGCAGTGGACCGACAACCCGGACACGGCGGATCAGATCCCGAACACGCATTTCCGCACGCCGAACACCATCGGATTGGCGTACAGCGCCGCGACGGGGACGCTCGCGTTCGTCTACACGAACTACATCCGTGGGAAAGGGAACGGCGACATCGACGTAAGCCTGTGTCACGACGGCGGGTCGACGTGGTCCAACGCGACCCCGATCAGCCTGAGCAACGGCAACCCGGCGCGGAACAACCAGTTCTTCCCGTGGATCGCGGCGGATCAGAGCGGTCGATTCGTGGCGATGTGGCTCGACCGGCGTCAGGATCCGAACAACCACGACATCGGAACCTTCGAGGCGGTGTCGGGGAACGACGGCGCATCGTGGCCGAACCGTCGCATCAGCACCACGACGTG
>VAXZ01000162.1 GCA_005885035.1 Actinomycetota bacterium
GGCGTGGGTGGCGAGCGGCGTCAGGAATCAAGTCCAACGACCGATACATCCAACCCGCCGACGTCGATTGGCTGAGCCGGAGATTCGAGCCCAATTCGGGCCGAACGAGCTGCCGCAATGAGCCCTTCGGGAGGGTGCCCCGGGACGACTCGGAACGTCCCTGCGCACATGCGACGTCCGCGGAGGAATTCGACGGTTGCTCAAAGATCAACCCGGTCGATGGAGGCTCCTACTCGATCGTTTCTCCAACGTTCATCTCATGTTCACCGGGTGCAGCGCCGACAACTCTCCATATGGACCCGCTCCTCCTCGGGCATGCTCGCCTGCGTCGTCCCCAGAGCCGGCGCTCGCTCCGGGCGTCCCACGGCGCGTTCGCCGGCCTCCTCGCTGCCATCCTCGTGCTCGCCGTTGTCTGGGCGCACTCGCCCGAGGTGCCCGGGCCTTCCCCCGTCGGCACGCTCGCTCCCGTCCCCGGCTTGACGTACCTGCCGGGCACGGCGATCCCGGCGCCGCCTTCGACGTACACGCTTCGCATGTCACGGAGCGGCCGCGGCGGGTTTCAGTTCCGGTCGCGCGAACGGATGGACCTCGTGACCTCGCAGGAACTGTTCTCCTTCTACCTAACAACGATGTCGGCGGAGGGGTGGACCCTGCTCGGCAAGGACGACCCTTCACCGACGGGCTGGACGCTCTCCTGGAGGCACGGGGGCGACACGACGCTCCTCACGTTGATCACGAAGCCGGCGGTCCAGTTCGCCGTCGACCGCTGCCCGCCGAAGCCCTACTGCTGAAATGGTCAAGGTGGGTGGGATCCAGTCGCTGCGTCCATTCGAACGTGTGCGCAGGGCCGGTAGGTTCCGGCAGGCCGACCCGACAGTCCGTTCACCGAGATTGATCCGTACCTCGTGCGCGAGGGACGAGGACGTACGCGGTACCCCGTGACGTCGCTCTACTTCGACTCCTGGGACCTGCAGGCCTGGCGTGAGAAGGAGGACGGGCAGTTCTTCCGCCGGAAGGTGCGGCTCCGCACGTACGAGGAAGAGTTCAGCCACGCCGACCCGTGCTTCCTCGAGATCAAGCGTCGCCTCGATGCCGTCGTCCTGAAGGACCGGATCAGACTGCCCGCCGGTGTGCTACGCGAGGACATGCCAGAAACCTCGCTCATGCGGGATGTCCTTGACGTGGCCGGGGAGCGGGACGCCACCTCGATGGAGGCGCACTTGATGCTCGGTTGGCTGAACCTGCGACCGACGGCGATCGTCCGCTACCAGCGCCTCGCCCTCACCGCGCGTGAGGACCGCAACATCCGCATCACCGTGGATCACCATCTGCAGGGGACCTGGCGACCGCCGTCCATCCTCGGCACCGTGCCGCTCCGCTCGATCGACAACATCAACGCCACCGGCACGACCGGGATCTCGGGCAAGTACGCGATCCTGGAGATCAAGTCCAACAACATCTTCCCGGCGTGGCTACACCGCGCCATCCAAGAGCTCGAGCTTTCGCGGACCGCCTACTCCAAGTATTACCTCGTGGTACTAGCCCTCCGTCCCACGCTCGGGGAGGACTGCGACGAACGCTTCGCGGTCGGATCGGAGGTATGACGATGCTCGCTCAGCTCACCCAGCCCGTGGTGGATCCCCGCTCGTTGAGCGGTGCCCACCCGCTCACGACCGCCCTCGTCATGATCTCGACCCTTGCGTGCGGGATCGTGATCGCGTCGGTCTACAAGTGGACCCACCGTGGCTTGTCGTACTCGCAATCTTTCCAGTTCTCCCTGGTGATGCTGGGGATGCTCGGGGCGGGCATCATGCTCGTCGCGAGCACCGGCGTGATCCCGGCGATCGGGATCATCGGCGGGTTCTCCCTCATCCGGTTCCGTACGCCGGTCAAGGACCCGAAGGACATGGCCTACATCCTGTTCACGCTCGTCGTGGGACTCGCGATGGGGGCACAGCTCTATTGGGTGGCGCTCATCGTCGCTGTCTCGCTGTGCGCGACTGTGATCGTGCTCACGCGGCTGAACTTCGGGCTCACGTCCTCGAACGAGTCGATCGTTCGCGTCACCGTATCTGACCCCGCGAACGGCTCGGTCGACACGACCGAACTCGAAGCGCTGCTGCAGCGCTCGGCCGGCTCGATACACTTGCTCTCCGCGGTCGGCCACGGCAGCAGGATTGAGCTCACCTACGGGATCCGGCCGAAGCGCGGTTCGACGAACCTGAGCGTCCTGCAATCGATCCGCGAAGGCGCCGGCGTGGAACACGCGGAGCTCTTCGACGCGAAGCACCAGGTCGAGTTCTAGTCGTTGGCCGACCCCTGATACTCCGGTGGATCGGGCGGCAGCGCCTGCACGGTGGAGCCGCCGGGATACGTGATCTCCCACACCGGATGGATCTCGTTCCACCCGTTGTGTGTGTCGAGCACCCACGTCCCGAACACGGACAGATGGTCG
>VAXZ01000074.1 GCA_005885035.1 Actinomycetota bacterium
GAACTCCTTCGGATCCGACCGGGTCAGGGTCGCCCGCAGGATGTCCAAGTAGGTCACACCGGCCACCTTGTCGATGTCCTTCCCGCCCTTCGGGCCGGTGCCGGTGAGGACGAGCTTGCGGACGAGGTCGGGGTGCTTCACGACGAGTGCCTGGGCGACGAAGCCGCCGAGGGAGAAGGAGAAGATGTCGATCTTGCTGAACCCGAGGGCCTTGATGAAGGTGTATGCGTCGTCGGCCATCGCCTCGACGGTGTCGGGCACCCGGCCTGTGGAGGCGCCGACGCCGCGGTTGTCGAAAGCGATGACGTGGTGGTTCTTCGCGATGGGGTCGATGATGCGCGGGTCCCAGTTGTCAAGCGTCGCGGCCAGGTGGACGAGGAAGATCACCGGGATGCCGCCCTGCGGGCCGAGTTCACGGTACGCGTAGGTGACGCCGCCGGCGGTGACGGTACGCGCGGGGGCTTGCGCATACGAGGTGATGACACCTTCGTTCGGGGTCTCGCTGGCCTTCATGATGGTTGCTCCTTGTGCGCCTCGCGTTGTGGTCCGGTCCTCGATCTCGATCGTCCCTCGTTTCCGCGTGTCCATGGCTCCTCCCTCGGTGGTCCCTGCTACTATAACGACGTTATCGAGAACATAACCACGTTATGAGGAGGTGTCAAGCCGTATGAGGAACATGGGACGCACGTCAGGGGATCCGACGCCGGACGGTGTCCCGGAACGGCTCGTTCAAGCCACGATCAGGCTGCTTGCCGAGCAAGGACCTTCCGCCATCAAGGCGCGCACGGTCGCGTCCGCGAGCGGGCTGTCGACCATGGCCGTCTACCACCACTTCGGCGGGATCGCCGAACTCATCCGCGCCGTTGCCGACCGTGGGTTCACGGAGCTCGACCGAGCGTTCTCCCAGGTGCCGGTGACGGAGGATCCGATCGCGGATCTGTTCGCCATGGCGTTGATGACCCGGCGGGTAGCCCGCGAGAACCCACACCTGTATGACCTGATGTTTGGACTGTCCACTCGTCGCGCGACCTACCGACCGCTGTCGGACTCGGACGTTCGTTCGAGTGGACGCTCGCCGGCCTTCCGGGGCGCGTACGTTCACCTCGCTGAAGCGTGCGCACGGCTCGTGAGCTCCGGCAGGATCGGTCAGCAGGAACCCGAGGCTGTGGCTGCTCAATCGTGGAGCTACGTGCACGGCTGCATCACCCTCGAGTTGGCCGACCACTTCGCCGAGTTCGCCGACCCGGTTGCGCAGGTGCTGCTCCCGATGGGTGTGAACCTCGCCGTCGGACTGGGCGATGACCGGGAACGTGCCCAGGCCTCACACGAGGCGGGAGCGCGCCTCTACGACTCGGTCACGCGGGGCAGCGAAGATCAGGCCGTCGCTGAGTGAGATGCTGCTTACGGCACGGGCACCGCAGTGACCCAAGCGGTGTGCGCCATGCATCCGAGCGGTTTCGGATGGAACTCTCGGCGACGTCGGCCAGACCGCGATCTCGAAGAACGAGAGCGGCGCCCTCGAACGAGTCTCGGGCGGTCATCTCAACGTCGGACTCCCTAGTTCCCCGCACCACCCCACGCCGAGATGAGGGTCGCCGGGTTGTCCGGCTGAGCCTGTGCCCATGGGGAAACCGAAGGTCGAAGGCGGTGTGGCGAGACCGACGGCTCGTCAGCGGCCCTTGACGAGCGGTCGCTTCCCGTGGCTCGAGGCACCGCGCCGGCGGTAGGGTGGGGCGCGTGCCTGTCAGAGCCGCCGACTTCAAGAAGGGACAGCCGATCCTCCCGTTCGCCTCGGCTGAGGCCTGGGAGAGGTGGTTGTCGCAGCACCACGACGACTCGGACGGGGTGTGGCTGAAGCTTGCCAAGAAGACGTCCGGCATCCCTTCGGTCACCCACGCCGAAGCCCTCGATGTCGCGCTCTGCTACGGCTGGATCGACGGCCAGGGCAGCTCGTACGACGACGATCACTGGCTGGCGCGCTTCACCCCTCGGCGCCCGAAGAGCCGCTGGTCGAAGGTGAACCAGGGCAAGGTGGCCGAGCTGATCGCCACGGGGCGCATGCGGCCGGCGGGCCTCGCCGCGATCGAGGCGGCGAAGGCGGACGGGCGCTGGGACGCCGCGTACGACAGCCAGGCCACCGCGACCGTGCCCGAAGACCTCCAGTGGGAACTCGACGCCCATCCGCAAGCGTCGGCGTTCTTCGCCAGCCTGAACAGGGCGAACCGCTACTCGATCCTGCACAGGGTGGCGGCGGCGAAGACACCGGAGAATCGAGCGGCCCGGATCTCCAAGTTCGTTGCCATGTTGGAGGAGGGCCGCGCTATCCATCCACGGTGATCTCCGCCGACCGCACATCGTGCGCTCGCGACGTCCCGTGGGGGTGTATGGAGTTTCACCGGCCGAGACCGTGGGCATGACAAGAGAACCGGCGATCCGACGCGCCACCACCGAGGACGTCGAGGTCTGTCACGACGTGATGTGGAGATCCGTCACCGACTTCGGAAGACGGAACGGAACACCCCTCGAAGGAACGGCCTCCGACTGGTGGGCGTCCGGCGAGCGCCTCCAGCGCTTCCTGGCGACGCACGCGGCCGAATGGTGGGTCGCCGAGGAACCTGATGCCGGAACGATCATCGGCTACGGCCGCTCGATCGAACGCGGTGGCCTGTTCGAGTTGACTGAGTTCTTCGTGTTGCCAAAGAGCCAATCACGAGGCATCGGAAAGGCCCTGATCGAGCGCGTGTTTCCCGTCGGGCGTGGCGACATCCGTTCGATCATCGCGACGACCGACGTTCGGGGCCTCAGCCGCTACTACGCTACGGGCACCGTCGCCCGTTTCCCGATGCTGACGCTCACCGGCACGCCCGCGGATGCACGGCCCGGCGACGACCTGAAGGCCCGTCGCCTCAGCGCTGATTCGGAGGCGGACCTGGATGCGCAGCGCGAGATCGAGCGATCGATCCTCGACTTCGCGCGTGAGGACAGTGAGATCCGCTGGCTTCTGGAGGATCGTGAGGGCTACCTGTACGTTCGCGACGACATGGCCGTCGGCTTCGCCTTCGTGGGCCAACATGGGGTCGGTCCGATCGCAGCCGTTGATCCGGTCGATCTGCCCGGCATCCTCCTCCACGTCGAAGGTCGAGCCTGTGAGCTGGGCATCGAGCGACTCGAGTTCCAGTTGCCGGCGCCGAACGAGGTCGCGACCCGCCATCTGCTGGGCCGCGGCTTCCGCCTGGACCCATGGGTGAATCTCCTCATGTCGGATCGACCTTTCGGTCGGTTCGACCGCGTCATTGGCTTCGGCCCCCCAGTGTTCTTGTGATCCGTAGACTGGTTGTCAAGCCCAGACCGCTCTCCCGCCACATCGAACCTCGAGAAGAACTGGACCGGCAGCAGGCGCCGGAGGTACCGTGCTCATCGACCCGGGCCCCCACCGAATCGCCAGCTGCGAAGGTTCAGGCAACTCGGCCCCATTCGCGAGCGCTCACCCACACAGTGTTCCCGCGGCGTTCGGGTTCTTACAGTGTCCCCTCGCCTCCGCCAGGCCGTGACCGGAGGAAACGCGAGAGCGAAAGGAGAACCGAGATGGGAAGGATCGTCGTGAGCGACAACGTCTCACTCGACGGAGTCATCCAGGACCCGGCCGGCGACGAGGGCTTCGAGCGCGGCGGCTGGGTGGGCCTGATCAAGGACCGTCCAGGGGTGAGCAAGCTTGCTCTCGACGACGCCCTGGAGGCCGAGGCCCTGTTGCTGGGCCGGCGGACCTATGAGTGGTTCGCCGGGCGTTGGCCATCCCGTAGCGGCGAGTTGGCCGACAGGTTGAACAGCATGCCCAAGTACGTCGTGTCCTCGACCCTCCATGAGCCCGACTGGAACGATTCGACGGTGCTCGAGGGCGACGCGGCGAACGAGGTCTTCACGCTGAGGCAGGAGCTGGACGGGGACCTCCTCGTTCCCGCCAGCTTCCAGCTCGTGCGCACACTGATGGAGCACGACCTCGTCGACGAGCTGCGGTTGAAGATCTACCCGGTCGTGCTCGGGGACGGTAAGCGCCTCTTCGGCGAGACCCGCGACAAGAAGCCCATGCGCCTCGTCGACACCAAGACGATCGATGGCGACGTCGCCTTCCTCACCTACGAGTTCGTCCGAGACGCCTAACGAACGGCGGAAGGGCAGTGGGCATGAACTTCTACGACACGTTGGTCGAGGTCGCCGACGACGGTCTGACGAGTGAGTGCGTGCCCGAGCGGCTCACGCCGTCCGTGCGAAAGTCACATGGGTCACTCCACTGGGCGAGGAGACTGCCTCGACCTGATAGTCCTTCTCGACGCCCTCCATCCCCTCCCACAGGCGTGCGCCTCGGCCGAGCAGGATGGGAACCACCACGATGTGCATGTGGTCCACAAGCCCCGCAGCGAGGAAGTCGCGGATCACGGAGGCGCCTCCACCGATGCGCACGTCCTGCCCGTCCGCAGCCTCGCGAGCAGTCTGAAGGGCCTCGGCGGGCGAAACGTCGAGGAAGTGGAACGTCGTGCCGCCCTCCATCTCGATCGACGGGCGAGGGTGATGGGTGAGGACGAAGACCGGTGTGTGGAACGGGGGGTCGGAACCCCACCACCCCTTCCACTCCGGGTCCTCGTGCCATCCGGGGTAGCCGAACTTCCCGGCACCCATGATCTCGGCGCCGATCCCGGGGCCGTGCAGCCGCGCGAAGGCGTCGTCGAGGCCGTGGGTGCCGCCGAGCTCGCCGACCATCTCGCGCCACCACCGGGTCGTGAACATCCATTCGTGCAGCCTTTCGCCGGCGTGGCCGAATGGTGCGTCGTGGCTCTGAGGTTCGCCGGCGCCGAAGCCGTCGAGCGAGATCGAGAAGTTGTGGACGCGGACGAGTGACACGGCTGACCTCCTTCAGGGATCGGGGTTCAACTTCACTGACCTTGCCTTGGGGATGTCGACTCTCACTGACTGCGGCACCCTATGTCACACGGTGGCGGTTGCATACTGCGGACGCCCGGTGAGCCGGTAGACCTGGATCGTTATGCCGCTCGGGGTCGCCTGCGGGTTGACCAGTTCGAGCGCCAAACTGCATCTTCATAGGTGAAGGGTGCGTTTCAGCCGCTTCGAGCAAGGCGACCGCTCACGGGAGGACGATGCTGCCATCTTCCGTGAGACCGAAGCCGGGATCGTGTGCGATTTCCCACGCATGACCGTCTGGATCGCAGAACACGCCTGCGTAGCCGCCATAGAAGGTTTCACCTGGCTCGTGCGTGATATCGGCACCATTGCGGCGCGCATCCTCGATGATTGAGTCAACCTCGTCGCGCGAGGCGACGTTGTGGCCGAGCGTGATACCGGACCATCGCGCCCCGTCGTCTTTCACGCCTGTGTCTGCAGCGAGTTTGTCGCGCGCCCACAGCACGAGAAGAACGCCGTTCGCCTGAAGAAAGGCTGTCTCTTGGATGTCGAGTTCGGTGCTCCAGCCGAGCGCCTCGTAGAAAGCCTTCGAGCGACCGTAGTCGGCGACCCCGAGCGTAACGATGCTGATGGCCGGTTTCATCAGGAACTCCCCCTGGCTTCGATCGCGGCGTCATGATGCCCGAAGATGACTGTATTTCCCAGATGTTGTAGATGGCCTGGCGGGCAGCTCGGCGTCCGAAATGGATCAGTGTCTGTGGTTCGGGACGTGGCGGTGGCCGCCGAGGGTGCGGAGGCAGCGATCAGTTTGGCTCCTCCTGGAGTGCGCCTGTACATGAACGCTGATCTTCAGAGCTTGGGGGGCTCGTCGGCCACTGGACGACCGAAGCGACCCACCCGGGCCTCCCGGGCGCGGCCGTCCATGGGTCGAGCGAGATCGAGTGGTTCGAGGGCGAGCGGTTCCTCATCTACCGGTCCCGCTACGACCACCCCGACATCCCCGACTCGATCTCGATCATCGGCGACACCGACGGTCTTCGTATGCACTACTTCGACTCGCGCGGCGTCCACAGGATCCTCGACGTGACCGTGACCGACGAGGGGTGGGAGATGGCAATGGACCGACACTCATCGGCCGGCTCGTTCGCATCGCCCGATGCGCCGTTCTCGCAGCGCATGATCTACACCTTCGAAGTCGGAGGCGCTCCGCACGTTCTCCGCGATCTCAAGGCACCGGGCGAGATGGATCGCACGGAGAGATCTCGTCGATGCCTCGGGAACGCAGGGGACGAGGTCGGTCAGCCGGGCCGGGGATGCCCTCTGGCCCCAACATCGTGGTTCGAAACGACCGGTCCCACCGCATACGATGAGGACCACAGGAGATGGAGGAGCGATGTCCGAGCCGATCGTCTTCATCAGTCATCACCGGGTCAAGCCGGGAAAGGCCGAGGAACTGAAACCACTCATCGCTGAGATCTGGTCGGCGATGAAGACGGAGAAGCCCCGGACCCTGATGAACCTGGCTTATGTCAACGAGGAGGGCACCGAGGTCGCTTTCATGCACGCTTTCGCCGACATCGAGGCCATGCAACTCCATTGGCAAGGAGCGGACGAGCGGGCCCAGCAGGCGTACGAATACATCGAACCGATCAGGTTCGAGATCTACGGGGCGGCCGGCGAGCAGATCGTGGGGGGGATGCGCGCCGAAGCGGCCGGTGGCGGTGCAACGCTCACCCTCTGGTCCGAGTTCGTGGGGGGGTTCCTTCGGTTGGCGCCTGGCTGATCTACGGCGAGCGCTGCTCCAACACCCGCTTCAGGTTCGCCAGG
>VAXZ01000002.1 GCA_005885035.1 Actinomycetota bacterium
CGCGATCATCGCGAGATCGTCGGTGCGGTGCTCGATCCGCGCGTCCAGGTCGCCCGCCGTCTCGCGGAACCACTCTTGGAGATCCGCGGTGTTGATCATCACCCAGAAGCGGTCGTCGGCGAACCGGTACACGTTGCCGTCGTCGATCATGGTGCCATCGTCGTTCACGAACGCGCCGTAGCGGACCTGACCCTGCTGCATCCCCTCCACCGCGTTGGTGAACCGTCGCTGGATCAGCCGCGCCGCGTCCGGCCCGGTCACCTCGTACTTGCACGTCGAGAAGAGATCCCAGATACCGGTCGCGGTCCGGACGGCCTCGTACTCCTCGAGCGGGTCACGACCCTCGTGCATCGTCCAGGGGTACCCGTCCTCCCACATCGTCTCGGCCCCGTGGGCTTCGTGCCATGCGTGCAGCGGCGAGCGCTTGTCCTCGGTCATCCGGTGTCTCCTCCGATCGTGGACGCCTCGGCGTCAGGCGCGCGGCTTCTCCTTGGCGGGGTCGTAGATCGCGAGGACGTCGACGGTACCGGTCATCGTCGCGCCGTCGTGCTCGATCGAGACGCGGGTTCCGGGAGCGGCACGATCCGTCGGCAGCACGGCGAGGCCGATCGGTCCGAACCGCGGGCTGTCGGCCGGCGACGTCAGGGTCCCGACCGCCTCGCCGCCATCCACGATGGCCGATCCGTACTCGGGGAGTACATCGCCGTCCAACCGGACCGTCACGAACCGGTTCGGCGGCGCCGCGGCCACCGCGCGGAGCTTCTCGGTTCCCATGTTGAGCTCGTTGAACGACACGAACCGGTCGAGGCCCAGGTCGAACGGGGTCCGCTGGTGCGGCTCGTAGTCGTAGTCGGTCACGATCATCCCGACCTCCACGCGGATCGGCTCGATCACATCCGCGCCGTACGGGGTCGCGCCGGCCCCTTCCACCGCCTCCCAGAGGACCTCCGCGTGCTCGGGGCGCAGGAAGACCTCGTACCCCAGCTCGCCGCTGAAGCCCGTCCGCGACAGCCACACCGGGACGCCACCGACCTGCACCTGCTCCGGGAGGAAATGGAAGTACCGGAGCGTGTCCAGGTCCACGTCCGTGATCGTTCGCAACAGCTCGCGGCTCTTCGGCCCCTGGATCTGCATGCTCGGAAGCTCCGGCGCGATGTAACGCACCTCGACGTCGAGCCCCTTGGCCGCGGCGCCGAAGTACTCCTCACGCTCGTCCGAGTTCGTACAGACCCACAGGTGGTCCTCGGCGAAGCGGAAGACGGTCCCGTCGTCAACCAGGAGTCCGTCTTCATCGACGAACGGGCCGTAGCGGACCTGGCCGGAGGTCATCCCGACGATGTCGGCCGTGTGGACCCGCTGCGTGGCCTCGACCGCGTCCGGCCCCGTGAACTCCCACTTGTTGAGCGGCGACAGATCCCACATCCCCACGCCCTCGCGGATCGCGCGGTACTCGGCCGCGGGGTCCCCGAAGTTCGTGACCCACAGCCACCCCGCCTCGTCCGTGAAGCCGGCGGCCTTCTGGGACGTGATGGGGTGGAACGCGGTCTCCCTCGCCATGGGCTCGTTGTACCGCACGGCTGAACCGCGATTCAAGTCTGCGAGGTCGCGACGCCGAGCTCGGTCCCCCCCGGAGCGCACCGGATCGTCTCGGTCTCGGTGACGATGACGTCGACACCGAGGTCGAAGCTTCCGGCGGGAAGCTCCTTGGACTGGACCTGGAGGTCGAAGGCGATGGCGATCCGCGGCACGCCCCGACGGGTGCGGCGGAGGAACCGGTCGTAGAACCCTCCCCCATACCCGATCCGGTGCCCTGACCGGTCGAAGGCGACCCCCGGTGTCACGACCAGGTCGAGCGCCTCCGGCGCGAGGATCGTCCCGTCGGCCGGCTCGCGGACGCCGAACGACGTCTCATTCATCGGATCGCCGGGCTCGTACGCGACCGCCTCCAGATCCCCCTCCCCGATCCGCGGGAGGCAGACCCGGACGCCTCGAGCGTGCATCGTCTCGAGGAGGGGCGGGGTCGACACCTCCGAGCCGAAGGACCAGAACCCCATCACGACCCCGACGCCTTCGGCCTCGCGAAGCGCGAGGAACCGTCGGTGGATCTCGGTGCTCCGGGCGACGCGCTCAGCCTCGCCGATCGCGTCGCGTGCGGCGAGCACCGCTCGTCGGACGTCCCGTTTCGCCCGCTTCAGCTCGGACGCGCGCATCAGGCGCGGAGCGTTGCGGCCAGGAGCTCCGAGCGATCCGCCGGACCCGCGGCGACCGCGATCAGCCACGTCGCTCCGACTCCCTCGACGCGGTCGCGGAGCCGTCGGAGGTCGTCCGCGGTGCCCCTCCAGATGTCCATCCCGAGGCCCTTGCCCGCCCGCTCCGCCTCGAGCGTGGCGAGCTCGTTCGCGTCCCGGCCGACCAACATGATCCCGGCCCAGGTCGGCGGAACCTCGGCGGGGTCCCTGCCGGCCCCGGTGGCGAGCCCCGCCAGTTCGCCGGCTCGAGCCACGAACGCGTCGGCTCCGAGCCCCCACGCGTTCCACCCGTCCGCCGCCCGCGCGGCGACGCCGATCGCGGCATCTTTCGTCCCACCGACCCACACCGGCGGGGAACCCGGCGGCAGGAGCGGGCCCGCGAGCGCCGGGATCCGCCGCCCGCCCTGCCACGCCCTCCCGGCGAAGAGCGCGCGGAGCGCCAGCACGGTCTCCTCGAGCAGGGCGAGGCGTTCGGGGAATGGCGGGTAGTCGAGCCCGAGCGCCGCGTGCTCGGCGCGCCCGTTCGCATCGCCCACCCCGAGCCCCAGCACGGCGCGGCCCCCGCTGACCTGGTCGAGCGCCGCCGCTTGCTTCGCCAGCATTCCCACCGGACGGAACCCCGCCCGCGTGACGAGCACCCCGACGCCGAGGCCGGGGTTCGCGGCTCCGATCGCCGCCAGCAGCGTGTAGGGCTCGAGCGAGGGTCGGTCAGGCGCTCCCGGTGGGAAGAGGTGATCCGACGCGAACACGGCGTCGAAGCCTGTGGCCGCGGCGCGGGCTGCGGACGTCATGGGTTTCGCGGGGTCGGCCGTGAAGACGGTCAGCACGAGGCCAAGCTTCACCCTCGCTCCTCCAGCGCCAGCAGCGCAGCGCCGATCGCGGCACTGTCCGTGCCGAGATACGCCTCCACGATCGGAACCGCCGGGCGGTACTCGGCCGCTTCCACCGCATCCACGAACGCCGCCCGCGCGGGGTCCAGGAGGAGGTCGCCGGCGCCGCCCACCCCGCCCCCGACGACGACCGTGGCAGGATCCAGCACGTTGACCAACCCGGCGATCCCCTCCCCCAGACGACGCCCCACCTCCGTGACGATGCCGCGCGCGACGGCATCGCCGTCGCGCGCAGCATCGACGACCATGTGCCCGGTGACTGCGTCCGGATCACCGCCGGCACGCGCCGCGAGCGGCGCGTGCCGGCGCGCCGCGGCTCGGCCCTCACGCGTGATGGCCGAGCCGCTCGCCACCGTCTCCCAGCACCCACGGTTGCCGCATCCACAGACGGGCCCTTCCGGCTCTACGACGATATGACCGACCTCCGCTGCGAACCCGTGGGCGCCGCGGTAGAGCGAGCCCGCGAGGATCAGGCCACCGCCGATCCCGGTACCGACCCCGATGTAGAGCACGTGCGCGACCCCGCGGGCCGCGCCGACCCGGTACTCGCCGTAGGCACCCGCCGTGCAGTCGTTCTCGACGATCACGCGTGTCCCGGCCGCCCGACCGACCACCTCGGCGATCGGGGCATCGCGCCACGCCAGGTTGGGCGCGAAGCGCAGGACGCCCGTGCCCTCCTCGACGAGCCCCGCGGCCCCCACGCCGACCGCGACGACGTCCGGGGCCGACACGTCGCCGAGCGCCGCCACGAGCGTCTCGAGGGTGGCGTCCATGTCCTCGGCCGGTGTCGGACGGACGGAGCGCGCCAGCTCCTTGCCCTCCCCCGACACCCGCAACGCGACGATCTTCGTGCCGCCGACGTCGATGCCGACGGCTTGCGGTGCCGCCTCGCTCATCCGATGTCGATCTTCTCGAGCCGCGTCGGGCCGGACTGATCCCCGTCGGTGGGGTGCAGCTCCTCCGCCCGCGCATCGATCACCCCGCGGAACGCGAGCAGCATCTCCGTGCCCGCCTTCAGCAGGTGTTCGATCACCTCAGGCTTGAGCGGTTGGACGGCCGTGACGGCCATGCAGATCGGGCACCACGCGACCGGGCATCCGCCCTGTACGTGCGAACCGTCCGATGCAGCGGGGTCCGGCACGTCGCTCGCCGGCACGTGGGCTCTCGCCCGCTTCGCGCGCTCGTCCTTCGTGGCCTCGGCCATCGTCAGCCCCTTTCCGGGTCCGCGGGTTGCGGCCCGCGACCGAACACGATCTCGAGGTGATCGCCGGCGAAATTCGCCTCGCGGACGACCATCCGTTTGAGCGACTGCGGGAGGATCAGGTTGCGCTTGTACGACCCCACGCGAACCACCAGCTCCTCGCCCCGCCGGTGGATGTCCATGTCGTCGCGGGAGGCGAACGGAAGCCGCATCCGCAACACGTACCCGTCCCCCCGCTTGCGCACACGGATCGGGTCGTCATGGTGAAGGATCGAGACCGCGTCCAGCTCTCCGTAGACCTCCGCCGCCATGTCCTCGAGCAAGGGGATCCCCACGATCTCGCGATCGAACAACCGGGACAGGAGGATCGGCACGGGCTCGAAGGACTCGTGCACCGTCGCCAGGTGCTCGGCCTGGATGTCCTTCCATTTCCCGAAGTAGGGATGACGGAGGAGACGGCCTCGTCGGTCAGGATGACCTTCACCGCGTCCAGGTTCCGGTGCAGGCGTTCGACCGCATCGAAGACCTGATCCGATGCGATCGGAAGAGAGGTCATCCTCGACACGAGTGGGCGGACCGCCTTCACCACCTTCCGTTCGACCGGGAAGATGCGTTCGATGTACCAGCTCATGATCTCGGGCAGAGAGAGGAGCCGCAGCGTCTCGGCGGTGGGCGCGCAATCGACGACGAGACAGTCGTAGTTGCCGCTCTGGACGTGGGTCTTCACATCGATCAGCGCGAAGATCTCGTCGAGACCCGGGATCACGGTCAGCTCTTCGGCCTGGATCGTCTCGGTGCCCGCCCAGTTCATCAATTGGACCATGTAGTCCTGGATGTCACGCCAGTTGTCCTCGAGCCGCTCCTGCGCATCGATCTCCTGTCCCCAGAGGTTCTCGATGATCCTCGTCGGCGCACTGCCGATCCTCGTCTCGAAGGAATCCGCGAGCGAGTGCGCGGGGTCGGTGGACATCACCAACGTCCGATCGCCGGCTTTGGCGGCCCGGACCGCCGTGGCCGCCGCGACCGTCGTCTTGCCGACCCCACCCTTGCCCGTGAACAGGATGACGCGCATCGAGCCAGCCTACCTCGCGCCCCTTCGACGTCAGCGGGTGGCGAGGATGGCCAGGACCGCGAACGTGCACGAACGCGAAGAGCGAAGCCGACAGGATTGCGGCCCACACGAACCGCATCCAGCCACGCAGTGCCTGGAACAGGAACCCTCGGAAATAGACCTCTTCGCAGAGCGGGGCGAGGCACACCGCCATCACGGCGTTGAGCACGAGCCACGGCCCCGCAAGGTCCTGGAGGGGGGTCGTCGTCGTCGGCTCGTGACCGGTGATCGCACGGACCAGCTCAACCGTGATCGCGATCACGACCGTTCCCGCGAGCACAGCGCCGATCCCCGCGCCGACGCCGGCGAAGACGTCGCGCGCACGCCAGCCGCCTCGGCGCAAGCCGAGCGGCGCGAGGGAGCCCCGGGTGCGGCGGACGGCGATGGCGATCGGGATGAGCAGACTGAGCTGTTGCGCGGCCGTCACCACGGCGGCTCCCGCGTCTGAGTCCCACCCCAGGAACCCGAAGACGAGGTAGTTCGCGAACAGCACCAAGCCGAACGGCACCAGCGCGATCGGGAGGAACTCGTGGAGGTTCCAGGAAGCGAGCGGCCATCGGTCCTCACCGTCCGGACGAGGCGGGACAGGCGTGGTCACCGGCCGCATCGCCCGGGAGGCGAGCGGCTCGACGCTCATCAACCCATCTCGACGCGACGTTTCAGTCGCCCGAGCGCGTTCTCGATCACTCGACGGGCCCCCTCCGTCCGGATGAACCCGGGAACGAGGGGTCCGAGCTCGACGGCCAATCGGTAGGTGACCTGCGTGGTGTCCGGATCGATCTCATCGAGCAGATACTCGCCGCGCACGTCGCGAACGGCTCCGTGGGCGTCGGTCGAATCCCACGAGATAGCCGTGTCTCCCGGCGCATACCGGTAGCGCAGGGTGTAGGACGCCTTCCCCAGGACCGGGACGTCGACCTCGAACGCGACCTCCGTCGGCCGGCCTCCTTCGCCCCGTTCGCGGACGTCCGCCGACCGGACGTCGGCCCATTCCGGGTACGCCTCGTAGTCCTCGATCACCTCGACGACGTCGTCGATCGGCGCCTCGATCAGGATCGATCCCTCGGCGTGTTCCATCGGAGCAATGCTACCGGTGGGTCGCGGTCACGACGCCGAACACCAGCAAGCCCACGCCGACGAACACCACGCCGACGAGCGCCCACATCAGGACCTTCGTCTCCACGAGCAGATCGCCTCCCTGCGCCAACCGGTGTGCCTCGAACGCGGACATCGCGTAGACGCCGATCCCGGCGACGAGGAACAGCGCCCACGCCGCGACGAGCGCTCCGGATCCCCAGGCCGCGATCGCGAGCAAGACCCCGAGCCCGAACGTGACCACGAACAGCACGCCGCGCGCGAGCCCGTCGAGCCCGCGACCGAGCGCTCGGTGCCCGAGCCCGGGGAAGATCAACGAACGGATCGCCGCGTCGCGCGGGTCCACCTGGCCGCGTTCCACAGGAGCACGCATCACCTGCGCGAACGGCGTGCCGCACGTCGCACAGGTATCGAGCTGGATCGGGTTCTTCCCCCCACACACCGGGCATGGCCAGAAGGGCGGTGGTCGTTCCGCCGGCTCGGTGGCCGTCGCGACGCCGGTCGGCGCGGGCGGCTCGTCCCGCGGCGGGACGGGAGGAGGCTCGGGAGCTCGACCGAGGGGCGCGAAGCATTGGCCGCACCATGCTGCATCCTCGGAAACCAGTGCGCCGCAGTTGGGACACCGCAGGTCATCATGGGGCACGGCCGAAGGGTACCCCTCGGATGAGACCCGATGAACGACCCTCACCCGACCGCGGAGCCGAGCCATCCGGCGAGATGGCCCGCGATCACGGGCCAGGTGTACGAGCGGATGACGCGCGCACGTCCCGCCTCCCCCATCTTCCGGGCGAGGCCGGGGTCGCCGAGCAGGATGGCGACCGCGTCGGCGACGGCATCCACGCGGCGACCGTCGACGCACAGCCCGGTCTCGCCGTCGATGAGACTCTCCGGGGCGCCCCCGGAGTCGCCGACGACGACCGGGCGGCCACACGCGGCCGCCTCGATGAAGACGTTGCCCCACCCTTCGACCTCGAGCCCGGCCGCACGTGTCCGGCAGGGCATCGCGAACACGTCCCCGACCGCGTAGTAACCGGGGAGGTCGTCCTCGCTCACCTCGCCGGCGAACAGGACGGAACCGGAAGGCGCCGCGCTCGCCAGGGCGCGGAGCTTCGCCTCGTAGGGACCTGCCCCGACGACCAGCAGCGTGGCGTCGGGAACGCGGGCTCGGATGGATCCGATCGCTCGGATCAACACGTCCTGTCCCTTGCGCGGGACGAGCCTACTGACGCACACGACGAGCGGCCGGTCCCCGATGCCCAGCGAGCGTCGGATCCCGTCGGTCTCGAGGTCCGGCCGGAAGCGCTCGATATCCGCGCCCGGGTAGAGCACCGAGACGGGAACGTCGTCGGGCACCGCGGTCCGCACCGTTCGCGCGACGAAAGCCGAGCACATCACCGCGACGCGGGATGCCCGCGAGGTCGCGCGCCGGATCGCCGCGTGCGTCACCGGGGCGATCGAGAGCCAGTACTCGAAGCCGTGCGCCGCGGCGATGTAGGGATACCCGTCCGCAGCCAGCCTCGGTCCGAGGAGGGCCAGCGGATAGGTGGCGCCGAACAGCACCACCTCGGCGCCCAGCTCACGCGCGGCGGAACGCAC
Source organism: Actinomycetota bacterium (assembly GCA_005885035.1). GTDB lineage: Bacteria > Actinomycetota > UBA4738 > UBA4738 > HRBIN12 > AC-51. The sequence goes on from VAXZ01000002.1 coordinate 8,143, forward strand.
CCGTCGGCCGGTGTTCCCGGTCGGCCACAGCGCCGCTTCCGGCTGACGGAAGACGGGGAACGGAGCCTCCGCGTCGTACCGGGAGGGATCGCCGGTCGTCGGACAGAACACGCCGACCCGGTCCGGCGGCAGGGCTCGCATGAGCGCCTCGAGCGTTCTCTGGATGCCGCCCACACGGGGCGGGAAGTCATTCGTGACGAGCAGGGTGGTCGGAACGTCCACGGTGCCGATAATCGCAGAGGGAGCCCGAGGGGCTCGGGCAGCGGGGGGACGAGCACGGATATGGATGAGGGGTCCGGTACCCAGGTGTCTGCGCTGGAGGAGGAGCGTGCCTTCCTCGATCGTTCCCCCTGGCGCAAGGTCCGGGTCACGGGCGCGGATGCCGTCACATGGCTCGGTGATCTGCTCACCGCCGACGTCGCCGCGCTCGAGCCGGGCCGGGGATGCCGCTCGCTCCTGCTCACCCCGACCGGCCGGATCCGCGCCGACATCCAGGTCGCGCGTCGCGAGGACGATCTGGTCCTGCTCCAGGCACCCGAGCAACCCCAGCACATCGGACTGGCCCTGAGTACCTACGTCTTGTCCTCCGATGTCTCGCTCGAAGACCGAACCAACGACCTCGCGTTGTTCACCGTTCCGGGTCAAGCCGCATCCCTCGTCGGGATCCACGGCGCGACCGAACCTTCGAGCGTCGGGCCCGGCATCGACGTCCTCGTCGATGCCGGGAAGCCGGCATGGCGGTTCGTCGAAGCGTGCATCGCCGCCGGCCTCGAAGAGGCCGGCGGCGACGCCTACGAGGTCTGGCGCGTCCGCCGGGGTATCGCGCGGATGGGACCGGACTTCGACGAGCGCTCGCTGCCGGCCGAGGCCGGTCTCGAGGCCACGATCGATTCCGACAAAGGATGTTTCCTCGGCCAAGAGGCCGTTGCGCGTGTGCGCAACCTCGGCCATCCGCCGCGGCTCCTGCGTCACCTTCACGGTCCGGGGTCGATCTCCGTCGGGGAGCCCGTCTTCGCGGCGCCGAACGCGGTCGGCGAGGTCACCAGCGCGGCCCGCGACCGGGACGGAAGCACGGTGCTCGTCCGGGTCCGGTGGGATGCCGCGACCCTGCCGCTGACAGTCTCGGACGGCCGTTCGCTCGAGGAAGCGCTCGCGACGAGCTAGTCCGTTCGAGTCATTTCGTGTCCCCCTGTCAGGTGAGAGCGCAATGGGTGCCTTCGCCCTCTTCCCTTGGCGCCGAGCGCTCTGTTATGAATCGGCCTCGGCCTGCCCGCGGCCGCGAAGGGGGGTGCGACGAACGTGAGGATCGACCGGTTCCCCGACGTTGACGTGGACGCGCTCCCCGCCGATCCGTCCCCCCCGGATCTCTGGCAGGACCGTGCCGCCTGCTTCGGGATCGACCCGGATGTCTTCTTCCCGATCTCGGAGGAAGAGGCGGGGCCGGCGCTCGCCTTCTGCAACGTCTGCACGATCCGCGAGGAATGCCTCGCGTGGGCCCTCAAGAACGGTGAGCGCTACGGCGTGTGGGGAGCGACGACCGAGCAGCAACGTCGTCGGCTCCAGCGCAACGTCGCCTGACGCGAAGGATCGACGCGGTCGGCACCCGGTCGCCAGGCGATCGGCGCCGCCCCTAGACTTGCTCGTGTGGAGCCCGACCGCACCCCGATCGACGCCGTCGCGCCGCTCCGGATCAGCTTCTGCGGCGGCGGCACCGACCTCCCCCATTGGTACGAGGAGCACGGCGGAGCGGTGCTGTCGGCAACCATCGACCACTCGGTCCGGGTCCGGCTCGTCCCGCGCGACGATCGAGAGATCCGGGTGCGCTCCCTCGACCTCGGCCACATGGTCGCGTACCACCTCGACCGAGGACCCGCGTACGACGGTGTCATGGACCTGCCGAAGGCCGCGATCGCGAGGATGGGTATCACCCGTGGCGTCGACCTGCAGATCGAGAGCGACGCCCCACCGGGCAGCGGCCTCGGTGGCTCGTCCGCCCTCGTGACCGCGGTCGTGGCGGCCCTGGCTATGCTGACGGATCGCCGGCTCACGGCGCACGAGGTGGCGCGCCTATCGCACCGCATCGAGCGTGAGGATCTCGGGATCAGCGGCGGATGGCAGGACCAGTACGCCGCCGCGTTCGGCGGTTTCAACTTCCTCGAGTTCTCGCGCGCTGAGGTGTCCGTGAGCCCCGTGCGCGCGAGCGCGCGGACGCTCGCCGCGCTCGGTCGCCAGCTGCTCCTGTGCTACACGGGGAGCGTCCGTCGGAACGTCGGTCTCATCGATCGTCAGATCCAGCTGCATCGCGAGGGACGAGAGGACACGATCCTGGGCATGAAGCGCCTCCAGGAGATGGCCTTCGCCATGCGGAACGCCGTCGAGCGGGGGGACGTCGACGTCCTCGGGTCGTTGCTGGACGACGCCTTCGTCGCGAAGAAGCAGATGAACCCGTTCATCGCCGAGGACACCCCGATCGAGGACATGCTCGCCGCGGCCCGCGCCGCGGGCGCGATCGGGGGCAAGATCTGTGGAGCAGGCGGCGGCGGCTACCTCCTCCTGGCGGCCCCGCCCTACGGGCACGAGGCGATCCGCGACGCCCTCGAGCGATCGGGAGGACAGTTCGCCTCGTTCGCCTTCTCGAGCGACGGGGTGCGGGCGAGGCGCGGGGGCGACGTCTGGGCGCCATCGCCTTGACCCGCAGGTTCGCCCTCGTCGATCGGGATGGCACGATCAACGTTGAGCGCGACCACATCATCGATCCCGACCAGATCGAGCTGATCCCCGGATCGGCCGATGCGCTCGTCCGCCTACGCGAAGAGGTGGGGATGGGCATCGTGGTCGTGACCAACCAAGCCCACGTGGGCCGTGGTGAGCTCGCACCGGCGGACCTGGACCGCATCCACGAACGCCTGCTCGCGCTCTTGGGGGAGGAAGGCGCGGCGGTCGACGCGATCTTGCACTGCCCTCACGCGCCGGAAGCCGGGTGCGACTGCCGGAAGCCGGCTCCCGGGCTGGCACTCCAAGCCGCTCAGCGGTTCGGGTTCGACCCGTCAACGAGCGTCGTCATCGGTGATCATGCCGGCGACGTCGGCTTGGGCCGAGCCGTCGGTGCCATGACCTTCCTCGTCCTCACCGGGCATGGGCGGGAGGAGCGTGCGTCGGCCGAGCCGCTGGCCGACCACGTCGTCCCGGACCTGGGCGCCGCGGTGGATATCATCGCGGCGCTCCCGCGAGACAGGGCGATGTGAACAGCGAGGAAGCGCGCGAACGCGCCGCCGGATACCTGACGGAGACCGCCTCGGTCTTGCAGGCGGTCCTGTCGTCCTGTCTGGACGAGATCGTCGAGGCGGCCGTCCGTCTGACCGCCTCGTTCCGGGGTGGTGGCACGCTGCTGATCTGTGGGAACGGCGGGAGCGCCGCCGATGCGCAACACCTCGCAACGGAGTTCGTCAGCACGTTGACGCTCGACCATCCTCGACCCGCGATGCGCGCGATCGCCCTGACGACGGACACATCGCTCCTTACGGCGATCGGGAACGACTTCGGTGTCGACCGGATCTTCGCGCGGCAGCTCGAGGCGCTGGGAAGGCCCGGCGACGTCCTGCTCGGCATCTCCACGAGCGGCAACTCCGCGAACGTCATCGCTGCAGCCGAACGTGCCGCAGGGATGGGCCTCACCGTCCTCGCGCTGACGGGACGATCCGGAGGGAAGCTCGCACCGCTCGCCGACGTCGCGATCCGGATCCCGTCGGACGTCACGGCGCACATCCAGGAGGCGCACCTCGCGACCGAGCAGCTGCTCGCGCTGCTCGTCGAGCGATCGATCCACCCCGATCCCGTACCCGATTCCGCGTAGGTATTTCTCCCCCACCGTTCGCATCCACCTAACGGGGTCACCCGTCGATATCCCCCTCCGAAGGGACATCCAGCACAGGGACGTCCCGGCCGGATGGTCTGGCGTTCCCGAACGGAGGGCTTCGATGACACGGATCACATCTCTATCCCTGCGCGTGGTCGGAACGATGGTGGCCGCAGCCATCGTCGTGCTCGGCATGCCGACGCCGCCGGCGTCGGCAGCACCCCTCGACCACGTGACGATCACCGCCAGCACGCCTTCGCACGTGGAGGGCAACAGCGGAACAACCTCGGTGAGCTTCGCGATCGTCTATACGGGGAACCCGACCGCCTTCTCGATCGATTGGGCGACCGCGGACGGCACCGCGACCGCCGGCAGCGATTACATCGCCGCGAGCGGCACGGTGAGCTTCAACGGGACCGGGCCGGACAAGACGAAGACCGCCACGGTGCTGATCAACGGCGACGCCACCGCCGAAACGAACGAGACCTTCACAGTCAACATCTCGAACCCACAACCCGCCACGGGCATCGTGATCGACACCCCGAGCGCGACGCAGACCATCATGGATGACGACAGTTCGGCATCCTTCTCGATAGGCGACGTTAGCGCGGCGGAGGGCAACGTAGGCAGCTCGACGTTCTCGTTCGCGGTCACGAAGACGGGCACGACCGCGTTCACGACCAGCGTCGACTTCGCCACGGCAGATGGAACGGCCACGGTCGCCGACGGTGACTTCGCCGCGACCTCCGGGACGCTCAGCTTCCTGCCGGGTGACACGTCCAAGACCGTCGACGTCACGGTGTACGGGGACACGAAGCACGAAGCCGATGAGACCTTCACGGTGGACCTGAGCGGCGCCCCCGATGACCTTCAACGTCACGCTCTCCAACCCGAGCGACCAGACGGTGACGGTGGGCTACACGACCAACGACGGCACGGCCACCATCGCGGACGGCGACTACGTGGCGGCATCCGGGACCGTCACCTTCCTTGCGGATGAGACGGCGAAGACCGTGGACGTCACCGTCAACGGTGACGACACCACCGAGCCGGATGAGGCGCTCACGCTCGATCTGTCGAACGCGACGAACGCGAACATCCTCGATGGCTCCGGCCTCGGCACCGTAACGAACGACGACCCCATCCCGGACGTGAGCATCGACGACCAGTCGATCACGGAAGGGAACGCCGGCACGTCGACGCTCACCTTCAACGTCACGTTGTCGCACGCCAGCTCCGACACGGTGACCGTCGATTACACGACCAACGACGGCACGGCCACGACCGCGGACGGCGACTACGTCACATCGTCCGGGACGCTCACCTTCGACCCTAGCCAGACGACGAAGACCGTCGACGCCACGATCAACGGCGATACCACGCACGAGGCCGACGAGACCTTCACGGTGGAGCTCTCCAACCCCGGCAACGCCGGGATCGCCGATGGGTCTGGCCTGGGCACCATCACGAACGACGACCAGGTCCCCGACATCTCGATCGACGATCAGTCGATCAGCGAGGGTGACGCCGGGACGTCGACGCTCACGTTCAACGTCGCGCTCTCGAACCCGAGCGACCAGACGGTGACCGTCGATTACACGACCAACGACGGCACGGCCACGATCGCGGACGGCGACTACGCCGCGGCGTCTGGGACGGTGACCTTCGACCCCGGCCAGACCACGAAGACCGTCCACGTCACCGTGAACGGGGACAACACCCACGAGTCGGACGAAACCTTGACGGTCGAACTGTCGAACGAGTCGAACGCGAACCTCCTGGACGCCTCGGGACTCGGCACCATCACGAACGACGACCAGGTCCCGGACATCTCGATCGACGACCAGTTGGTCACGGAGGGCAACAGCCCCGACACCACCACGATGACCTTCAACGTCACGCTCTCCAACCCGAGCGACCAGACGGTGACCGTCGATTACACGACCAACGACGGCACGGCCACGATCGCGGGCGGCGACTACGCCACATCGGCCGGGACGCTCACCTTCGACCCCGGCCAGACCGCGAAGACCGTCGACGTCACGGTGAACGGGGACAACACCCACGAGGCCGACGAAACCTTGACGGTCGACCTGTCGAACGAGTCGAACGCGAACCTCCTGGACGCCTCCGGACTCGGCACGATCACGGACGACGACGCCTCGGCGACGATCTCGGTCGCGGACAGATCGGTCGCGGAAGGGAACGTCGGTGACACGACCCTCCCGTTCGACGTCACGCTCTCAGTCGCATCGTCCGTCACCGTGCACGGTGACGCGATCTACGAAGCCGACGAGCACCTGACGCTCGACCTCTCCAACGCGAGCGGCGCCACCATCACGGACGACTCCGGCGCGGGGACGATCACGAACGATGACGCAGCTCCCACGTTCACGATCGACGACGTCAGCACGGCTGAAGGCAACGCCGGCATCACCGCGTTCACGTTCACGGTGACCAAGTCGGGAGCGACCCAGCTCAGCTCGACGGTGCATTTCACGACGGGCGGTGGGACCGCGACGGCTGGCGTCGACTACGCCGCGAACAGCGGCACGCTCCCCTTCGGGCCGAGCGCCACCACGAAGTCGATCACGGTGCTCGTGAACGGCGACACCGGGTTCGAGGCGAACGAGACCTTCCACGTCGTCCTGACCAGCCCGACCGGCGGGAAGATCTCGAACGCAACCGGCGTCGGCACGATCAGGAACGATGACAGGCAGCCGACGACGCTGACCCTGCGCCGGCGGGTAGCACGGACGCTCGTGATCGGTCGAGGCCTTCTCGAGCCCGCGTCGGCGGGGTTCAAGGTCCGGGTGGCGCTCTTCAGGTTCGTCGGCGGGAAGTGGCACCGGCTCAGGGCCAAGACCGTCACGGTGACCGCGCTCAAGGACCGCGATGGCGATGGGAAGCCGGACGCCCGCTATCGCGCCACGTTCAGGCGGCCCGCTGGCCACGGACGGTTCAAACTCCGTGCTCGCTTCGTAGGGACCCCAACCCAGCTGCCCGCGCAGCGGAGGCGGATCTTCCGGCTCTGATCCTCCCCCACGACCCCATCACCGACGGGGCGCCCGGAAGGGCGCCCCGTCTGCGTTCCGAGCCATGCGCCCCCACGGCCGCTTGACGGCCGAACACCTGTTCGGATACGGTGAGCGCCCTCGCTCGGCCCCTGCCGACGGAGGCCCGATGCTCCTCGAGCCACTGCAGTGCACGTTGGCCGACGGCGTGCAGCTCTCCGAGGTTACCTTCGTGGTGGTGGACCTCGAGACGACGGGGGGCTCACCCACCGACCATGCGATCACCGAGATCGGGGCCGTCACCTATCGGGGCGGCGAGCGCCTGTCCACGTTCCAGTCCCTCGTGGACCCACGGCAGCCGATCCCGCCCTACGTCGCTCAGCTGACCGGCATCGACGATCTGCTCGTCACGGGCGCGCCGGAGATCCAGCAGGTCCTTCCCAGCTTCCTCGAGTTCGCGCGCGGCGCGATCTTCGTCGGACACAACGCGTCGTTCGACTTCGGGTTCCTGAACGCCAACCTGCTGCGCCTGGACTACGACCCTCTCGAGGGACCGCCGGTCTGCACCGCCAGGCTCGCGAGGCGCGTCGTGTGGCCGGACGTGCCGAACGTGCGGCTCGTCACGCTCGCCCGATACTTCCGGACGCGCTCGATCCCCGTCCACCGCGCCCTCGCCGACGCGGAGGCCACCGCCGAGGTCCTCAACGGCCTGATCGAGCTCGGCGGCCGATTGGGGATCGCCACCCTCGGGGACCTCCGCGAGGCCTGCACCGCCCGAGGGCGACCGAACTTCGGCAAGATCCGCCTGGCCGACCTGCTTCCCCGGTCGCCCGGCGTCTACCTGTTCGAGGATCGGACCGGGAAGGTGCTGTACGTGGGCAAGGCCGTCGACCTCCGGGCCCGCGTCCGGTCCTACTTCTACGGTGATGAGCGCAAGAAGGTGCAGGACCTCCTCGGCTCGGTGCAGCACGTGCGCGGGATCTCGACGCCGAACGGCGAGGCCGAGGCACTCGTGCTGGAGGCTCGGCTCATCGCTCGGTACGAACCGGCTTACAACGCCTACGGCAAGCGGTGGCGGCGCTACGCGTACCTCAAGCTCGACCCGACGGAGGCGTGGCCCAGGCTCAAGGTGGTACGAACGGCGTCGGCGAACGACGGGAGCAGCTACCTCGGCCCGTTCGGGTCCTCCGCTCGGGCGCGGCAGGCGAAAGACGCGATCGAGGACGTCTTCCGGATCCGCCGCTGCACGAGGTCCATGGGCGTGCAGACCCGCTTCGCGCCGTGCGCCCTCGCCGACATGGGCCGGTGCCTCGCGCCGTGCGACGGCAGGACCACCCCCGAGCGGTACGGCGAGCTCGTCCGCTCGCTGGTGTCGGCCCTCACCCAGCCGGGCGAGCTCCTGGCGAAGCTGGAGGCGCGGATGGACGGCCTCGCGACGGACGAGCGGTTCGAGGAAGCCGCGCTCGCACGTGATCGCCTCCGGTCGATCGCGGAGTCGCTCTGGCGACTCCGGATCGACCGGTGGCTGACGGCCGGACGGCTGGTCCTGCGCGGGCCTCGAGGCGAGCGGCTCGAACTGATCGAGGGCGCGCTCGCGCGGGGCGGCGAGCCCCCGCCGGAGCCGATCGGGTCACCCGCCCCGCGCGAGCGCGCCGACGAGCTCGCGGCGATCCGCTCCTGGATCACCCGTCATCCCACCCGGGTCGAACGGTGCGAGGTCGCCCCATCGGAGCCTGTCGACGGGGGCGCTGCGCTGGCCCGGATCCTCGGCGCGATGCGCGACCTGGGCCGCACGCCCGGCGGACGTGCGAAGGCCGGCCGGTAAACTCCGCCCATGGAGACGGCGGTCATCATCGAGGGAGCCCGTACCCCGATCGGCAGGTTCCTCGGCTCCTTCGCCGATACACCGGCGGTCGAGCTGGGTACGCTGGCGGCGCAGGAGGCGATGCGGCGCGCCGAGATCGCTCCCGAGCTGATCGACCAGACCATCCTGGGGCACGCACGCCAGGCCGGGAACGGTCCCAACACCGGACGCCAGGTCAGCGTTCGTTCGGGCGTGCCGATCGATGTCGCCGCGTACAACGTCAATATGGCGTGCGGCTCGGGGATGAAGGCCGTTCAGCTGGCCGCACAACAGATCGCGCTCGGCGACGCCGACGTGGTGCTCGCGGGCGGCATGGAGAACATGAGCCGCGTTCCCCACCTGTTCCCGCAGATGCGACGCGGTCACCGGCTGGGCGATACGCGGATCGTGGATGCCATGTACCGCGACGGCCTCCTCGATCCGCTCTGCGGGCTGGTGATGGGCGAAACGGCGGAGAACCTGGTCGACCGCTACGACATCACGCGAGAGGAGCAGGACGAGTTCGCCCTGGGATCGCAGCACAAGGCGGCCGCCGGAGCGTCTGGCCGGGCGGAGGAGCTGTTCACCGTCGAGACGGTGCTCGACGGCCTGCCGGTGACGGTGTCGGAGGACGAGCACCCCCGGCCCGACACCACGCTCGAGGGCCTGGCGAAGCTGAAGCCGGTGTTCCGCGGGGGCGGGTCGGTCACGGCCGGCAACTCGAGTGGGATCACGGACGGCGCGGCGGCGATGGTGGTGATGTCCGAGACGCGTGCGAAGGCCGAGGGCCGGGAACCGCTCGCGCGGATCGTCGCGTGGAGCTGGGCCGGGGTCCCCCCGGAGCTGATGGGGATCGGTCCCGTTCCGGCCACCGCGAAGGTCCTGGACAAGACGGGTCTCACGATCGCTGACTTCGATCTGATCGAGATGAACGAGGCGTTCGCGGCGCAGGTCATCGCGTGTGAACGCGAGCTCAAGTTCGACCGCGATCGGCTGAACCCGAACGGTGGGGGCATCAGCCTGGGTCACCCGATCGGCATGAGCGGCGCTCGGATCATCCTTGCGCTCGCGTACGAACTCCGGGCGACGGGGAAGTCCCTGGGGCTCGCGACCCTCTGCATCAGCGGCGGGCAGGGACTCGCCGTGGTCCTCGAACGCTCGTGAGGAGGCCGTGCCGTGAGCGTCCATGCGGTTGTCCTGATCCAGTGTGACGTCGACGAGATCGGCGGGGCGGCGGAGGCGATCGCCGACGTGGACGGCGTCTCCGAGGTCTACTCGGTCGCTGGCGAGTTCGATCTCGTCGCCATCGTTCGGGTGCCCGGGCACGACGACCTGGCGAAGGTGATCCCTGGCGGGATCGCACGGATCGAGGGCGTCGAACGAACCGAATCCTTGATCGCGTTCCAGGTCTACTCCAAACACGACCTGGAGCGGATGTTCTCGATCGGCTTCGATGAAGGCTGAACGCCCAGACCGTGTTGGCTACACGGCCGGGTGCCACGAGATCGCGACCGGCAAGGACGTCCGAGCCCATTCGGTGAGGTTCTCGCCGCCGCCGCCGTACTTCTCGAGCAGCAGTCGCCTGGCGAGCGCGTCCTCGTCCGAGCCGGGATCGACCACCCTCGCGTTCGTCAAGCGCTTCACGTCACCGATCTCGAGCACGACCTGTGGCGACACGAGGACGTTCCGGACCCAGTCGGCATGTTCGCGACCGCCGGAGAGCACGTACAAGACATCGTCGTGGAGCGCGAACCAGATCTCGATGCGATGCGACCGACCCGTGACGCGACCCGTCGTCGTGAGGTAGCAGAACGGCTGCGATCCGAGGCCTGGATCTCCCCTCACGAACCGAAGAACGCCCACGCCAGCAGCGCGCCGATCACGATCAACGCCACGATCAGGAACAGCAGATCGCCGCGCTTGACCTTCCCCGGCTGCATCGCGTTGAAGCCCATCCCGCCTCCTGCTCAGCCTTGCCGGACCAGGTTCTGCTCCAGCGACGCGACGCTCCGGTTGAGCCCGCCGAGCACGGAGTCGCGGTCCAGCGTGAACGCCGGATGGATATCGGCGATCTCCTCGAGCGCTCGTTCCAACCTGGTCCCGAACACCTGCGCCGCCTTGAGCGCGTCGACCAACACCAACGCGTAATCGGCGGTGAACGGCTGTCCATCCCAGGGGCATCTCCCACCACTCGCGATGGCCTGATCCGCGAAGAACTCCCGCCCGCAGCGCTTGCACGTTCCCTTGATCCTCACACCCGTTCCTCCTGGGGCAGCATGCCCCTGTGCTCGAGCAGTTCCCACAATCGATCAGCGACCTCGAACGGGTCCGGAGGCTTCACGAACCATGCGTCGGCTCCCGACCACCGAGCGAGCCATGCATCCTGCGAACGCTCGAGCAGGATCACGATCACTCCCGCGAACGGATCTCGGTCATCACGCAGCGTCTTGGCCAGCGCGAAGGCGCCTGCGCGGGAGGCGATCTCGTCGGCGACGATCACCTGCGGACGATCGCGGAGTGCGGCCTTGATCCCCAGGTCACCGTTCGCCGCGGCGCGGAAACGCAGCGCCTCTCCGAGTCGTCGTTCGATGCTGCGCACCGTGAGCGCGGTCAACTCCCGAGAGCGAGGGTCGGGTGAAACGAGCAACACATCCACGGTTCGGGGAGGCTACCACGGGCCCTCCAGGCGCTTTGCCGCGCACCGGACCCTCCGTTACGGTTCGGGCGAGCTCACACACCGCGGCACGGGAGGCCCATGGAGGACACCGGCAAGGCAGCCGTTGCCGAATTCATCGGGACGTTCGCGCTCATCTTCTTCGGGGCGGGAACGATCATCGCAACCGGCAACACCGATCAGCTGGCGATCGCCCTCGCCCACGGCCTGACGATCGCCATCATGGTGTCCCTGATGGTCCACATCTCGGGCGCGGTCTTCAACCCCGCGATCCAAGTCGCACTCTGGGTGACCGGCAAGATGCCGACCGTGCGGAGCGCCGTGTACATCGTGGCGCAGCTGGCCGGCGCGGTCGCGGCGGCCTTCCTCCTGAAGTACTTCTCCCCTCCGCCGGCGTTCGACTCGGTGAACGGCGGCACGCCGAGCGTGCTGTCCGGGTACGTGCTCGGGAAGGCGGTCTTGGTCGAGGCGGTCGCCACCTTCTTCCTCGTCTGGGCCGTCTTCGCGACCGTGATCGACGATCGAGGGCCGTTCGCGAGGACCGCGGGGTTCACCATCGGGCTCGTGATCACGATCGACGTCCTCGCGGTCGGACCGCTCACGGGTGCGGCCATGAACCCTGCTCGTTGGTTCGGACCGGCGGTGGCGACAGGGACGTGGACCGATTGGTGGGTGTGGATCGCCGGACCGATCGCCGGAGGGATCGTTGCCGGCATCGCTTACTGGTCCCTCTACCTCCAGGCACGGGACCCCGCGACGCCTTAGGACCTGGCGGCGCGAGGGCTACGCTTGGTCGGTGATGGACGCAGAGGTCTATCTCGACACCGCATCGGCGATGCCTCTCCGCCCGGAGGCTCGAGCTGCGATGGTCGAGGCCCTCGATGCTTTCGGCGACCCCTTGACGATCCATGGACCGGCCCGCGCAGCTCGAGCGACCATCGACGATGCACGGGTGACGATCGGTCGGGCGGTCGGAGCGCAGGCCGATGAGATCGTCTTCACGTCGGGCGGCACCGAGTCGGTCGCCCTCGCGATCGGGGGAGCCGCGCGAGCGCTTCGCGAGCTGGGCAGCCGGATCGTCGTGAGCGCCGTCGAACACCCTTCCGTGGGAGGCATCTGCGGCGTGCTCGACGCAGATGGGTTCGAGGTTGCCGGGATCCCGACGGACGGGACGGGGCGAGCGGACCTCGACCGCTTCGCGGTCGAGGTCCGCCGCCCCGGCACCCTCCTGGCAAGCCTGCAGCACGCCAACCACGAGCTCGGGACGTTGCAGCAGGTGGCCGAGGCGGCCCGGCTCGCCCGGGAAGCCGGCGTCGGCTTGCACACGGACGCGTGCCAGACGGTGGGCCGGCTGCCGGTCGACGTGGCGTCGCTGGGTGTGGACCTCCTCTCCCTTTCCGGGCACAAGTTCGGTGGTCCGCCGGGTATCGGCGCGCTCTACGTGCGACGGGGTGTCGGGATCTCGCCCTCCCTGCGTGGCGATGACCGGGAGCGGAAGCGGCGCTCGGGGATGGAGAACACGGCGGGCATCGTCGGCATGGCTGCCGCGCTCGAGGCAGCCACGGGGACGATGGCCGACGAGGCGGCCCGCCAGTGGCCGCTCACCGCATCGATCCGCGAACGGATCGCTTCCGAGGTCCCGGGGGCGACGGTGCTCGGTCACCCGACGCACAGAGCGCCGCACCTGGTCGCGTTCGTGGTGGGCGGGCTGGACCCGGCGACGTTGGCGATGGCCCTGGACGACCGCGGGTTCCACGTCGGCGCCGGCTCGCCCCGCAGCGGCCGTCCGGAGGATCCCTCCCCCGTCCTCGAACAGATCGGGCTCCCAGGCATGGGGGGGTTCCGGGTGAGCATCGGCCCGACGACGACGCAGGACGATGTCGACCGGTTCCTCCGGACGCTCCCCGACCTCGTGCGACAGCTGCAGCGGGTCGAGCGGATCTCCACCGACGCCCTCGCGCGGTTCCGCCCTCCCGAGGAGCTCAGCCGATGAGCGACGGCCGGACCGGCTCGCTGCTGCCGACGCCGGTCTGGCTGGTGCTCGGAGCCGCGCTGGGCGCAGCGATCGGCTCGGGCGGAGGCGACAACTCGGCCGGACTGGCTGTGGGGTTGATCCTCGGGGGCTGCGGCGGCGCCGGCCTCGCCTACTGGCTCGGCCGCCGTCGCTGAACCGCGCCGTTCAACCGACGGTCCAGGTGTCCCCGCCGTGCAGCAGCGTCTTCAGATCGCCGGGTCCCAGTCGTTCGACCGCGCGCTCCAACTGTGAACGGACCGCCTCGCCGTAGGTGGGTCGGTCCTCTTCGTGGAACACACCGATGCAGGTCGGTTCGGTCGGGCCATGCGAAAGGTGCGCCAGCGCGAACGCAAGCGAAGGACGGCCATGGATGTCGTGGGTGATGATCGAGCTGGGATCCGAATCCGCGACCGCGGCGATCTCGAGCCGGCCGTTCTCGCCCACCCGAACGCATCGGGTTCCCTCGTCGAATACGATCGGCTCGCCGTTCACCAGCCGGATCTGGTTGTGCAACCCCTGCTGCTTGTCCCGGATGAGGTCGAACGCGCCGTCGTTGAACACGTTGCAGTTCTGGTAGATCTCGACGAAGGCCGACCCGGGGTGCTCGGTGGCCTGTCGCAGCACGTCGGTCAGATGCTTCCGATCGTTGTCGACCGTTCGGGCGACGAACGTCGCCTCGGCACCGAGCGCCAGGGCGACGGGGTTGAAGGGATGGTCGACCGAGCCGAACGGCGTCGACTTCGTCACTTTCCCCTCTTCGGAGGTCGGCGAGTACTGGCCCTTCGTGAGCCCGTAGATCTGGTTGTTGAACATCAGGATCTTGATGTTGACGTTCCGTCGCAGCGCGTGGATCAGGTGGTTCCCGCCGATCGACAAGGCGTCGCCGTCCCCGGTGACGACCCAGACATGCAGGTCGGGGTTGGCCGTCGCGACACCTGTCGCGATCGCAGGTGCCCGGCCGTGGATCCCGTGGAAGCCGTAGGTGTCCATGTAGTACGTGAACCGACCGCTGCAACCGATCCCCGAGATGAACACCGTGTTGTGGGGCTCGATGCCGAGCTCCGGCATGAATCCCTGAACGGCCGCGAGGATCGCGTAATCGCCGCACCCGGGACACCATCGCGGTTCCTGGTCGGACGTGAAGTCCTTCTTCGTCAGCGTGGCGATACCGCTGACGTCACCGTTCTCCTCAGCCATGCAACATCCTCACGATCGCATCCTCTAGCTCATCGGCCCAGATCGGGAGCCCCTGGACCTTCGAGAACGTCTTCGCGTCGGCAAGGAAGGCGGCCCGGATCAACATCGTGAGCTGTCCCGAATTGAGCTCCGGGATCAAGACCCGCCGGTACTTCGTCACGACCTCGCCCGTGTTCGTCGGCATGGGGTTGAGCCACCGCAGGTGTGCCGTGGCCACCCGTTCGCCCGATCCTCGGACACGCTGGACCGCTGCGCGGATCGTCCCGGCCGTGGACCCCCACCCAAGCACCAACAGCTCGGCGTCCCCGGTCGGATCGTCGACCTCGAGGGGAGCGATGTCCGCCGCGATCCCGTCCACCTTCTCGCGGCGGATGTGGGTCATCCGCTCGTGGTTCTCGGCCTCGTAGCTGATGTCGCCCGTTCGGTCCTCGCGCTCGAGGCCCCCGATCCGATGCTCGAGGCCCGGGGTCCCCGGGATCGCCCAGGGCCGGGCGAGCCGTTCGTCGCGCGCGTACGGGAGGAAGTCCGAGCCGTTCGCCTTCGCGAACAGTGGGTCGATGGTCGGCAGCGCGTCGACGTCGGGAAGCAGCCACGGTTCGGACGAGTTCTGCAGGAAGCTGTCCGAGAGCAGGATCACTGGGCTGCGGTATCGGATCGCGACGCGCGCCGCCTCCATGGCGACCGAGAAGCAATCGGCCGGCGACGAGGGGGCCACGATCGGGATCGGCGATTCCCCGTGGCGGCCGAACATCGCGTGCAACAGGTCCCCTTGTTCGTTCTTGGTCGGCATCCCGGTGGAAGGGCCGGCGCGCATCACGTCGACCAGGATCATGGGCAGCTCCGTGATGACGGCGAGGCCGATCGTCTCCGCCTTCAAGTCGATCCCGGGCCCGCTGGTGCCCGTGACCCCCAGGTGACCGGTGAACGCCGCTCCGAGGGCCATGTTGGCCGCGGCGATCTCGTCCTCAGCCTGGATCGTCACCACTCCGAAGTTCTTGTGCTTCGACAGCTCGTGCAAGAGGTCGGATGCGGGGGTGATGGGATAGCTGGCGTAGAACAACGGCACGCCGCTTCGGACCGAGGCCGCGATCAGGCCCCACGCGAGCGCCTGCGATCCGGCCACGTTCCGGTAGGTCCCTGCGGTCACCGGCGCCGCCGCGACGTGGATCTGATGCGCGAAGAGCTCGGTCGTCTCACCGAAGTTGTAGCCGGCATTGAACGATGCCACGTTCGCCTCGTAGATCTCCGGCTTGCCGCCGAACTTCTTCTCCAACCACCGGAGCGTGACGTCGACGGGGCGTCCGTACATCCAGGAGACCAGGCCGAGGGCGAACATATTCTTCGACCGCTCGGCCTCCTTCTTGCCCACACCGAGGCTCTCGACGGCGCGAACGGTGATCGACGTCATCGGGACCGGGTAGATCTGATACCCGTCCAAGGTCCCGTCGGTCGTCGGGTCTGAGGCGTATCCAGCCTTCTCGAGGTTCCGCTGGGTGAACGAGTCCTCGTTGACGATGATCGTGCCGCCCCGCGCCACCTTGTCCAGGTCGGCTCGGAGCGCCGCCGGGTTCATCGCCACCAGGACGTCCGCATGGTCGCCGGGGGTCGTGACGTCGTTGTTCGCGAATTGGATCTGGAAGGCGGACACCCCGTGCACCGTGCCGGCCGGGGCACGGATCTCGGCCGGGAAGTCCGGCAGCGTCGCCAGATCGTTCCCGAGGATCGCGGTGGCATTGGTGAACCGGTCACCGGTCAACTGCATCCCGTCTCCGGAGTCACCTGCGAACCGGATGACGACGTGGTCCCGCTCCTCGACGGTCTTGGTCATCGAACCGGTTGGCCGGGAGGCCATACGCTCCTTCTGGTTGCGGACGGGGTTGCGCTTGCTATCTAGCGTAGCGCGCCAGGTCGACAGCGACCGGGAACGGTGCGTTGTGTTTGTATGTGGCATGCGCACGCAGCGATTGGGGGCCAAGGGTCCCGAGCTTTCGGTGATCGGATTCGGGGCGTGGGAGGCCGGCGGTGACGCCTGGGGTCCCAACCGGTCGGAGTCCGAGGTGATGGATGCGATCCGTGCGGGGATCGACGCCGGGATGAACTGGGTCGACACCGCTGAGGTCTACGGCGATGGCGTGTCCGAGATGTTGGTCGGTAAGGCTCTCGCCGGGCGACGCGACAGCGTCCTCGTGGCGACGAAGGTAGCCCCGGCTCCCGAGGGGACGGGGTTCAGGCCCGAGCAGGTCCGGGCGGCTTGCGATGCCTCCCTCGGCCGGCTCGGGATCGACGTGATCGACCTCTACCAGCTCCATTGGCCGGGTGCGACCGGCGTCCCGGTCGAAGACACCTGGGGAGCGATGGGCGCCCTCGTCGATGCCGGCAAGGTCCGCTGGATCGGGGTGTCGAACTTCGATCGAGCGCTCATCGACCGGTGCCGCGCGGCTCGGCACGTCGATTCGCTGCAGCAGGAGTTCTCCCTCGTCCGCCTGGACGATCGCGAGCTGATCCGTTGGTGCGGCGAGGTCGGGATCGGCGTCCTCAGCTACTCACCGCTCGGCGCGGGACTCCTCACCGGGGCACTCCGCCGGGAGGACGCCGAGGAGATCGACGACTGGCGTGCTTCCGACGGGCTCACGTCCGGTGCGCATCTCGACCTGGCGTTCGCCTTCGTCGACGGGATGCGACCGATCGCTGAACGGCTCGCGGTGAGCGTGCCGCAGCTCGCGCTCGCGTGGAACTGGCGTCAGCCGGGCGTCACGAGCGCCATCGCGGGGAGCCGCGACGCCGAGCACACTCGGTCAAACGCCGCGGCGGGGGATCTGGAGCTCGACGAGAGCACGCTCGCCGCGCTCGACGCCCTCATCGAGGCGAGCGGGAGTCCCTAGCCTGATCGACGCTCCACCTGGCGGATCCGTCGAACGATCCCGTCGAGGATCTTCACCGACAGTTGGGGCTCGTCCTCGAGCAGCTTCCGGAGCGTCCGTCGGAAGAGTCGCACGACCCTTACGGGTGTGACGGCCGTGATCGAGGCCGTGCGCGGGCCGCCGTCGATCGTCGACAGCTCGCCGAAGAAGTCGCCCGGGAGGACCTCTCCGACCCGCCGACCGTTCCGGGTGACCTTGGCTCTGCCCTCCATGACCACGAAGAGCGTCTCCCCGAGGGATCCCTCCCGCACGATCTCCTGGCCCGGGTCGAAGGCCAGTTCGTCGGCCTCGCGCGCCAGCCATCGGAGATGTTTCCTGGGGAGATCCGCGAACAATGGGACGCCGGCGAAGGCGACCGCGGTCTCCCGCTTCGTGCGAGACGCCCGCACCTCGGGTTGGCGCATGGTCGATGCCCCCTTGGTATCGCGCATCACCATCTCGGGGAGGCTCTGGGTCACGGCTCTGAGCCTAGCGGGTATCCGGTCCGGGCCGCCAGCAACGATCTTCGCAGGTCGCTGCCGTTACTCTTTGTTCACCGATGGACGTACGCGAACGACTGCAGACGGCACTGGCCGAGAGGATCGTGATCCTCGACGGGGCGTGGGGTGTCCTCTTGCAGGGCCGCGGTCTGGAGGAGAGCGACTTCCGAGGCGAGCGGTTCCAGGACCATGACCGCGACGTCAAGGGGGATCCGGACCTGCTCAACCTGAGCCGTCCCGACATCGTCACCTCGATCCACGACGCGTACTTCGAGGCGGGGGCGGACATCACGACGACGAACACCTTCACGGCCACCTCGATCGGCCAGGCCGACTACGGGCTGCAGGACGCCGTCCGGGACATGAACCTGGAGGGCGCCCGGCTCGCCCGCGACTCGGCCGATCGACACGGCGGCCTCGTCGCGGGGTCGCTCGGCCCCCTCAACGTCACCCTGTCGCTCTCGCCGAAGGTGGACGACCCATCGTTCCGGACGGTCGACTTCGACCAGGTCTACACGGCCTACGCCGAGCAGATCGAGGCCTTGCGCGACGGCGGCGTCGACCTGCTCCTGATCGAGACCATCTTCGACACACTCAACGCCAAAGCGGCGATCGCCGCAGCCATCGACGTCGCCCCCGACCTCCCGCGTTGGATCTCGGTCACGATCGTCGACCGCAGCGGGCGGACGCTGTCCGGCCAGACGATCGAGGCGTTCTGGCTCTCGGTCGCGCATGCGGACCCGATGATCGTCGGGATCAACTGCTCGCTGGGTGCGCGCGAGATGCGTCCATCCGTCGAGGCCCTCGCCCGGGTCGCGACCGTCCCCGTCGCGAGCTACCCGAACGCCGGTCTCCCCAACGCCTTCGGCGGTTTCGACGAGACGCCCGAGATCACCAGCTCCTTGCTCGGGGAGTTCGCAGCCGCCGGCCTCGTCAACCTCGTCGGCGGCTGCTGCGGGACGACCCCGGACCACAGCCGCGCGATCAAGGCGGCCGTCGCCGACGCTCGGCCCCGGTCGCTCCCCCCGAGCGAAGGCTTCACGTCCTTCTCGGGCCTCGAGCCCTTCCGGATCACGCCCGAGACCGGCTTCGTGATGGTCGGCGAACGGACGAACATCACGGGTTCCAAGCGGTTCGCCCGCTTGATCGAGTCCGGCGACTTCCAGGCCGCCGTCGACGTGGCACGCGATCAGGTGGAGAACGGCGCCAACCTGATCGACGTGAACATGGACACCGACCTGATCGACGGCGCGCAGGCGATGACCCGGTTCCTCAACCTCGTCGCGACCGAGCCGGAGATCGCCAAGGTCCCGATCATGGTCGACTCCTCCAAGTGGGACGTGATCGAGGCCGGCTTGAAGTGCGTGCAGGGCAAGGCGGTCGTCAACTCGATCAGCCTGAAGGAAGGAGAGGAGGACTTCCTCGCCAAGGCGGCGAAGGTCCGCCGATACGGAGCATCGGTCGTCGTGATGTGTTTCGACGAGCGAGGCCAGGCCGACACCGTCGAACGCAAGGTCGACATCGCCGAGCGCTCCTACCGTCTGCTGGTCGAGCGAGCCGGGTTCGACCCGAGCGAGATCATCATCGACCCGAACATCCTCGCGGTCGCGACCGGCATCGAGGAGCACAACGAGTTCGCCAAGGCGTTCATCGAGGCGACCCGAGAGATCAAGCGACGTTGCCCCGG
Source organism: Actinomycetota bacterium (assembly GCA_005885035.1). Taxonomy (GTDB): domain Bacteria; phylum Actinomycetota; class UBA4738; order UBA4738; family HRBIN12; genus AC-51. The sequence continues at coordinate 27,828 of VAXZ01000002.1, forward strand.
CGTGAAGGTGAGCGGCGGCGTGTCGAACCTCTCGTTCTCGTTCCGTGGGAACGAGCCCGTTCGGCGTGCGATGCATTCAGCCTTCCTGTACCACGCGATCGCCGCCGGGCTCGACATGGCGATCGTGAACGCGGGCCAGCTCGACGTCTATCAGGATATCCCCCCCGATCTGCTGGAGCACGCCGAGGATGTGATCTTCAACCGTCGGCCGGACGCGACCGAGCGGCTCGTCACCTTCGCCGAAGGCGTCCATGGGAGCGCGATCGCGAAGGACGAGGACCTCACGTGGCGTGACGCGGAGGTGAAGGAGCGGCTCTCGTACGCGCTCGTCCACGGGATCGACCGCTGGATCGAGGAAGACACCGAAGAGGCCCGACAGCAGTACGAGCGGCCGCTCGACGTGATCGAGGGACCGCTGATGGATGGGATGCAGATCGTCGGCGATCTGTTCGGCTCGGGGAAGATGTTCCTCCCGCAGGTGGTCAAGAGCGCTCGCGCGATGAAGAAGGCCGTTGCCTACCTGGAGCCGTTCATGGAGGAGGAGAAGCGCGTCTTGATCGCCTCGGGCGGGACGGCGCGCGCGCAGGGCAAGGTGATCCTTTGCACCGTCAAGGGCGACGTGCACGACATCGGCAAGAACATCGTGGGAGTCGTCTTGGGCTGCAACAACTACGAGGTCATCGATCTCGGCGTCATGGTCCCCGCCGACGTCCTGCTGGACACCGCCGTCGAGGAACGATGCGACATCGTCGGGTGCTCCGGACTGATCACCCCGTCCCTCGACGAGATGGTCCACGTCGCGAAGGAGATGGAGCGGCGCGGGATCGATCTCCCGCTGTTGATCGGTGGCGCGACCACGTCGCGTCAGCACACCGCCGTCCGCATCGCACCCTCGTATTCCCATCCTGTGGTCCACGTCATCGACGCCTCCCGCGTGGTCGGGGTGGTCTCGTCGCTGCTCGACCCCGACCGCAGGAGCACCCTGGACGAGGGGAACCGCGAACTCCAGGCGAAGCTCCGAGCTCAGCACGAGGAGCGAGAGAAGACCCCGTTGCTCCCCTATCGCGTCGCGCTCCAGCACAAGACGCCGATCACGTGGAGCGCCGACGACGTCTCGCCGCCGCCCTTCACGGGCGCGCGCACGCTCGAGCCCGCACTCGAGGAACTCCGCGCGGTCATCGACTGGACGTTCTTCTTCTCCGCGTGGGAGCTGAAGGGTTCCTATCCGCAGATCCTCGACCACGCGAACTTCGGACCGCAGGCCCGCGAGCTGTTCACGGACGCGAACGAGCTCCTCGATGAGATCGTCGCCAACGGGAGCCTTCAGGCGCGCGCCACGTACGGCTTCTGGCGCGCCAACAGCGAAGGAGACGACATCGTGCTGGCGAGCGGGGTGACGCTGCCGATGCTCCGCCAGCAGGCTCAGCGAGGGGAGGGCGACCCGAACCGCTCGCTCGCGGACTACGTCGCCCCCGTGGAGACCGGGCTGCCGGACCACGTGGGCGCGTTCGCCGTTACGGCGGGGCTCGGCTCCGACGAGCTCGTGAAGCGCTACGAGGCCGAGCACGATGACTATCGAGCCATCATGGTCAAGGCGCTCGCGGACCGGCTCGCGGAGGCATGCGCCGAGTGGCTCCATGCGAAGGTCCGGCGGGACTGGTATGCCCCCGATGAGCAGCTCACGAACGAAGACCTGATCGCCGAGCGCTACCGCGGGATCCGACCGGCGTTCGGCTACCCCGCCTGTCCGGACCACGTGCTCAAGCGCCGGCTCTTCGACCTCGTCGGCGCCCGCGAGATCGGGATGGAGCTAACCGAGACGGGCGCGATGCTCCCGGCGGCGAGCGTGTCCGGGATCTACCTGGCGCACCCGGCCGCCCGCTACTTCAACGTCGGTCGGATCGGGAAGGACCAGGTCGAGGACTACGCCCGCCGGCTCGGCGAGAGCGTGACGGAGGCCGAGCGCTGGCTCCGACCGAACCTCGCTTACGACCCCGACTGACCCGGATCCTGACCCTGGCCTTGCAGGGTGACCGCGACGGAGTGGATCGCCTTCGTTAGCTCCAGGATCTGCTTCGACAGCTCGATGAGCTGATCGTTCTGAGCTTCTTCGAACTGGACGATCTTCCACTGGTTGTCCGCCAGGACCTGACGCTTCTCGTCCGCCCGGTTCTGGCTGATCATCACGAACGTCGACAGGAAGATCGCCTCGAGCGACACGATCATGGTCAGCAGGCCGAACGGGTACTTCTCCACGCGCAGCCCGATCCACAGCCCGAACCAGATGATCGAGACGTAGACGAAGGCCATCGATCCGGCGAAGCGCGTGATGGAGTCGGCGATCCGGTTCTGAACGTTGGCTGCTCTTTGCGCGACGTGTCGTTGGAGCGCGGGGTGCTGGACGGGGCCAACGGACGGGCGGATGCTCACGGACGTTCTCCTTTCAACCGGTCAAGGGAGACCGTACGGCGGGGAGCCCGGAAACGGTGGAAGACGAAGCAGTAGGGTCGAGACGTCGACACGATCGTTCGGCCGCCCGAGGCTCCTCCAGATGGGCCGACCGCCTCGACAGCCAAGCGTCGGCGATGGCCGCGACGCGCGGCTGGAATCGTCGTCCTTCTCCTATTCGTTGCGATCGTCGGTGGGATCGCTTGGGTATCGAATGTCGAGCCACTCGGGCGTGGCAGTTTCGAGTCTGCCATCCAGGACCCGCGCGCGAACGCGTCGGAGCGCAACGTCGACGCGTTCGGCGTGTCCGGACTGATCAACACCGTCAAAGTCGGGAAAGGGACGACGTTCACGTACCAGGTCTCGATCCGGAACGACGGCCCCATCCCGGTGACCATCAAAGACATCGGCATGAGGGGCGCAGCGGTCACGACGCGCGTCGTCGCCGTGAACAGCCACCCCTACGAGAACGGCGGTCCACCGCGCGGCTTCATGCCCTTCGCTGCATTCCGTCTCGACCCGGCGCAGGAAGCCTTCATCGAGATGGAAGCAGATGTGGCGGCCAACGCCTGTGTCGAAGGGCCTGGATACACCTCATGGTTCCAGGAGCCGATCACGTACACGATCTTCGGCATCACGCGCCATTCCCTTGTCGAAACGGGCACGGAGATCCGAATCGAAGGGGCCCGCAGAACCGCGTCGGGATGCTAACAGTGACCGGAAGCGCTAGTGGAACGAGTGGCCGCAGGCGCATCCGCCTTGGGCGGCCGGGTTGTCGATCGTGAAGCCCGTCTGCTCCAGCGAGTCGATGAAATCGACCGTCGCTTGTGAGAGGTACGGGACCGACAGCTTGTCGATCACGACGCGGACCCCGTGCTGCTCTTCGCTCGCGTCCTTCTCGGTGACCTGGTCGTCCAGGTACATCGCGTAGCGGAGACCGGAACACCCCCCCGGCTGCACCGCGACGCGCAACGCGATGTCCGCGCGCCCTTCCTCGACGAGGAGCTCCTTCACCTTGCCGGCCGCAGCCGGTGTGAGCGTCAGCATCGATCCTCCGCGATGGCTCAGTGGGTTCTTCCCGAACGTCACAAGTCTACCCATGGACGCGCGAGAACCCTACCCAGCGGGTCGAGTTTCCGTGAAGGGCGCGACCAGCGCTCCGGCGACGCGTGCGAGCTCCTCGGGGGCGATGGGGAACACGGAATCGGGCGTTCCCGCTGCGGCCCAAACCCTATCGAAGCCCATGAGGTCAGGGTCCGCGAAACAACGGAGCCGGGTCGGATGGCCGAAAGGCGGCGTGCCCCCGATCGCGTACCCGGTGGCCGCGCGAACCTCGTCCGCGGTCGCCTTGCGCGGATCGGCGGCCCCGCACAAGGCCGCCAGCTTGGCCGGATCGACCCGGTTCCCCCCGGCCGTCAGCGCGAGCACCGGCTCGCTCCCGGCGACGAACACGAGGGACTTCACGATCTGACCCACATCGCAGCCGATCGCGCGAGCGGCATCGTCGGCCGTTCGCGTCCCCTCGGGGAATCGCCGGACGTCCGGGGCGAGACCGGCGGCGGCGGCCGCCTCGGCGAAGCGGCCGGCGGCGTCGTTCACGGCTGGACGTCCTGCCTGATGTCCTGCGCGAGCTCCTCCGCAACCAGCTCGACCGAACGGCGCGCGTCATCGGTCGCGCGATCGGGCCCGACGCGATCGACGAGCGATCGCACGAGGACCCCCTCAGGGTGGACCCGGGCGGAGCCGCACACGACCGCGACCGTGATGCGTGCGAGCTCGGCCGCGCGCATCACGCCGGCCGGCACTTTGCCGTGCAGCGACTGCTCGTCGAAGGTCCCTTCCCCCGTGACGACCAGATCCGCTCCGCGGATCTGGTCGTCGAACCCGACCGCCTCCATCACCGCGTCCACCCCGGGTCGTAAGGACGCCCCGCAGAAAGCGAGCAACCCGAACCCCAGTCCGCCTGCCGCGCCTGCCCCAGGCTCGTGTTGGACGTCGAGGCCGAGGTCCCGGTACACGACCGCGGCGAGGTGACCGAGCGCGCGATCCAGGTCCCAGACATCCTCGGGGGACGCACCCTTCTGGGGGCCGTACGTGGCGCTCGCGCCCGTCGGGCCACAGAGGGGGTTGTCGACGTCGGTCAGGCCGACGCAGTCCACCGTAGCGAGGCGCGGATCGATGCCGCGGGCATCGATCCGCGCCAGGTTCAGCAGCGCCGCTCCCCCTTCCGGGATCGCCTCTCCCTCCGCGTCGAGGAACCGGATCCCGAGGGCGCGTGCCATCCCCGTTCCGCCGTCGTTCGTCGCCGATCCGCCGAGACCGACGAGCAGCCGGTCGACGTCTTGATCCAGGAGCGCACGCATCAGATCGCCGGTGCCGCGGCTCGTCGTCCGACACGGATCCCACCGAGCCTGCGTCAACAGCTGCAGCCCGGACGCACGCGCCATCTCCACCACGCCCGTGCGACCTCGCACCCCCGCCTCTGCGTCGAGCGGGTCCCCATCGGGACCGGTCGCCCTCAGCTCGATACGACGGAAGCCCGGGTCGGGGTCGGCGTCGGGCACCAGGGCGTCGAGGGTGCCCTCGCCTCCGTCCGCCAACGGCTCGAGCACCAAGACGTCGCTGGGGCGGGCTCGCCGCCAGCCACGCGCGATCGCGTCGGCCGCTTGCCGCGCGGTGAGGGTGCCTCGGAACTTGTCCGGGCAGACCAGGACGCGCATCGCGCGACTGTACACTTCGCGCGAGTTCGGCCCGTGGGCCGGTCCGGACGCCCGCTGCAGGAGGATACGCACAGGTGGCGATCGGTCGAGAAGAGCTGCTGGGCATCGCTCATGCGGAGCGGCAACGTCTGGGGCGCATGATCCAGTTCGCCGAACCCGACTCCTGGGAGCGGCCCAGCGCAGACCCCGGGTGGTGGAACCGTGACGTGATGGCTCACCTGATGGCCGGGGACACGGCGGCCGCGCAGTTGGTGGCCGGAGAACCTGCCGAGGAGCTCGAAGAGTATCGCGAACAGCTCGGCGACGAGCCGTTCACCGTGGATGGCTGGAACGCCTGGACGGTGAACCGTCGCTCCGGGCTCGAGACGCGGGCGATCTTGGGCACGTGGGGCGAGGCTGCCGAATCGTTCCTCGTCTACTGCTCGAAACTCGATGACGATGATTGGCAGAACGCTCGGTACCCGTGGATCGCCGGAGACATCGCGGCGCGATACCTCGTGCAGTCTCGGATCGTCGAATGGTTCCTGCACGGCGAGGACATGCGCGCGACGAACGGGGTCGGGAACGGCTGGCAACTCGGGTGGCAGCACTGGCCGGTCTACCTCACGATCGATCTAGCCGTACGCATGCTCCCCTGGGCGCTCGGTCAGGCAGGACACGACCTTTCAGGCCAGAGCGTCCAGATCGACGTCGAGGGCCCGGGCGAGGGATCGTGGCACCACGGTCTGGGGATCGGCGAGGTCCCTGACCCCGATCGCGAGCCGGACGCGATGATCGTGGGACGCGCGCCCCAGTTCGCGCTCGTCGCGGGCAAGCGTCTGAACCCTGACGAGGTCCTCGCTTCCGGCAACGTCGTGCTCGGCGGCGACGTGGACATCGCCGATCTGATCATCCGGACGATCCGCGCCTACCCGTAGCTCACGACCGTTCGACCACCAATCGGCGCACGCGCCTGGTCAGCGCGCCGAAGCGATACTTGTACGCGTAGTCCCCCTTCAGGAGATCGAAGACGGTACATCCCTCGTCGATCGCGAGGCGGATGTCCTCTGCAACCAGCACCATGCCCGGCGCGAGCGAGCCCCACGCGCGATCGAAGGCCGAGTTGTAGAGGTAAGAGGTCCCGTCGCAGACGAAGCCGATCGTGCCCGCAGCCAGCTGCCCGCCGACCTCGATGAAGGTCAATCGGAAGACATGCTCGGGCAGGAACGCCGCGGCCAGGCGGCGGAAGAAGATCTCCATCCCGGGAACCATGAACACACCCTTCGGACCCTCGCTCATCCGATGGAGCTCGACGAACCGGTCGAGCAGGCGTTCGAGTGAATCCCGGTCCGCAACGATGATCCGGAACGGGCCAGCCTCGGCTTCCAGCTTCTTGGCCTTGCGACGGATCTCGTGACGGAGCTTGGCGGGAAGGGACTCGAGGTATCCATCCCACGTGGGCGGAAGCGAAAGGAACGGAGCGATCCCGTTCTGGTCGTCCTCCTCCCGTACGACGAGCCCCTCATCGTTGGCGGCCTCACGGAGGAGACCGAGCCACGCTCGGTCCTCCGCGAGGCCGCGCAGGTCGGCCGAGCGCCAATCGTCGCGTTGAACCAACGCCGCCCACAGTTCCTTCGCCACCTGCGCTTGCATCGAAGGCTCGCCGACGGGCCCCATGTAGTCGGTCACCTCCGTTCCGCCCAGGAATCGGAGCGTGTCGTCCGCCCGTTCGAACGCCACGGCGGCGACCTGACGCCCGTCCTCATCCTCCGCGAACGTGAGCAGGAGGTGGTCGGGCGTCTCGCCGAACTCTTCCCAGTAGAGCTTCAGGAAGGCGGGCCGATGGAAGATCGTCCCAGCGGGATCCACGCGAGCGAGATCCGTCCAGTCACGCCGCTGGAAGTCACGGGCATCCTCGCTGAAGACCACGCGCACCGGTTCATCGTACGGGCGGGTGCGGCGACCAGGCCTCGCGTCGGGGTCGCCGCTCCCCCTTCGAACCGCGAACGTCCCTCAGCCGACCGTGTGCGGCCGCGCGCCCGTCGCCTCGCCGGTGTCCTGGAGCGCCTCCTGCAACACGTCCCACGCGAGCACGGCGCACTTGATCCGGATCGGGTACTTCACGACCCCCTTCAGGGCGACGAGGTCCCCGAAGCGGTCGTCGTCGGGTTCGACCTCGCCGGCCATCATCCCTCGGAACTGGCCCGCCAGCTCGAGCGTCTGGTCGACGGTCCTGCCCGCGGCGGCTTCGGTCATCATGGAGGCGGAGCTCTGCGAGATGGAGCACCCCGCTCCCTGGAAGGTCAGCTCGGCCACGGTCCCGTCGTCGACGTGGGCGAACACGGTGATCTCGTCCCCGCAGAGCGGGTTGTTGCGGGTGCATGAGACCTCGGCCCCCGGCAGGTCCCGCTTGTTCCGCGGGTTCTTGTAGTGGTCGAGGATCACTTCCTTGTAGATATCGTCGAGCGCCACATCGTCTCCCGTCGTGCGTCGGATCGTCGCGCTAGGACGCGAAGATATCGCCCGCGCGTGCGAGCGACGCGACCAGCAGGTCGACCTCCTCGTTCGTGTTGTAGACGTAGAACGAAGCACGCACGGTCGCAGGCGTCCCGTAGCGACGCATCACGAGCTGCGCGCAGTGATGCCCAGCCCGAACGGCGATCCCCTCTTCGTTCAGGATCGTCGCCAGATCGTGCGGGTGGATGTCGTGGTACCAGAAGCTGACCGTCCCTCCGCGGATGTCGGTGTCCTTCGGACCGTAGACCACCGCCCCTGCCTCGAGCAGACGGTCGATCGCGTACCGCGTGATGTCGACCTCGTGGGCGCGGACGGCCTCCATCCCGAGCGCGTCGAGGTAATCGCACGCGGCGGCCAATCCGACCTGCTGCGCCACTTGCATCGTGCCCGCCTCGAACCGATAAGGAACATCGTTCCACGTGGCGTGGTCGTGGAAGACCTCGCGGATCATGTCGCCGCCACCGAACATGGGCTGCAGCCGGTCAAGATGCTCGCGCTTGGCCAGCAGCCCTCCGCTCGCCGTCGGGCCGAGCATCTTGTGACCGCTGAACGCCAGGAAGTCCGCCTCCAGACCATCCATATCGAAGGGCATGTGCGGCGCGGCCTGGGCAGCATCCACGACCACGATCGCTCCGACAGCATGGGCGGCATCGACCAGCTGCTTCAAGGGCGTGATCGTCCCGAGCGCGTTCGACATGGCCGTCACGCCCAGGATCTTGGTGCGGTCACCGAGCAGCTCGCCGAGGTTGGAGAGATCCAGCAGACCGTCATCCGTCAAGCCGAGATAGCGGAGCTTCGCTCCCGTGGCCTGCGCGACCAGCTGCCACGGCACGATGTTGGAGTGGTGCTCCATCTCGGTGATGAGGATCTCGTCGCCCGGCTGCAGGCGCTGCCCCCAACTCGCGGCCACGAGGTTGACGGCCTCCGTCGTGCCGCGCACGAACACGATTTCCTCGCGCCGTGCCGCGTTGATGAAGCGCCTCACGGTATCGCGCGCGGCCTCGTAGGCGTCGGTCGCCTGCTGGCTCAAGGCATGCACACCGCGGTGAATGTTGGCATTGAGCTCGGCGTAGTAGCGCGCCTCGCCATCGATCACGCACTGCGGCTTCTGGCTGGTGGCGGCGTTGTCGAGGTAGACGAGCGGCCGGCCGTGGACCTTCCCGAGCTCCCGGCGGACGCCCTCGTAGCCCTTGTCCTCGAGCTCGTGTGCCAGTTCCGGACCGCCGGACTTCACGATCTTCCCCTGCATCATCACGTGCACGAACCCCGGGGTGATGTAGTTCAGCATCCGTTGGTAGTGCGTGATGATCAGAACACCGAGCTCGGGTCCGGCCAGCTCGTTGACGCTCTCGGCGACCAACTTCAACGAGTCGATGTCGAGGCCGGAGTCCGTCTCGTCCAAGATCGCGAGCGTCGGTTCCAGCACGGCCAGCTGCAGGACTTCGTTCCGCTTCTTCTCGCCCCCCGAGAACCCCTGGTTGACGTACCGCTGCACCATCGCGTCCTCGATCCCGAGACGGTCCATCTGCGTCTTCATGTGCTTGCGGAATGCGAGTGCTGAGATCTGCTCGCCCTTGATCGCTTGGTATGCCGTCCGCAGGAAGTTCACGACCGAGACGCCGGGGACCTCGGTCGGATACTGCATCGCCAGGAAAAGTCCTCGCTTGGCCCGCTGGTCGGGCGGCAGGGCCGTGATGTCCTCCCCGTTGAAGGTGACGCTCCCCTCCATGATCCGGTACCCCGGACGTCCCATGATGACGTTTGAGAGCGTCGATTTCCCCGACCCGTTGGGTCCCATAAGCGCATGGATCTGGCCTTGCTGCACCGTGAGGTCGATCCCTCGGAGGATCTCGCGGTCGCCGACCGCGGCGTGCAAGCCCTTCACCTCCAGCGTCGCGGTAGCAGTGGCATCGGTCTGGGTCATCTGGTCACACCTCGATCAAGACGTCGTCGTCGGTCACGGTCACGGGGAACACATCCACCGGCGTGATCGCCGGAAGCGTTCGGGCCGCGCCGGTGTCGAGGTCGAAGGTGGATCCGTGCTTCGGACACTCGATCGTCTCGAGATCCACATCCACCTCTCCCTCGTCCAGGTAGTAGTGCTCGTGCGAGCAGATCGCGTCGACCGCGCGGAACCCTTCGTCTCCGAGATTCACCACGGCGACGAGGCGGCCGTCGACGGCGAACCGTCGCGCTTCGCCGGCGGGCACGTCTTCGACCGAGCACACGCGTACCGCCGAGGTCATAAGGCCACCCCAGCGGTCGATGGCTCGGCGAGCTCCTCCTGGATCGCGAGCTCGGCGTTCTGCCGGACCTCGTCCAGACGCACGCGGTCCAACACCTCTTGGAAGAAGCCGGTCACGATCAGTCGTTCGGCCTCGGCGCGCGGGATCCCCCTGCTCTCCAGATAGAACACCGTCTCCTCGTCGACCGGCCCGACGCTCGCCGCGTGCCCACACCGGACGTCATTGGCCTCGATCTCGAGGTTCGGGATCGCGTCGGCTTTGGCATGCTCGGACAGGACGATGTTGCGAGAGGTCTGCATCGCGTCGGTCTTCTGCGCTCCGGGTCGAACGTGGACCCACCCGCTGTAGACGGCACGCGAGGCGTCGCGGAGCGCTCCCTTGTAGAGCAGATCGCTGCTGCAGTTCGGCGCGACGTGGTCCTGCACCGAGCGGTGATCGAAGTGCTGGGTTCCATCGGCGAAGAAGACCCCGAGCATCTCGGAGAAACCCCCGGCGCCCGCGAGCACCGTTTCGGCCTCGGCCCGGGCGAGCGAAGCGCCGAAGCCGATCGCGAGGGAACGGAACTCGGCGTCGCGACCGACCCGGGCACGCTGGATCCCGAGGTGCGTCACGCCCGCACCCCACTCCTGGATCGAGACGTACCGAACGTGCGCACCGTCACCGACCACGATCTCGACGATCGCATCGGAGAGCGCCCTGGCCAGATCCGGTGACGCGAACCGGTCGATGAAGGTGACCTCGGCGCCCTCCTCCGCGATCAACAAGGTATGCGGGAACGCCGCGGCGCCGTCGGCATCGAGGTACGTCAGGGCCTGCAGGGGAAGATCGACGCGGACATCCCGAGGGATGTAGAGGAACGTTCCTCCGGTCCGGAACGCCCCGTGGAGCGCCGTGAACTTGGTACGGTCCGTCGGAACGAGCGTGTGGAGATGGCGCTCGACGAGCTCGGCGTGCGACTCGGCCGCCCGATCCAGATCGCAGAACACGATGCCGAGCCCGCCTGGATCCTGCCCCGAGGTCGTCCTCATGACGCTCGGCACGTGCGCCTCGAACGAGAGCTCGAAGTCCGACAGATCCGTGTAGCGCCACTCCTCGGTCTCTTGGGACGGGATGGGCGATGCACGGAACTCCTCGAACGCTTGCTTGCGCATGCGCTGCAGCGGTTCCGTAGCCTTAGGCAGCAGCTCGAAAGCGGCTTCGTCGAACGCGAGAGACGTCATCGACAGGAATCCTACTCAATAGGTCGGATTCGCGACCCCGCGAGCGGTCACGGCCTGGGGCGCAACCCGGCGCTCCTATCCGACCGAGCCCTCCATCTGCAGCTCGATCAGGCGGTTCAGCTCGACCGCGTATTCCATCGGGAGCTCGCGGGTGATCGGCTCGATGAAGCCGTTCACGATCATGGCGGTCGCCTCGACCTCGGAGAGGCCCCGGCTCATCAGGTAGAAGAGCTGGTCCTCGCCGACCTTCGAGACCGTGGCCTCGTGGCCGAGCGCGGCCGTCTCGTCCTCGACCTCGATGTACGGGTAGGTGTCGGAACGGCTCTCCTCATCCAGGATCAGCGCGTCGCACCGCACGTTGGACCGAGCGTGATGCGCGCCGGGCTCGACACGCACCAGCCCCCGATAGCCGGTCCTGCCGCCGTCCTTCGAGACGGACTTCGATGTGATGACGCTGGTCGTGTACGGCGCAGCGTGGATCGCCTTCCCGCCCGCATCCGTGTGCATCCCCTTGCCGGCGAACGCGACGGAGAGCACCTCGCCGCGCGCGCCTTCGCCCAGCAGGTAGATCGACGGGTACTTCATGGTGACCTTCGAACCGATGTTGCCGTCGACCCACTCCATCACGGCGTCCTCGTAGGCGGCTGCGCGCTTGGTCACGAGGTTATAGACGTTGGTGGACCAGTTCTGGATCGTGGTGTACCGGACCCGCGCACCCTTCATCGCCTTGATCTCGACGACGGCAGAGTGCAGGGAGTCGCTCGTGTAGATCGGGGCCGAGCAACCCTCGACGTAATGCACGTACGAACCCTCGTCCGCGACGATCAGCGTTCGCTCGAACTGCCCCATGTTCTCGGCGTTGATGCGGAAGTACGCCTGGAGCGGGATGTCGACGTGGACGCCCGGTGGCACGTAGATGAACGACCCACCCGACCACACCGCGGTGTTGAGTGCCGCGAACTTGTTGTCGTTCGCCGGGATCAACGTGCCGAAGTGCTCCTTCACCAGGTCGGGGTAGTCGCGAAGAGCCGAGTCCATGTCGGTGAACAGCACACCGATGTCGTCCAACTCTTTCTTGATCTTGTGGTAGACGACCTCGCTCTCGTACTGGGCAGACACACCTCCGAGGTACTTCTTCTCCGCCTCGGGGATCCCCAGCTTGTCCCAGGTCCCGCGGATGTCCTCGGGCAGGTCGTCCCAATCCTGGGCCTGCTTCTCCGTGGACCGGATGAAGTAGTAGATGTTTTCGAAGTCGATGCCCGAGAGGTCTGCTCCCCACCACGGCATCGGGCGTTGCTCGAAGTGCTTCAGGGCCTTCAGCCGACGCTTGCGCATCCAGTCGGGCTCGGACTTGCGAGCGGAGATCTCCTCGACGACCGCTTCGGACAGCCCGCGCTTGGGCTCGAAGATGGAGTTCGACCGGTCCTTCCAGTCGAACCGGTACCCCTTGCTCAGCTCCCGGAGGTGCTCCTCTTGGCTGACGGCCACGCCGTATTCCCCCTTCACATGATCGGGGCACTCGCCCCGCCGATCACGTTCGAAAGTCTACTCCAGGGGTCGGATTCGCGACCCCGGCCTCCTTCCGCGCCCGCCGGCGTTCATCGATAGGGTGCGAACCATGGGCTCCCCACCGCTCGTTCGGAGGCGCCTCGACGCGGCCGCGGCCGTAGCCGGCCTCGCGCTGTTCGGGCTGTGCGCGCTGGTGGCGGATCGCGGGGTTCCGGCCCCGGAGCGCGCGGTGTTCTCATGGATCAACGGACTCCCGGACAGCCTCACCGTTGCTACTCACACCATCCAGTTCCTCGGCGTCCTCGCCGTCGGGCCGATCGTCGCGGTGATCGCGCTGGCCGCGCGGCGGCCGCGTCTCGCGGCCGCCGCGCTCATCGTGACCGCTCTCAAACTCCTCGCCGAACGCTTCGTGTGGCGTCTGGTCGCGCGTGACCGGCCCGGCATGACGGAACCCGGAGCCGTGATCAGGGGCGGGACGCCGACCACAGGGCTCTCGTTCGTCTCCGGTCACGTGGTGTTGGTGACGGGACTCGCGTGGTGCGTGACGCCCTACCTGCGCGGCGCGTGGCGCTCGGCTCCGTGGATCGTGGTCGCGCTCGTTGCGTTCGCCCGGATCTACCTCGGCGCGCACAACCCACTCGACGTCCTCGGCGGGCTCGGTTTGGGCCTCGCTGTCGGAGCCCTCACCAACCTGATCGTCGGCGTTCCTCAGCCCATCTCGACCGGCGCACCGACGAGCGACCCGTACTCGGTCCAGGATCCGTCGTAGTTCTTCACGTTCGGATACCCGAGCAGCTCCTGCAGCGCGAACCAAGTGTGGGAGCTGCGTTCGCCGATCCGGCAGTAGGCGATGACGTCGCGGTCGGCGGTGATCCCCTCGGCCTCGTACAGCGCCTTGAGCTCATCCGCGCTCTTGAAGGTGCCGTCATCGTTCGCGGCCTTGACCCACGGGATGTTCGCTGCTCCCGCGATGTGCCCGGGCACCTGGGCCTGCTCCTGTGGGAGATGGTCCGGCGCGAGCTTCTCGCCCCGGTACTCCTCGGGCGAACGGACGTCGACGAAGCCCGTCGCCGACCCGACCTTCGAGATCACTTCCTCGCGGAGGGCACGGATCTGGGGTCGCTCGTCGCCCAACAGCACGTGGTCGGATGGCTGGTAGCTCGGTACGTCCTGAACGAGCTCGCGGCTCTCCAACTCCCACTTCTTCCGGCCGCCATCCAGCAGCTTCACATCGTCGAACCCGCGGAGCTTCAGCAACCAGTACGCGTACGCCGCGAACCAGTTGTTGTTGCCGCCGTAGAGGACGACCGTCGTTCCCGAACCGACGCCGGCCGCCGAGAGCAGCTCGGCGAAGCCGCCCTGGTCCAGGTAGTCGCGGCCAACCGGGGTGTGCAGGTCGGTGGTCCAGTTCCAGCCGACGGCGCCGCGGATGTGCCCCTTCTCGTAGGCCGTCGTATCCTCATCGACCTCGATCACGCGGACGTCGGGCTCGTCGAGCTGTCTTTCCAGCCAGTCGGTGGAAACCAGTACCTCTGGGTTCGCGTACTCGGTCATACGGATGAGCCTCCTTGCCGTTCGACGTCGGTGCCGTCGGTGGACAGATCCTGGGACGTGCCTCGACCCTTCAGGATCGACAGCACAAGCGCGACGGGATCATGCGACCGACGAGTCCACGGGCACGCGTGCGGATCACGATCCCACCCCCACGGTTGGGTCAGAGCCTCGTTGTACCCGTGTTGCAGGTGCAACGTCAACCGGCCGTACGCTCAGAAGATGCCGAGCGAGGCCTTCGCTTCGTCCGACATCAGCTCCGGCGACCACGGCGGCCTGAAGACGAGCTCGGGCCTGACCTCACCGATCCCCTCGATCGGGGCCAGGAACGCACGGATCTGGTCCTCGATCAGCGGTCCGATCGGACACCCCATCGTGGTGAGGCTGTAACTGATATCGACGTCCCCGCCCTCGTGCACGTCAACGCTGTAAACCAGGCCGAGGTCGACGATGTTGATACCGAGCTCGGGGTCGTGGACCTGCGTCAATGCCTGCAGGATCC
>VAXZ01000003.1 GCA_005885035.1 Actinomycetota bacterium
GAACGCGCCGCGCCGCGCCAGGTCCCTGCCTCGAAGGCATCGCCGAACGTCGGCTCGTCGGTCTCCGCCTCCAGGGGTGTTCCCCGACGGATCCGCCGGACGAAGTCCGCCCCGACCCACACACAGACGGCGATCGCGATCGGGTGACCGAACGGGAGCCTTACGGTCTGGAGGTAGGTCGGCAATCGCGACGTCTCGGTGACGAGTTGGGTCACGACGAAGAACGCGGAAAGGATGACCATGCCCCGTCGTGCGATCTTCGGCATCATCCACGCGAGGGGGAGCGCCCACACCAGGTACCACGTGAACAGCACGGGCGACGGCAGCGTGATCGCGAGGAACGCCCAACCCCACGCGGCCGCCATGGCTTCGGGGGTCCGAGCCTGGACCGAGGTCCAGATCCGGTTACCGATCGCGATCACCGCCGCGAGGGAAAGCGTGAACAGGAGGATGCGAGCGGCGCTGGCCGCCGGTTCTCGGAACGGGTCGCCGCCGATCAGCCCCCCCACACCGGAGGCCACGCGAACGATCAGCTGGCCCGGCGCCATCCACGAGTCGTGTCCCGACACCTCCATCAACCCCAGCGTCGGGTTGGTCCATTGGAGGAAGGGGAGGGCCAGCGCGAGCCATACGCCGGCGATGACGGCGCCGTACATCGCGAGGACGCGGCGGCGGCGCTCGGGCGGGGCGTTCGCGACGATGGCGACAACGACCAACACGAGCGGGACGACGGCACTCGCCTTCACGGACATCCCGAGCGCGAGGGAGATCGCCGCGAGCAACTCGCGTCGCGCGAAGAGGAACGACACGGCGCACGCAACGAAGAACGCGACGAGGATGTCGTTGTGGCCCCCGCCGACGACGTGATACACGACGATCGGGTTACACCCGATCATCGCGATCGCGAACGCGGCGCGTTCCGGCCTGACCTTCTGCACGAGCCGACCGACGACCGCGACCGTCCCGAGGCTCGCGAGCGCGGCAAGGAGCTGGAAGCTCGTGACCACCTCGGTCGGCTTCTTGATGACCCTCGTCATCAAGGCGGACATCCACGTGAACAGTGGGCCGTACACCGACGGCGTCTCCCGCCATCCGGGCCAGGTCAAGTGCCACAATCCGTTCAGGGGAAAATCGCTGGGCGTGAGCACATACGGGTTCCCCCCGTACGTGCTCACGATCCGTCCGTAGTACGCGTAGCTGTACACGTCACGCGAGAACAACAGCGGCAGCATCAACACGACCACGTGGAAGCCGACGGTCAGCAGCACGACGGTACGCACCGGGATGCGCCCGGCCCACGCCTCCCGCGCGAGGAGCACGAATCCCCCGGCAGCACTGACCGTGGCGAGCAGCCCGACGATCATCAACGGGGTCGTGCCGAGGTGGCCGAGTCCGATCACGCCCGATATCCAGCGAAGGGGGTTGGCTGCCACCATCCCGATCGGGAGGAGCGGGTAGAACGGAGAGTTGGGTGTCGCGCATACCAGCGCCAAGAAGAACATGCCACCGATCGAACCGGCGACGGCGCGCATCGCCTTCGGCGCCAACGAGTACGGTCGTCGTGTCGGGACCTGCAACCTGGGCCGGAATCTACCGTAGGGCTGGAGATCGAGGGTCTCGATAAGGACGCCGGGAGGCCTTCGTAACGGTATCTCCACGCCCAGCCCCTCCCCCCGTATCGACCAAAGGTACTCACCGCCGTCGTAGAGCGCAACCGGCGGGCCGTTTGCGCTCGTAAGCTGCGGCGTTGGCATGGGCGTGATCGAGCTGATCGACGTCACGGTTGCCCTCCCAGGGGGGTGGACCCTCTTCGAAGGCGTGTCCTTCCGCGTGCCCGATGGCGAGCACGCAGGCCTGATCGGTGCGAACGGGATCGGAAAGACGACGTTGCTCCGGTTGATGGCGGGGGAAGATCGACCGGCGGCGGGGACGGTTCGTGTCGAGGGGCGCGTGGGCCTGATGCAGCAGTTCATCGGGTCGAACGAACGTCCGATGAGCGTTCGCGACTTCCTACTCGCCTACAGCGAGCAGGAAGTGCGAGCGGCCGCGGCGAAGGTGCGTGCTGCGGAGGAGCGGCTGGCGGTGGAACCGGACGAGAAGGCTCAGCTGGGGTACGCCTCGGCGCTCGCAGCGTGGGAGCATGCGGGAGGGTACCGGGCCGAGGTCCTGTGGGACCGCTGCGCACAGGCGGCGTTCGGGGGCGGCTATCCGGAGAGCGCCGAGCGGCTGGTCGACACGCTTTCCGGCGGCGAGCGCAAGCGGCTCGCCCTGGAGATCGTCTTCGCATCGCCCTTCGACGTACTCATGCTGGACGAGCCGGACAACACCCTCGACATCCAGGGCAAGGGATGGCTCGAGACGATGATCGCGCAGGACCCCCGGACGATCCTGTTCGTCTCGCACGACCGGACGGTCCTGGACCGGGCGGCGACCAGGATCGTGACCCTGGAGGGGCGGGCAGCGTGGACCCACGTCGGCGGCTTCTCGACCTACGCCGAAGCGCGAGATGCTCGGGTCGAGCGCCTGGACGAGCGCCACCGCCGGTACGAGGACGAGCGCCACCGGCTCAGCGAGATGGTGAAGGAGATGAAGCGCAAGGCCGCCTACAACGACGGCTGGGCCTCCAAGGCGCGATCGGCCGAACATCGGCTCGAGCGGTTCGAGACGCGCGAGAAGCCCCCCGAGAAGGCCGCGATCCAAGACGTGAAGATGCGCCTCGGCGGTGGCCGAACCGGGAAGGTGGTCGTCCGCGCGCGCGGCCTCTCGATCAAGGGGATCGTCGAACCGTTCGACGCCGAGGTGCGGTTCGGCGAGCGGCTCGGGATCATCGGGCCGAATGGGACGGGCAAGACGCATCTGATCCGGCTGCTCGCCGGCGAGGTCGTGCCCCACGATGGCGAGTGGATGCTCGGTGCTCGGGTGACGCCAGGACACTTCGCGCAGCTGCACGACCGAGCCGACGTCGGCGATCTGCCGATCCGCGACGTGGTCTTGAAGAAAGGGCTCGACCGGACCGCGACGATGTCCGCCCTCCGCCGCTACGAGCTGGATCGCGTCGCGGGGAACCCGTACCAGATGCTGTCCGGCGGACAGCAGGCCCGATTCCAGATCATGTTGATGGAGATCGACTCGCCCACCCTCCTGTTGCTGGACGAGCCGACCGACAACCTCGACGTCGCCTCGGCGGATGCGCTGGAAGAGGCGATCGGCCGGTACGAGGGGACCGTTGTCGCCGTCACCCACGACCGGTGGTTCATGCGGTTGATGGATCGATTCCTCTACTTCGACGACGGCGGCGAGGTGCGCGAGCTGCTCGGGTCACCCTACGGCGTCGCCGTTCGGTGACCGTCGCTTCCTGCGCCTCGGGCTCATGGCACGGCCGAGGAGTGACACCGCGACAGCGATCGCGAGCGTGAACAACGTCACGATCACGACGATCGCGAGGAGGAGCGCGATGGGGTCCGGCTGCTCGGGTGCCGACCCGGCGGCCTTCACGACCGCGTAGACGAGGATCACGACCCAGATCGTGCTCGGGATCGCGAGCGGGAGGGAGACCAGGAACGCGACCGAGGCGATCGCGATCGCCACGGCGAGCCCTCGGTGCTCACGCATCGGCCGAGAGTAGCAGCGAGCCCGGCGGCCAGGGATCAGCTGGCAGGTGCCTGCTGGGAAGATGGTTCATGCTCGAGCGCGCGACCGCATCCGAACGCTCGGCGCGTCGGGTCGGCGTCGTCGCCGTCTGGGTGGCGACGTTCGCCTGGGCCTGGGGCTACGTCCTGGTGAAGTGGAGCGGTCTCAACGGACTGCACTTCGCGATGTTCCGACTGTGGACGGGCGCGGCCATCTCGTGCATCGCGCTGCTCGGCACGCGCCGCCGCCTGACGGGAGCCGCCTTCCGGGCATGTGCGCTGGGCGGGGTGTTCTTCGCTGCGGACATCGGGCTCGGGTTCAGCGCGATCAAACGCACGACGATCGCGGACGTCGCGGTGATCGGGGCGCTCGCGCCCGTCGCGATCGCCATCGTCTCGGCGCGCCGTCTGCACGAGCACGTCGAGGGACGGGACTGGGTGTTGATCGGCGTCTCGTTCGTCGGGGTCGCGGTGGTCGCGATCGCGTCCTCGGGATCGCCGTCGTGGAGTCCCTTCGGTGACCTGTTGGCGGTCTGCGGGATCGGGACGTGGAGCGCGTACTGGTTCTTCTCGCGACACGTCCGCGAGCGCGTCGACCCCATCGTGTACTTCGCCTGCGTGATGCTCGCGGCGGCCCTGGTGATGACGCCGACCGCGTTCCTGCTCGCGGGTGTCCCCACGTGGCCGACCGCGCGAGACTGGTTCGCGATCGTGGGCGTCGCGCTCGTCCCGGGGTTCGTCGGGCACACGTTGGTGATCTGGTCGCACCGGCATGTCGAATCGTGGCTGTCGGCCCTGATCACCCAATGTTCTCCCGTGGTCACGGTGACCCTCGCGTGGGTCCTCCTCGGCGAGTCCCTGCCCGCCCTCGCGATCGTGGGCGGAGCGATCGTGATCGTCGCGACGGGCGTCGTGTTGGTCGCCGCCGCCCGGCGGGACGGCCGCGCGGATCTGGACGAGGCCGCCGAGCGGGTCAGCTAGATGCCGCGACGGGGGGCGTCTGGCCGTGGTGGCGGAACGCCCTTGCGGGCCGACGGCGTCTTCGCTCCGCTGATCGTCAGCAACACGCCTCCGGTCAAGATCGCGAGTCCGACGACGAGCAGCACGATGCTGATCGGGCCAAGCGCCGGCAGGGTGACCGACCCCGAAGCGATCACCGACACCTGGGAGGCGCCGCTCGCGTTCATGATCACCAGGGTCCAGTCGCCCGCGGCGACCGGCCAGGAGAGCGTGGCCGGCGACCCGTGCGCCTTGGCGACCCAGAACGGTTGCGTGCCAGGAGGCTTGGGCTGCCTGGTCCCCGGCTCGGCTTCGGTGCGCATCCCTCCCGGCCAGTTGACCTGAAGGATGCGGTCCAGCTGCACTCGGTCGAGGTAGCGCGCCACCTCGACGGCCGGGCCGATCCCCACGAAGAGGTCGCCGTTGCCATCGTTCTCTCGAACCGTGACGCCGACCGTCGCCGCGAAGCTGCCGCTGGAGGGGAGCGATGCGCTGAGGTCGAGCGCCTCCAGCACCAGCGCGTGCCCGCTGCTGGTGCCGGGCGTAGCCGGAAGCGTGAACGATCCGTCGCTCCCCACGAGCACGACGAGCGCGATGCCGGCGATCGTCATGAACAGACCGAGCAGGACGAGAGGGATCCCGAACCCGAGCTTCAGCCCGCGCTTCATGCGGGCCATCCTCCCACGGGAGGATGGCCCGCATGTTGACCGGAGCATCCGTGCGGAGTAGGTGAAGCCCGTGGGTGAGACGATGCGTCTCGACGAGATGGTCGCGCGGACGCCGGCGACGCGCGACCGCGTCGTGGACTTCCTCCGGGCTGCGAGCATCGTGGCCGTGGTCTTCGGCCACTGGATGATCGGGATCGTCTGGTGGCAGGACGGGGTGCTCCGCACCACGAGCGCGGTCGGCGTGACCACGGGGCTGTGGCTGGCGACCTGGTTCTTCCAGGTGATGCCCATCTTCTTCTTCGTCGGCGGGTTCTCGAACCTGGTCTCTCTGGACGCGTCCCGGCGCCGCGGCGACCCCGATGCGCGATTCGTGAAGACCCGGATGATGCGACTGCTCCGGCCGTCGCTCGTGTTCTTCGCGGTCTGGAGCGCGGTGATCGTCGCGATGCACCTGCTCGATGTCGGCGCACCGACCGGTCCCAGGATCTGGGACGGGACCAGGCTCCTTCGCCTGTTCCTCCCGCCCGGGGCGACCCTGCCGTTCGGGCCGCTCTGGTTCCTGGCCGTCTACCTCGTGGTCGTCTGCATCGCGCCGTGGATGGTCGATCTGCATCGCCGGTTCCGATGGTGGGTGCCGGCGGTGATGGTGGCCGGCGCCTGCATCGCCGACGTGATCGGCTTCGAGCTCGGGATCTCGCCCGTCCGGTGGGCGAACGTGGCCTTCGTCCTCCTGTTGCCCCACCAGCTCGGATTCTTCTACGCCGACGGTACGTTCGCTCGGATCTCGAAGGGCTTCTTCTGGGCCATGGTGGCGATCGGGCTCGGCGGGCTCCTCGTCCTCACCAACCCGCCGTTCTGGAGGCTCTTCGGGAACGTCCGTTACGACTGGTTCCCGGGGATCGGGGCGTACCCGAAGAGCCTGCTCGGGACCGACGTCGAGCTGGTATCGAACGCCTACCCGCCGACGGTCTGCTTCCTGTTGGGGGCGATCTGGTCGATCGGCGCCGTCATGCTGCTCCGGCCGATGCTCGGACGTTGGCTCGAGCGGACGGGTCCCTGGAAGGTCACGATCCTCCTCAACAGCGTGATCATGACCTTGTTCCTGTGGCACATGACCGCCTACCTCTTCACCGTCTTGACGCTCTGGCCGCTCGGGCTCGGTCACCAGCACGACAGCACGGCGGGATGGTGGTTGGAACGGCCGCTCTGGATCGGGCTTTCCGCCTTGTATCTGACCGTGCTCGTCGCCGTATTCGGTCCGTTCGAGCGACTGAAGCGGCCCGAGCAGGTGTCGGTCGCCTGATCATCGCGATCGCGTGGCAGCTGGTCTGCACCCCACACGATACGGGTCGGTGGTGCTACCGTCGGGCATCGTGGATGTCGTCGAGCGAACGCACGGCAGCACAGCGTCAGGGTTGCGTGCGCTCCTGTTCGCGGGCTTCGGCATCCTGTTCATGGCGATCGTGGCGACGACCCCGGGCTCGCCGTACCAGCCGCTGCTGACGCCGCGCGGGCAGCCACACGGGATCCTCCGCGACGTCGCCGTCGGGCTTCACCTCGATCGTCTGCAGGGTGATCCACTGCTCGCGATCGGGGTCGTGGCCGCCCTCGTCGCGACCACGGGGTTCCTCTTGTTGGTGCGCGAGGCGCTCCGCGGGACCGTGTCGGTGCGGGCCGTGCTCCTCCTGGTCCTTGCGGCGCACGTGCTGCTGCTCCTGGTTCCGCTCCTGTTCTCGCGAGACGTCTACTCGTACGCGTTCTACGGGCGGATCGCGGGGGTCTACGGCGGGAACCCGTACGTCCAAACGCCGCTCGATCACTCGAGCGACGTCCTGTGGAACTTCGTCGGACCTCGATGGGTGGACACCCCCGCCTACTACGGGCCGCTCTGGGTCTCGTTCTCGGCGCTTCTGTCGAAGGTCCTGCCTCGGCCGATCGACCACGTGGATGCATACCGGTTCGTCGCGATCGCCGCGAGCCTGTCGACGTGCGGCGTGATCGTCTGGGTCGTCCGCCGGCTGCGGCCGGAGCGGACGGCGTTCGCGCTGGCGGTGTTCGGTGCCAACCCGGTGGTGCTGTTCTACGCGGTGGCGAGCGGGCACAACGACCTCCTCGTCGCGCTCGCGATCGTGTCTGCGTTCGCGATGCTCGTGGCCGAACGAGAATCCGCGGCCGTGGCGATCCTCACGCTCGCGGTCCTCATCAAGGTGACCGCGCTCCTCCCGCTGATCCTGTTGTTGGTCTGGTGCGTGGCACGTCGGCCGCGGGGACAGCGGCGTGTCGCGCTCCTGTCCCGGGTCGGACTGTCGGCAGCGATCGGCGTGCTCTTCGCCTCGCCGTACCTCCAGCTCCGCGACCCGACACTCGGGATGTTCGGATTGGCGGGTCAGACGGGCTGGCTCGCGCCGCCGACCGTGGTCGCGCACGCGATCGACGTGATCACGTTCCACACGTTGGGCTGGACGGTCAGGCTCGGTGCCCTGGTGCTGTTGGCCTGGGGCATGTGGACGCTCGGCCGCGCCGTGTGGCGGCGGGCCGCGACCGGGGCCACGCCGGCCACCGAGCAGGCCGCGATCTGGGGGTGGGCGCTCGTGCTGCTGATGCTGCTCGGTCCCATCCTGATCCCCTGGTACGTGGTCTGGGGCTTGCCGCTCGTCTGGGCGATCCCACGCGTGCCGAGGACCACGATGCTGGCGGCGAGCTCGATGCTCGGGGTCACGCTCTGGTCGGCCGAGGCGTTGCGGTACCCCGGTGCGTTCGAGCTGAACCTGCTCGTCGGGTACCTCGTCGTGGTTCCGATCCTGCTGGTCTTGCTGGTGCTCGTGGTCGGCGACCTCCGGTCACGCATCGGATCCGGTCGGCCGTTGGACGATCGAGTCCTTGCGCCCGCCGTGTCGGCGCTCGCCGGCGAGCCGGACGACCAGGAGCGCGTACCCGATCCCGCCGGCGACGCCGCAGGCCAGGGCGGCGACCCACCCCCGATCGAGATCGGCGCCGAGGCGCTCTAGCGCGAGCGCGACGAGCGTCAGGAGCGCCGATCCGAACGCCGGCGCGAGGGCGAGCGCGCCCGCCGCGTCGCGGGAGCTCCTTCCGAACGCCCACCATGCCCATCCGGCTCCCATCAGCAGGAACAGCAGGAAGGTTCGGAGGGTCGCGCGGGCGATCGTCGAGGGATCGGATGGGGAGAGCTCACCGGCGCCGGCACGGAGGGATCCCTGGAAGGGAACGTTCGTCGCGAGGACGCCGTTCCAGCTCGTGAGTCCGGGCGCGGTCAACGCGGCCGCGTCGCCATCGAGCTCGCGGACGACGAAGATCGCGAGCCGTGCCCCGGGCAGCTGCGCGAGCGAATCGGCCGACGCCCGGTCGTAGACCGGATCCCCTCGCTGGGTCGGCCGTCCGGCCACGAGGTCCTGGGGTCGGCCGAGGAACATCGCGACGTCGGCTGCCCGATCGGGCGGGACCGCGGCGCGAACCATGTTGAGCCCGTGGGAAAGGCGGAACAGCGCGTCATCGACGTTCGGGTCATCGGCCACGAAGACCAGGGGGGTGCCCGGCGGGGTCGTCGAGGCGATCCGACCGGCGTACGTCAGGTCGTACAGCTCGTCCGGCGAGACGTACGTCTGCTGTGCGCGCCAGTCGCGCATCGCCGGCGCGACGATGAGCGTGACGAGCACGATCCCTATCGGCCAGGCGAGCCACGGACGACCGATCCGCTCGCCGATCCACACGAGGCCGAACCCGGCGAGGATCGGGAGGCAGAACGCGAAGGTGAGGATCCGGTCGGGCGGATACCACCCCGTCAGCACACCGAGCGGCACCGCCGCGGCGGTCACGAGCGCCCACGCGACGAGGAACCGCCGCGCGAAGCCGCGCGCGCGGACGCCGCCGGCGACCGCGAGCGCGGTGGTCATGAAGGGCGCATAGCGCCGCCAGTTCTGGACCAGGCGATCGACGTAGACGCTGCGAAGCTCTGCCCACTGTCCCGTTCGTCGCAGCATCCCGTCCAGGGAGGTGTCCCCGGCGAGCCGGGCGGGTCCGATCAGACACGCGAGGATCCCCCCGACCACGAGGGCGGCGCCCCCGGCGAGCGCGGCCAGGACGCGTCCCGCGTCCGCTCCGGCGTACGGCGCGGCACCAGGTGCGTCGTGAGCGTCCCGCCACGACCAGGCGGCGGTCGCCACGAGGACCGCCACCGCCACCACGAAGAACTCCGGGTGAGCGAGGCCGCCGCCGGCCAGGAGCAACGCCGCCGCGACGGTCGTCCGCCGCGTGCGGCGGGCGAGGCAGGCGCCGGCCGCGAGGAAGGCGGCGACGAGCGCGAGGTTCGCGAGGTACCCCCCGGCCAGGAACGTGGTCCAGGCACCGGCGAGCACCGCGCCGGCGATCCACGCCAGCCGGGGTGTCTCGCCGCGGCCGCGCGCGAGCGCGGCCGCGGCGAGGGCGCTCGCCGGCATCAACGCGTACTGGACCGCCGCGACCGCGGGCACCAAGCCGATCCCGAGCGCGCTCGCGACGGTCGGGATCAGCGCCGGCGTCCCCGGCCGTTCGCCGACCAACGAGATCCCCTCCGCGACGCCGACCCGAGACCACCAGAGATAGACAGGCATGTCGGGCCCGACCCCGAACGGATAGTGGTGCACGAGCGTCGGCCAGACGGCGACGCGAAGGAACACGGCTCCGAGCACGGCGACGAGCAGCAGGTCGATCGCCGTGCGGGCGGAGCCGATCCGGATCTCGTGGGTCGATCCCGTCGTCGCCGTGTCGGTCGTCGTCACGTCGCCGGGCGACCGTTTCACCGCCGCTTAGTAGCATCGCCGCCATGCTCGATCGTGACCTGGTCGCCGACGTCCTCACCGCCGCTCGCCGAAAGGGTGGTGACTTCGCGGAGGTGTTCGTCGAGGAGCGCTCGTCGACGTCGATCCGCCTGGACGACGGGAAGGTTGAAGAACTGACGACCGGTCTCGATCGCGGGGCCGGGGTCCGGGTTGCGGAAGGCACCAGCTACGGCTACGCGTACTCCAACAAGCTCGATCGCGACGCCCTGCTCGAGGCCGCCGCGGCGGCGAGCGCGGCGCTCCGGGGCGACGCCGCGGGGCCCATCGTCGACCTCACCGACCGGTTCGGGCCGGGGACCAACCGCGCGAGCCGCGCGGCCGACAGCGTGGCCGCCGCGGACAAGGTCGCGTGGCTCCGCGAGGTCGACGAGGTCGCGCGTGGGCACAGCCCCGAGGTGACGCAGGTCACCGGGATCTATCTCGACTCCTTGCAGCGGCGGCTGATCGCCGCCTCGGACGGTCGGTGGATCGACGAGGAGAGGCCGCGGATCCGGCTGGTCGCCCAGGTCGTCGCGAAGCGTGGCGACGTGATCCAGACCGGATGGGACGGGCCGGCCGCGTGCGCGGGCGTCGAGTTCCTCGACGCGCATCCCCCGCGCGTCACCGCCGAACGGGCGGCGACGCGCGCCGTCACGATGCTCGACTCGATCCCCGCGCCGGCCGGCGAGATGGCGGTCGTCGTCGCGAACGGCTGCGGCGGTGTCCTGTTCCATGAAGCGGTGGGGCACCCGCTCGAGGCCGATGCCGTGGACAAGGAGGCGTCCGTGTATCGCGATCTCGTCGGCGAACGATGCGCGAGCGAGCTGATCGACGGGGTCGACGACGCGACGATCGCGAACGGTTGGGGCTCCTACGACTTCGACGACGAGGGCGAGCCCGCCCAACGCACCGAGCTGTTCCGCGGCGGCGTCCTCCAGGGGTTCCTCCAGGACCGCCTCCGCGCCGCCAAGATGGGCGTCCAACCCACCGGGAACGGGCGGCGGGAGTCCTACGCCTCTCCGCCGATCGTACGGATGACCAACACGAACATCCTTCCCGGCAATGAGGACCCGGACCAGATCCTCCGCTCGACGGCGCACGGCATCTACGTCCGCGGGCTCGGCGGCGGCCAGGTCAACCCCGCGACGGGCGACTTCGTCTTCGGCGTCTCCGAGGGGTACCTGATCGAGGACGGTCAGGTCACCACGCCCGTCCGCGGCGCCAACCTGATCGGTCGCGCGATCGAGGTCATGGGCTCCGTCGACGCCATCGGAAGCGACTTCGAGACGTGGGAGGGCGTCTGCGGCAAGGACGGCCAGAGCGCGCCCGTGGGGAGCGGATCGCCCACGCTCCGGATCGCCAAGATCACGGTGGGAGGCACCGGTGCCTGAGCTGGGCTCTCTGGTCCATGCGGCGATCGAGGCCGCGGAGGACGACGAGCAGGTCGAGGCGTACGCCGAGGAAGGCCGGCAGACCGAGGTGAGCGCGCTCCGGAGCCAGATCGAGGGGATGACGTTCGCCGAGTCGCGCGGCCTCGGCGTCCGCGTGATCCGTGACGGACGGCTCGGCTATGCGTGGGCGGCCGACCCCTCCGAGGACGAGGCGCGCGGGACGGTGTGGCGGGCGCGCGAGAACGCCGCCCTCTCCGAGCCGGACGAGCACAACGCGCTGCCGGATCCACGAGCGTCCGAGTCGATGCCCGAGATCTTCCGCGAGCAGAGCGTCATCGTCTCCGCCGACGACAAGGTGAAGATGGCGCTGGAGCTCGAGGCGTACACCGTCTCGCGCGATCCGCGCGTGTCGAAGGTCGACCTGGCGCAGGTCGGGGACGCGGTCTCGCGGGTGGCGATCGCTTCGACGACCGGTGTGGACGTCGAGTACGCGAGGACGGACGCATGGGCGGTCGTCGTCACGCTCGCGGTCGACGGGGATGAGACACAGACAGGCTTCTCCTACGCGATCACGCGTGGTCTCGACGCGCTGACGTGGGAGCCGGTCGCCGATGAGGCCGTCCAGCGCGCGGTGAAGATGCTCGGCGCCGTCAAGCCGTCCACGGCCAAGGTGCCGGTGGTGCTCGACCCGTTCGCCGCGTCGAGCTTCCTCGGCGTGCTCGCCGGTGCGCTCAACGCCGAGAACGTGTTGAAGGGGCGCTCCCTCTTCGCCGACATGGTCGGTCGAGCCGTCGGTTCCGATCCCTTCACGCTCGTGGACGACGGCCGTCGGCTCGACGGCCCCGGGGCGTGCCCGTTCGACGCGGAGGGGGTTCCGAGCGGCCGCACCGAGCTATTCACCGAAGGAACCCTGCAAGGGTTCCTGCATGACACGTACACGGCGCGCCGCGCCGGCGATGGCCAGCGATCCACGGGTAACGCCAAGCGCGGTGGCTACCGGTCGACGCCGGGCGTCGGAACCTCCAACTTCTTCGTCGACCCAGGTGATCTCTCGTACGACCAGCTCCTCGCGAGGGCGGAAGGCGGCGTGCTGATCATGGACGTCTCAGGGGTGCACTCCGGAGCCAACCCGATCAGCGGCGAGTTCAGCGTCGGGGCGACCGGGCTGCGGGTCCAAGGCGGAGCCACGGGCGAACCGCTCCGCGAGATGACGATCGCCTCCACGCTCCCCGAGATGCTCTCGGGCGTCGCGGGGGTCGGGAGCGACCTCCGCTTCTTCTCGAGCGTCGGGACCCCGTCGATCCTGATCGGCGAGATGACCCTCGCCGGCGTCTGAGCCGGCCCGAGCTCAGATCGTCGCCGAGCGAACGCCGGTCGCGATGAGCAGCAGGACGAGCGCCGCCACAGCCAGCCGGTAGATCATGAAGATCAGGAAGTCGTGCCGCCTCAGGTACCGCAATAGGAACCAGATCACCACGAAGCCGCTGATCGCCGAGGCCACGAACCCCCAGAAGAACTGGGACCCGTAGCCCTGGAAGCCGGTTTGCTCGAGCTGCACGCCCTTGAGAACGCCGGCACCGGCGATGATCGGGATCGCGAGCAGGAACGATGCGCGGGCGGCCGACTCCCGATCGAGGCGGACCAGGCGCGCCGCCGTGATCGTGACGCCGGAACGTGACACGCCCGGTTGCAGCGCCAGTGCCTGGGCGACCCCCAGGAACAGACCCGTGCGCGGTCCGATCGTCTCGAACGACCGGTCGCTCCGACAGAGGCGGTCGACGACGTAGAGGACGACTCCGAAGCACGCGAGCATCACGGCGATAAGCCACGGCTGCCCGAGCCTGTCCTCGATCGTGCTCTCGAAGAGCGCTCCGGCGATCGCGCCCGGGATCGTTCCGATGACGAGGGCCCAGGCGAACCGTTCGTCCTGCGAGCGGATCATGCGCGCCCGCACCGACGACAACCAAGCCTTCAGGTACCGCCAGAGGTCCCTCCCGAAATAGATCACGGCACCGAGCAGCGTCCCCATGTGGAGCGCAACGTCGAAGGTCTTGTTGAGAGCCGGATCCTGCACGATCGACCAACCGAACAGCCATGGCACCAGGATCAAGTGCCCGCTGCTGGAGACGGGGGCGAACTCGGTGATCCCCTGGGTGAGGCCCAGGATGATTGCCTGGAACACCGTCAAGGGCGCGTCCTTCCGGTCGAGAAGCGCGCCGAGTCTATCCGGGCCCCGCTGTCCCTCCTGATGAGAGAGATGGAGAAGATGTCGCGGTCGCCATACCTCGGGCGACCAATGCGAGCGTGCCTGTCGCATCGGCCTGGAGGAGCTGACGGGCGGTCCCGGCATCGACGTCGAGCGTGACCGCGGTCCCCGTGTCGCTCAGCGCATCGCTCGTGGCGTCGATCCGAAGGACGCGAAGGTCTTCGCCGACGAGCTCGGTGAACGGGCGAGCGCCCCCGAAGGTGGCGAACACATCGACCCGGTCCGCGGTGGTGAGACCCTGGGGCACCGAGGCGAACCCCGCGGTCACGACGAGGCGCCCGGGTCCAACGCTCCCGGCGAGCACGCTCCGGCCGAGCCTGGATAGGGAGAGGGCTTCACCCTCCGCGATGGAGTTCTGCGCGACGAGCCCGACGGCTGCACCCGGGGAAATGATCGACCCCGGCGGCGCGAACGCCGGGGGCATCTGGGTGAGCCTCAGGTCGGCGGCGGTGAGCGTGGCGCCGGCCTCGATGTCGTGGGTGGCGACGGTCACGCCTACCCCTGGCCCGGCGACCGCTCGCTGGCCTGAGGCCCCGGACGCGTCGGCCCGAACCAAGAGGAATGAGGCGAGCCCGCAGGCCGCGGCGACGCTGAGGAAGATCTTGGAGGACAACGGCAGCTTGCGCCGCAGCGAGAACGTCGGGACGATTCGCACCCGCGGAAACGTACGTGGCGGACGCCCGACCGGCCGTGACCGAGGTCACATCAGTCGACCGGTCGGAGGTGATCCTTCTTCTTGGTATCGAGCGGGAGCGTGCGTACGCGGAACTCCTCGAGCGCCTCGCGCCCCACGATCATGGCAACGGATTCGCGGATCCGCTCGCCCACCTGCTTCTCGTCCTCCTCGCTCACGAATGCGAGCTCGATACGCACCAGCTGGCGAGCCATCAGTCGTGCCCCGAGCCGCCGAGCGCATGCGCGCAATCGCAGCCGCTCCGGTCCTCCGGCACCCGAGGGATGGCCGCGAACAGGAGGTCGCGCAGCTTGTCGAGGTTCTCGCCGAACACCTTCAACACATCGGCATGCGAGACGGGCGCGATACCGTCCACGCCGACGTCGTAGTCCGTGACGAGGGCGACGTTCGCGAAGCACAGCTCGAGCTCTTTCGCGAGCGCCGCCTCGGGGAACTGCGTCATCCCGATCACGTCGCCGCCGACCGTCGCGAACATCCTGGATTCGGCTCGTGTCGAGAAGCGAGGTCCCTCGATCACGACCATCGTCCCGCCGACCCGATGCTCGATCTCCATCTCGACGGCGGCTTCGACCAACCCCTGACGCAGCACCGGGCAATACGGGTCGGCGAACGACACGTGCGTGGTGATCGGTCCGTCGAAGAACGTGTTCTCGCGGGACTTCGTGAAGTCGATCGCCTGATCGCACACGACGAACGTGCGCGGCGGGATGTCGCGGCGGAGTGAACCGGCCGCCGACGGGCCGAACACCCGCGTGACGCCGAGCTCCTTCATCGCCCACAGGTTCGCGCGGTAGGGGACCCGATGCGGCGGGAACTCGTGGTCCTTCCCGTGTCGGGGGATGAACGCCACGCGTCGTCCGCCGATCGATCCCACCGTGACCGCGGCCGCAGGCTTCCCGTATGGCGTGTCGACGACGATCTCTTCGGGATCGTCGAGAAACGCGTAGAACCCGGAACCGCCGAAGACGCCGATCTCGGCCGTCGTCATGACCCGGACCCTTCTTTCGACGGTGTCGCCGCGCCGGAGGACGGCTCCTTCTTCGTGCTCGTGTCGCCGGTCGTCTTCTCCGGCGAGCTCTCCGAGGAGCCCGCGTCCTTCTTCGTCTCGGCCTTCGTCCCGGCGGTCGCGTCTTTCCTCTCGTCTCGCCCCTTCGACCCCTTGCCGTGATCGGTGGCGTAGAACCCCGAACCCTTGAACGCGATCGCGGGTGCCGCGAAGACCTTCCGGAGTCGGCCTCCGCACCGAGGACAGATCGTGAGGGTGTCCTCCGTCATCTTCTGGACGATGTCGAACGTGTGGCCGCAGTCACGACACGTGTATCCGTAGGTCGGCATGACGAGCCAGTCTACCGACGCCCTCCCCGTCGGCCGGCCAACCTATCCTGTTCGGACGATTGGCGCAGTGCCGGAGGGGCGCGTATCGTTCGCGGTCCGCGGAGCGAGGGGGCTCATGAAGGTTCGCAAGGCGGTGATCCCTGCCGCCGGGCTCGGCACCCGGTTCCTTCCGGCCACGAAGGCCCAGCCGAAGGTCATGCTCCCGGTGATCGACGTTCCAGCGATCCAGCTCGTGGTCGAGGAGGCAGCGCGGGCGGGCATCGAGGACGTTCTGATCGTCACGGGCCGCGGCCAGCGCGCGATCGAGGATCATTTCGACCGCAACCTCGAGCTGGAGCGCTTCCTCGAGGACAAAGCGAAGTTCGACGAGCTCAAGCGGATCCGACAGATCTCGGATGTGGCGGAGGTCCACTACATCCGTCAGAAGGAAGCGCTCGGGCTCGGGCACGCGGTCTCCATGGCGCAGGCCCACGTCGGCGATGAGCCGTTCGCGGTCATGCTCGGCGACGATCTGATCCATCCCTCCGAGCCACTCCTCCGCCAGATGCTTCGCGCACACGACACGTTCGGGCGGAGCGTCATCGCGGCTATGGAGGTCAGCAAGCAAGAGATCTCCCTGTACGGCTCCATCCAGGCAGAGCCCTTCGAGGAGCATCTCGTGCGGATCCTGTCGATCATCGAGAAGCCGGCGCCCGATGAGGTCCCTTCCAACCTCGCCGTGATCGGCCGATACGTGTTCACCCCGGAGATCTTCGACGCGCTCCGCCGGACCGTGCCCGGCCGCGGTGGCGAGATCCAGGTCACGGACGCGATCAACCTGCTGGCGCAGGAGCAGGCGGTCTACGCGTACCGGTTCGAAGGCCGACGATTCGACGTGGGCAACCCGCTCGACTACCTGAAGGCGACCGTCGAGCTCGGCGCCGAGCGCGACGACCTCGGCCCCGAGTTCCGCACGTGGCTCGCCGAGTACGTGCAGCGCGCGAAGCTCGTCTGACCACACCTCGCAGCAGGCCGCATCGTCTCTATCGAGTGCCTGAGTAGACTGCGCGGCATGGCAGAGCGGCACGCGCACGATCACGACTCGGCCGAGGGCCTGATCCCCCTCGAGGAAGCGCGTGAGCGGATCCTCTCGAGGATCGAGCCTCTCCGACCGCTGCAGTTGCCGCTGACCGACGCATACGGGTGCGTCGCCGCGGAGAACATCTTCTCGGCCGTGGATCTTCCGGAGTTCGCGTCCTCGGCGATGGACGGCTTCGCGCTCCGCGCGTCCGACGTGGCCGCAGCGTCGTCGAACGATCCGACCGAGCTCAAGGTGGTCGGCCACGCGATGATCGGGCAGCGGCCCGAGGCGACGGTCGGGATGGGCGAGGCGGTCGCGATCGCGACCGGCGCGCCGATCCCGGCCGGCGCCGATGCGGTCGTACCGATCGAGAACGCCGAGCCCCGCGACGACGACCTGGTCCGTGTGTTCGACCCGGTCGAGGAGGGGCGACACATCCGTCCTCGCGGGGAAGACGTGCGCGCAGGCGAGATCCTCGTGCCGATCGGGAAGCGACTGAGCGCCGGGGAGCTCGGCCTCCTCGCGAACGCCGGCGTCCCTCACCCTATGGTGCATCCACGCCCGCGCATCGTCGTGCTCTCCACGGGCGACGAGCTGGTCCCACCCACCGATACGCCGACGTTCGGTCAGGTGCGCGATTCGAACGCCTACACCGTGTTCGCGGCGCTCCGCGAGGCGGGGGCGATCCCGGTGCTCGCGGGGATCGTCCGGGACGACCCCGAGTCGCTCAAGGAAGCGGTCTTCAACTACGAGATCCAGGCCGACGGGTTCGTGTCGTCCGGCGGCGTGTCGGTCGGAGAGCGGGACGTGGTCAAGGCCGCTTTCTTCCGACGTGGAGACATCGACTTCTACCGCGTCGCGATGCAGCCGGGGATGCCGCAGGGATTCGGGTTCATCGAGGGCAAGCCGTTCTTCGGTCTGCCGGGGAACCCGGTCAGTGTCTTCGTGAGCTTCGAGATGTTCGTGCGGCCCGCGATCCTCAAGATGATGGGCAGGGCCCAGCTCGGGCGGCCGGAGGTCACGGCGACCCTCACCGGCGAGATCAGCGGTCCGAAGGACAAGAGCGTGCTCGCTCGGGTCGAGGTGACGAGGGGCCCGGACGGCTGGACCGCCGCTCCGACGGGCGGCCGAGGCTCCAACCTGATCGCGACGGTGGCTCGGGCGAACGGCCTCGCGCTGATCGCGCCCGGCGTCGAGCGGGCGGGTCCCGGCGAGCGCGTCCGAGTGCGGCTGTTCCGCTCGTCGGAAGACTGACGGTGGACGATCGGGCTCGAGCGGATGGCACGACGCGGATCGTCGAGGTCGGCGAAAAACCCGAGACCGCTCGCGAGGCGACCGCCGAGGCATGGCTCGTGACCACGACCGAGACGGTCGGGGCCCTTGTCGCCGGGACGAAGAAGGGTTCGCCGATCGAGACCGCGAAGGTCGCGGGGATGATCGGCGTCAAGAAGACGCCGGATCTGCTGCCCCACTGTCACCCGGTCCGGGTCACGGGCGCCGACGTGACCGTCGAGCCCAACGTCGCCGAGGGCCGGATCCACGTCGTCACGACCGTTCGAGCCTTCGATCGCACCGGGGTGGAGATGGAAGCGCTCACCTCGGTCTCGATCGCCGCGCTCTCGCTCTACGACACGGCGAAAGCGTTCGATCGCTCCGCCCGGATCGAAGGCGTCAGGCTCCTCGCGAAATCCGGTGGGAGGTCCGGCGAGTACCACGCCCCCGGGTGACCTCCGGCCGAACGACGCCCGAAAGCGAGGAGGCGGAATCACATCGATGTGCTTTCCGAGCACTAGATGTGGTGCTACGGTCCCATCCCAGCCCAGATGTTGTGTCACGACCGGGGCCTGACGGCCAGGAGGCTGGGACGTGGAGTGGATGCTCCTCGCCGCGTTAGGCATCATGTGGGGCGCCTTCTTGGTGCCCCGGGGCAGGAAGCGCTCCGAGGCCCGGTCGGTGATCGATTTCGAGCACAGGATGGAGCTCTTGGCGAACGCTGAGGTACACGGGACGACCGGACGCTGGATCGTCACCCCGCGCAAGGGGGTCCGGTTCCTCGGTCCCGACGATCGACGTCGTGCCCGTGCCCGCCAACGCCGGCGGAAGGTCTTCGTCGTCCTGCTGGATGCGATCGTCCTGACATCCCTGATGGGTGTGGCGCCGCCGCTCCGGGCCATGTGGTACGTCGCGGCCGGCCTCGGGGCGTTCCTGTTCCTCTACGTTTGGGTCCTGCTCTCACTCAAGGGGCGCTCGACCCCTCGGCGCCGCCGCGTTCCCGCGAAGGCGAACGGGGCGTCCGGGCGTCCGGTCGGCGTTCCGTCGCTCGCCGTCCCGAACGCTGCCACGGCGCCGCCACCGGCCTTCCATGACCTGGACATCTTCGGCGACGACGAGCCCGTGCACGTCGTCGTCCGTACGGCCTCGGCCGGCGTCTGACGGGCGTGGACCCCGACCATCTGTCGGACGCGCTCCACGAACGGTTCGACGCGAAGACGGCCGCCCGCGAGAAGGCCCTGCCGGCCGCCCGACGTTCGATCCGCGCATCCGCGAACGCGATCCGTGCGGTCCACCGCGGCGAGTTCGGAACGGCTCGCGCGCTGATCGAGGATTCGCGGGCGGCGCTCGACGAAGGCACGGACGGGGTCACCTCGCATCCGGACGTCCGCTTCGCGGGCTACCTGCTGGATGCCGAGAAGGAGTTCGCGGAGGCGAACCTGACCTACGCGCTGGTTTCCGGAGAGGAGCTTCCGGCGCCCGACGCGCTCGGGGTGGGTGACGCTCCCTACCTGAACGGGATGGCCGAAACGATCGGCGAGGGCCGGCGGCACATCCTCGACCTGCTGCGGATCGGCGACGTGGAGAAGGCGGAGGGCGTGCTCGGGACGCTCGAGGACATGTACGGCCTCCTCGTGACGATGGACTACCCCGACGCGATCACGCTGAACCTCCGGCGCTCGACCGACGTCGCCCGGAGCCTGATCGAGAAGACGCGAGGCGACCTGTCGATCGCGTTCGTCCAGCGGGATCTGCACGACGCGCTGGAGCGTCACGCGCGGCTCCTCGGGGGCGACGCGTCTTGACGGGGCGGTCGGACCCCTCTGCTACGCTGCCCGAAACGGGGGTGTAGCTCAGCCCGGTAGAGCACTGCCTTCGCACGGCAGGGGTCAGGGGTTCAAATCCCCTCACCTCCACCAGACGAGACCTCACAGAGACCTCACAGAGAACGACGTCTGTCACCCGAACGCCCTTCCCCCGGGCTTCCGCCCTGCACGGGGCATCCGGTCGTTGCAACGGTCCTTCCCACAGGGCACCATCCTGCTGTTCCCGACTCCGTGGAGGCACCGATGAAGGACCAGCGCTTGAACTACGCCGGGATCGGCGGCGCCGTCGCAGGCGTTGTGGGTCTCCTCGGCATCTATGCCGACTGGTGGGAGACGGACACCACCGTGTATCACGGAACCGCAGACATCTCGGGCCAGCTCGCGCTCGCGATGTCGATCGGCCTCTTCGCGTTCGGGGCCGCCTACGTCCTATCCTCCGACCAGCGGATCCGCCGCGCGATGGGCGCGCTCATGACGCTCTTCGCCGTCGTGCTCACGCTCGCCTGCGTCTGGGGCTTGCAGCGAACCGACAACGTCGCGGCCGGCGCATCCACGCAGGCGGGACTCTGGGTGTCCCTGCTCGGAGGCGTGATGGGGATCGCCGCTTCGATGCTGGCCGTGAAGTACGCGGCCGACGAGGATGCGTCCGCCGGCTCCGTCGATGAGCGCGAGTCGGACGCGGTCTCGCACACGTCCAGCACCGGCTGAGCCCACAGGTACCCTGCGGCCATGGTCGCGGGTCTCTCAAGGACGTGGTGGTCGCGCCCAGGGTTGGAGGTCCGCGGCGGGAGGCTCGTTGTGGCGGGCCGCGACGCCGAGGACGTCGCCACGACGAGTGGCA
This sequence comes from Actinomycetota bacterium, assembly GCA_005885035.1. GTDB lineage: Bacteria > Actinomycetota > UBA4738 > UBA4738 > HRBIN12 > AC-51. The sequence continues at coordinate 20,796 of VAXZ01000003.1, forward strand.
CGCCCGCGTACGTGTACGACCTCACGCGGATCGAGGAGCAGGCGAGCGCGCTCCGCGACGCGCTCGCCGGCGCCGGCCTCCGCGGGGTCGTCCGGCTCGCGCTGAAGGCTCAGCGCGAGCCGGACGTGCTCGGGTTCCTGCGCGAGCGCTGCCCGTGGGTCGGGCTGGACGTCTGCTCGCCCGGCGAGGTCGCGTGGGGACTCCGGTACGGGTGGCGCGCCGATGAGATCAGCTACACCGGCACGAACCTCTCCGAGCGCGATCTGGACGCGATCCTCGGCGCCGGTGTGCATCTCAACCTCGATCTGCTGACGCAGCTCGACCGCGTGGGCCGGCGCGCACCGGGGGCGTCGGTCGGCCTTCGAGTCAACCCTCGGGTGGGGGCGTCGTGGAACGGTGGTACCTCGACCCTGTACACCGGAGAGCGGCCGACGAAGTTCGGCGTCTTCGAGGAGCAGCTGTCGGATGCCGTGGCGATCTGCGCGAAGCACGGCCTCACGATCGACACCGTGCACGTCCACGTTGGCGACGGCTACCTGAGCGACGGGCTGCCCGTGTTCGCGGAGACCATGCGGCGGGTCGCGGACATGACGAGGAAGCTGCGAGACCTCGGATGTCCGATCCGTGAGGTCAACACGGGCGGAGGCCTCGGCGTCCCGCAGCGCTCTGGCGACGCCCCGCTCGACCTGGCCCTGTGGGCGGCGATCGCGGCGGAGCACCTCGGTCCCCTCGACGTCGCCGTCGCGACCGAGCCGGGAGACTTCCTGGTGAAGGAGAGCGCCGTCCTGCTCGCCGAGATCGTCACGCTCGAGGAACGCGACGGCGTCCTGTTCGCGGGGCTGGACGCCGGATGGAACCAAGCCCCGGAGCGGTTCATCTACGAGGCGCTCCTCGATGTCGTGGTCTGCCGAGCCGCCGACGCCGAGCGCGAACGTCCGGTGACCCTGAGCGGCAACATCAACGAGGGCGACGACCTGTTCGCGGTCGATCTTCCCCTGCCCGCAATCAACGAGGGCGACGTCGTGGCGTTGCTCGGGGTCGGCAGCTACAACGCCAGCCTGTACTCGGAGCACTGCCTCCGCCCACCCGCCTCGGCCATGTTCTTCGGAGATCGCCCGTGATCCCCGAGTTGCCCGTCGGGCATCCCTGGTTCGCGGCACGGGACGCCGGCGATGGGATCACGCGACTGATCGAGCCTTACGTCGATCCGTTCCTCGAGTCCAACGTCTGGCATGTCGCGGGAACCGAACGCGACCTCGTCGTCGATACCGCGAACGGGATCGGCCCCCTGCTGCCGGCGGTGGATGCGCTGAGCGACGGGAGGCCGGTCATCGCGATCGCGACCCATGGCCACTTCGATCATGTCGGGGGATCGCATGAGTTCGCCGACCGTCGATGTCATCCCGCGGACGCTCAGAAGATGTCGGATCCGACCGGGCTGCGGCTGCTGCGTGACTCGTTCCCCGACTGGCTCGTGGAGGACTACGCCTGGTACGGCTCTCCTTTGCCGGACGTCGTGGCGCTGAGCGCGGTGCCCGACGCCGATTTCGACGTCGCCGCTGGATGACGCGAACGGAACGGTCTTCACGGGCGATGCGATCTACGTCGATGCGAGGCTCGGGTGGGAGGATCCGGAAGCGTTCGCCGCCTCGCTCCTGCGCTTGCGGGGTCTGGACGTCCGCGTCGTGCACAGCGGCCACGGGCGGTCGTTCGACGGCGCCGAGCTCCGGAAGGCGGTCGACGCCGCGCTGGCCGAGCTGAGCTAGGAACGGCCGCGATCCCGGCAAGCGAGTCCTCTATCCGCGGGCAGCAGACACTCCGCGAACTCGCCTGCCAGGGACCGTCATGCGGCCGGCCGCGCCACCTCCCATCCCGGTTGCCTCTCGACCCATCCCCGGTCATCCGCGTGTGCGGTGGGACCGGAACGGGCGCCAGACGACGCGACGCCTTGTATCCCCCTCGGTCCGATCGGATCCCTGTCCGGTCGTCCGTTTCGCCCGACGATCACCGACGACGTCGGTGCCATGAAGGCCACCGGCGCCGCGGCGATCGCCATGCGGGCGGTGGACGATCGGCCGGAGAGGAAGCCGGTGCGTACCACGTTTCAGGTATCGGCCCTGGAGGCTGGAAGCGGCATCGCCCGTTGGTCGGGTTTCGGGCCTCGGCCGTCCGGGGGACAGCGCCGATATGCTCGCCGCCTATGGCCGAGCGCGTGATCCTCGTTCCCGAGCGCGTGATCGACACCGAACGCGGCGAGTCGCTTCGCGACCGAGCCGTGGTGGTCGCCGGGGAGCGGGTCGAGGGGCTCATCGCCGCAACCGATGTCCCCGACGGGCCGCGCGTGATCGCTCTAGAGGGGTCGACGCTGCTGCCCGGTCTCATGGATGCCCACAGCCACCTGATCGGGCTCCAGGACGCCGGCCAGGGCTACTCCTCGCTGATCACTCGCTCCGGCGCCCAGGAGGCGCTGACCGGCGTCAAGAACGCCCGCGACACGTTGCTCTCCGGCTTCACGACGGTCCGCGACGTCGGAACGTTCCGCGCCTTCGTGGACGTCGCCTTGCGTGAGGCGATCGAGGCGGGATGGGTCGAAGGACCTCGGATGCAGTGTGCCGGCGCCTACGTCACCTGCCCGGGCGGCGGCGGCGATCTCACGGGGCTCGCCCCGGACGTCGATGCAGTGGTCCCGCGGGAGCTCCGGTTCGGCGTGACGAGCGGCGTCGATCAGATGCGATCGAACGTGCGCCAGATCCTTCGCTACGGAGCAGACTTCATCAAGGTGCTCGCCACGGGCGCCGTGCTGACATCCGGGACGGATCCCGGTCTCCCCGAGTTCACCGAGGCCGAGCTCCGAGCAGCGGTGGAGGAGTGCACGCTCGCGCAGACGTTCGTCGCCGCACACGCCCACGGCGCGGAGGGGATCAAACGCGCGGTGCGTGCGGGTGTCCGGTCGATCGAACACGGTTCCCTGATGGATGACGAGGCGATCGAGATGATGGCCGCGCACGGGACGTACCTCGTCGCCGACATGTACGACGGCGACTACATGCTGGAGGAGGGTCCCGCCCTCGGCTACACCGAGGAGGTGCTGGGGAAGACGCGCCTCACGAACCATGCCCAGCGCGAAGGGTTCACGAAGTGCGTGAAGGCCGGTGTGCGCATCGCGAACGGGACCGACTCGGGCATCGCACCGCACGGCTGGAACGCCCGGAACCTGTCCCTGTACGTTCGGTTCGGGCTCACGCCGATGCAGGCCATCCAGAGCGCGACGCGATGGGCGGCGGAGCTGATGGGATGGGAGGATCGCGTCGGCACGATCGCTCCGAGCATGTACGCGGACCTGATCGCGGTCCCCGGGGACCCGGCAGACGACATCACGCTGCTCGAGGATGTCCCGTTCGTGATGAAGGGTGGCCGGATCGTGAAAGGGGGTGCACCGTGACCCTGTCCGGTGAGGAGATCGTCGAGCTCTCGAGGCGACACACGCTCTTCGACTGGTCCGCGCAGTCGAGGGTTGCGCCGATGGCTGTGGATCACGCGGAGGGCGTGTACTTCTACGCGACCGACGGTACTCGCTACCTGGACTTCAACAGCCAGTTGATGGGCGTGAACATCGGCCACGGCGACAAACGCGTGATCGACGCGATCACGAAGCAGGGCGAGAAGCTTCCGTACATCACGCCCTTCGCCGTGTACGAGACGCGGGCGTTGCTCGGCAAGAAGTTGTCGACGTTGTGGCCGGGCGAGCTCGAGAAGACGTTCTTCACGTTGGGGGGCGCGGAGGCGAACGAGAACGCGATCAGGATGGCGAAGGCATTCACCGGGCGGAGCAAGGTGATGGTCCGCTACCGCTCGTACCACGGCGCCACGTACCTCACCGCCAACCTCACCGGCGACCCGCGTCGATGGGCGAACGAGCAGCCTCCTGTTCCCGGGATCGTGCGGGTCTTCGACCCGTATCACGGCCCGGATCGACCGAACGAGACCGCCGACGAGGCGCTCGACCGGCTGGAGGAGCAGATCGTCCTCGAGGGGCCGTCCACGATCGCCGCGTTCATCCTGGAGACCGTGACCGGAACGAACGGCGTGCTGATCCCGCCGGACGGGTACCTGCAAGGGGTCCGCGCATTGGGACGTCGTTCCGGATCTGCTGACGGCCGCCAAGGGACTCACGTCTTCCTATCTTCCTCTGGGTGCGGTCGCGATCTCGCCGGCGATCGCCGAGCATTTCGAGGAGAACGTGTTCTACGGCGGTCTGACGTACAACTCGCATCCGCTGTCGTGCGCCGCGGCGCTCGCGGCGATCGACGTGTTGGAGCAGGACGATCTGGTCGGAAACGCGAAACGTCTGGAGCCGGTGATGTGCCGGCACCACGAGGAGCTCGCCGACAAGCACCCGAGCGTCGGTCTGCACCGCAACATCGGCCTCTTCGGGATCCTCGAGCTGGTCAAGGACCGCGGGACGATGGAACCGCTTTCGCCGTACAACGTCACGAACCAGGTGATGGTAGGGGTCAACCGCGCGCTCCTGGACCGCGGCCTGTTCACGATGGTCCGGTGGAACGGCATCATGACCAATCCGCCGCTCTGCATCACCGAGGAACAGCTGCAGGACGGGTTCGCGATCATCGACGAGGCGCTGGCGGTCGCCGACGCCGCTATCGGATAGCAGGCTCCTCGGCCCAGCGCTCTGCCCACTCCGCCAACTCCCCGATCACGCCGGCCAGGTCTTCCCCCTTGGCCGTCAGTCCGTACGTGATGCGCACGGGCGTGGAGGGGGTCACCTCGCGGCGGACGATCCCGAGCGACTCGAGCTCCTTCAGTCGGTCCGACAGGAGCGCGTCCGAGATGGGCGCCACGCCGTCCTTGAGGTCGGTGTAGCGCGTGACACCGCTCAGCAGCCCCCGAAGGATCTGCGGGGTCCACCGCTTCCCCAACATGTCGGCCGCCACGCGGTAATGGCGACAGACCGGGCTCTCTTCGTCAAGGCTCATGGCGTTCCCTCGCTCGTACGTTCCGCAGCATGCTATCCCTTCAACGCTCCGTATCGGGAAGGAGATTCCGAAACCTAAGTAACTCTGGAATACCAAGGACCTTTGGGATCGTTATCGGGTGCGTCGGGCGCCGCATGGGGGGCAGCCCAGCGAGACGAAGGGGGAAGGCCGATGGCCACCACCGAAACGAAGACCGTGAACGGGATCAGCGTCCCGCCCGCGGGGAGATGGGAGTTCGACAAGGCGCACACGTCGTTCTCGTTCGTTGCACGGCACATGCTCTCGAAGGTGCGGGGCCAGTTCCCCGAGTACGAGGGCTCCGTGCAGATCGCCGAGAAGCCTGAGGAGTCGAAGATCGTCGTGGAGCTGAACGCGGCGGCGTTGACGACCGGGAACGAGATGCGCGACGGGCACCTGAACAGCGCGGATTTCTTCCTCACGGAGCGGTACCCGACGATCCGGTTCGAGTCGACCGAGATCCGGGTCGGGGAGGGCAACGAGTTCGAGATCGACGGCAACCTGACGATCAAGGACATCACGAACCCTGTCACGTTCAAGGCGGAGTTCCTGGGCTGGGGCCCGGGCATGCGCGACACGACGATGGCCGCCTTCTCGGCGAAGACGACGGTCGAGCGCGCCGACTGGGACCTCACGTGGAACATGTCGGTCGAGACCGGTGGCCTGCTGGTCGGCAAGAAGGTCGACCTGGAGATCGACGCGGAGATCCTGAAGGCCGAGTGACGGTCAGGTCGTCAGTTCCAGCCCGAGGTCGCGCGAGAGCACGAGCCTGAGGATCTCGCTCGTGCCCTCGCCGATCTCGAGGACCTTGGCGTCACGGTAGTAGCGAGCCACCGGGAACTCCTCGGTGTAGCCGTACCCGCCGTGGATCTGGACGGCCTCGCGCGCGCAGACGTTCGCGATGTCGCTCGCGCGAAGCTTCGCGGCCGCGGCCGCCGCCGCGTAGTCGCGACCTTCGTCCTTCAGCCAGGCGGCGTGCCAGGTGAGCAGGCGGGCGGACTCGATCGCGACCCGCATGTCGGCGAGCTTGAACGCGATCGCCTCGTGCGCGCCGATCGGCCGGCCGAAGGCCTCTCGATCGTGCGCGTACGAGAGGCTCGTGTCCAAACACGCTTGCGCCAAGCCCACGGAGATCGCGGCGATCGCGATGCGGCCGTCGTCGAGCGACCCGAGGCACTGCCGGAGTCCGCGCCCCCGCTCGCCGAGGAGGTGATCTTCGGGAACCCGGCACGTCTGGAAGACGACCTCGTGGGTGTCCGTCGAGCGCCAGCCCATCTTCCGGTACTCGGATCCGATGACGAGACCGTGCGCGTCGGCCGGGACGATGATCGTCGAGACGTCGTGGGGTGGTTCGTCGGTTCGACACGCGACCACCAGGAACCCGGTGATCGGCGTTCCGCTGTTCGTGATGAAGGACTTGGAGCCGTCGATCGTCCAGGCGCCGTCCGTGAGTCGCGCGGTCGTCCGGAGCGCCTTGATGTCCGACCCGCCGCTCGGCTCCGTCAGCGCGAACCCGGCGAGCATCTCTCCGGCGGCGATCTGGGGCAGCCAGCGCTCCTTCTGGGCCGCGGTGCCGAATCGCGTCACCATCCCGCCGGCGAGACCCGATGCGACCGATAGCGTAACGGCGACGCTTGAGTCGACCCGTCCCAGCTCTTCCATCACCAGCGCCCACGTCACGGCGTCGGTCCCGAGGCCGCCGTACTCCTGCGGGATCGGGAGCCCGAACAGCCCGAGAGCACCCATCTTCTTCACGATGTCGATCGGGAAGGTCTCGTGCTGATCCCGCTCCGCCGCGCCCGGCGCCACCTCCCTGTCGGCGAACTCGCGGACGAGCGCTCGCAGTTGTTGCTGCTCCTCGGTCAGATCGAAGTTCATAGCGGCTCGAACCCCTCGAGATCCAGGATCGAGGCGGCGCGCCGCGGCCGAAGGACGGCCCGGACGCGCCCGCCGATGTCGGCCGTTCCCAGGAGCCGGTGCAGCAAGACCGTGTCGGCGCCGTCGAGCCGGACGAGCGCGAACGTCACAGGTGGGTCGAGCGGCCCGCCATCGACGTCCTGACGGGCGACGGTCCACGACTCGACGGTCCCGTCGGGACCGCACTCGGTGTCGGGCACGAGCCCGGCGAGGCAGCGTTCGCAGAAGATCCGTGTCGGGAGGTAGGTGACGCCGCAGTCGGCGCACCGCGAGCCGAGGAACGTTCCGCGGTCCCGGAGCGCCTCGAAGAAGGCCGTGTTGCCGACCCCAGGCGTATAGCGGAAGGCGACCGGGAGCTCTCCCTCGATCCGGCGGACGGTCACGGCGTCATCTCCGCGGCGGCGGCGACGAGCTCGCGATCCGGCACCGGAGCGCGTGGCCGGAAATAGGCGATATCGAGGATCGAGCCGGTGCGATCGTCCAGCGGTCGCCATACCGCCTCGACCGCCATCCCGATCCGCACATCGTCCGGCGCGACCTCGCCGAGCTTGTGGAGGAAACCGCCGTCGCTCGATCGGTCGATCCTGATCACCGCCGGCAGCTCCGGTTCATCCAACGGGCGCATGTCCCACGTCACGTGGCAGATCGAGAACGTCTCGACGGTCCCGATCGCGGCCAGCTCCATCCACGCATCGGTCGACCGGAAGCACCGTTCACAGAACGCCCGGGGCGGGACCAGGGTTCGGCCGCACGAGGCGCAGGTGGTGGCCAGGATCCTCCCGTCGCGGAGCCCGTCGAGGAAGGCACCGATCGCGTCGCCGGGATCCCACGCGTAGCGAACGTCCAGCGGCGTGTCGACGGCACCGGCCGCGC
>VAXZ01000040.1 GCA_005885035.1 Actinomycetota bacterium
GAGGTTGTTCATCTCGAACGGGTCCGCGACCTCGTCGTACAGACCCTCCTTGACCGGTTCCTCGTACCGGTTGTAACGAACGTACATCCAGTCGAGCGAGCGGACACCGCAGTACGTCGGTGGCACGAGCGTCTCGAACCAGTGCTCAAGGACGAAGTCCGACCGCGCGGACGTACCCAGCATGTCGAGACCTTCGACGGCGTGTCCCGACGTGACGCCCGCGTACCCTTCGAGCGTCGGCAGCACATCGACGTTCAGAACGATTCGCGGATCGGTGCCGTTCGTCGGCAGCGGGTTCACGAGGTTCTTCCCGGCGATGGCGAGCGGGATGCGGATGGCCTCGTTGTACGGGACCATCTTGCCGGACCACCGGTGCTCGCCCCATGACAAGCCGTTGTCCGACATGAACAGGACGATGGTGTTATCCGGGAGCGCGCTCCACAGCTGGCCGATGGATCGGTCAACGCCGAACGTGGTATCGAGCTGGTGCGGGTGGGAGTGGTCGTTGAACGCCGCGCTGCTCGCGGACCACGGCAGCTGCGCGATGTAGTTCGGTGCGCCATCCTCGACCTTGCCGAACGACGGTGGATGCACGTACCCGGCCGTCGAGAACCGGCCCACGTCGCGCGGGTCCGGGATGTTCGGGCCGTGCGGCGCGGTGGTCGCGTAGTAGAGGAAGAACGGCGCGGGGTTGCCGTTCTGCACCCAACCGATCGCTTTCGATGCGAGCACGCTCGTCGCGTAGTCGTTCGGTGCCGAGCCGAAGGACAGGTGCCGTATGGGGGAGCCGGGCACCCGTGACGTCGCCCTGTAGTTGTAATACGCGCCGGTGCCGACCGAGAACCAGCGGTTCCAGCCGGGCGGGACGTAGGTACTCGTGGTCGTGTTGTACCCGTTGAGGTACTTGCCGATGAGCGCGGTCCTGTATCCGGCCGCGTGCATGTCGACCGCCATCGTGGTCCGGTCGTTGACCGTGCTGATGCTGTTGCCGTTCGGCGACGGCGTGAACGACAGGAACCCGCCCCAGCGACCAACGTTGCCGAAGACGCCGGTCGTGTGCGAGTAGTCACCGGTCAACGTGGACGTCCGGCTCGGGCAACAGAGCGTGTTCGGAACGAACGCGTTCGGGTACGTGACGGACGGGTTGTTCGCCAGGATGAGCGAGAGCTGCGGCATGTACTGCGACGTGACCGTGTCCCAGCGTTGGTCGTCGGTCATGATGATGACGACGTTGGGTCGTGTCGCGGCTGCGACCGTTACTGGTCGGATCGTGAACAGCACCGGCAACAACAGCACGAGCGGCACGAGCCGTCTCATGACAGTGCCCCCGCGATGACGAGCGCGACTACTGCAGCTATGAGAAGAATCATGACGTTTCATCCTTCAGGGATGGACGCGTTCGTCGGGCGCTTACCGACCGCGAAGGTGCCGTCTCTGCACACGTCTTGGTTCATCGGTCGAAGCCCCCCCGGACATGAGCCGACGAGCCGCAGCCAAGTCGGTGGCGTGCGGACTGAACCCTGAGATACGTGGCGGGGGAGCCTTTCGCACGTCTTGAGATGCCCTGCACACCAACCGTCGAGTGGGATTCTGTGCGCGACACAAGGTTTCAGAAGACATCTGGGAGGACCAATGGCGATGAAAGCGTTCTCACACTGTGGGCACTGCAAGGACTGGGAGCGACGCTACCTGGTAGGCGAGACCCTGCGCGACCTGGCCAAGCGCGACCACGAGTCGCGCGTCCCGGGGGCACCGATGTGATGTCTCGCGACGTCGCGTGCACGCTGACACGCCAGGTTATGGGGGTGTAGCGTCGCGGAGACAGCATGCCGATGTTATCGGAGGGGGTCCCGGATGGGACCGAGATGTCCGCACGTCTCCGGTGCTCTATCGAACCCGGACTTCCGTCCCGCTCCAGGGCGTCGGAACAGCACCCGTAACGGCGCCGATCGCGCCGGCTCCAGGAACCACGACGCCGACCGTTCGGTCTTCGACGTCTCATGAAGGGTTCTCCGCTCGAGGGGCGGCCACGAGCACCCGCGCCTGCGGAAGACGTCGTGGTCGTGCCGGAGGTGCATCATCGGCAGCGCCGGCCGACCGGAGCGCCGCCGCCCCTGCCCAAGAAGATCGGCATGACCGGAGTGCTTTGGCTCGCGGCCGTTCTTGTCATCGTGGTCTCGTGCGTCGTCTGGCTCCACTCCACGACCGGCCCCCTCGATCGATTCGACGCCCCCATCATCCGGTTCGTCACCTCAGCACGCACGCCTCGGCTCGACTCCTTGACCAGCAGCCTCAACTCCGTCGGATCACGCTGGGGGCTCGCGATCTTGGGTCTCCTCGCGGTCGCGCTCACGGCTGCCTTCCGCCGATGGAGGCACCTGGTGGTCTTCCTCGTGAGCCTCGCCGTGCTCGAGATCGTCCTCCCTGGTCTCTACATGACGGCCGCTCGCCCACGTCCGTACAGCGTCACCGCGATCGGCCATTGGGAGGGGTTTTCGTCGCCCTCTCAGCCGGTCGCGGCGCTCGCCGCGGTACTCATGGGGTTCGTCTACATGCTGGTGGTTCCCGGCCGCCCGCGTTGGTACGCGAAGCTCGCCGTCGTCGCGATCCTCGTTGGGGTGGCGTTGAACCGCATCTACCTCGGCGTCGACCACCCGACCGATCTCGCGTTCGCGGTCATCCTCGGCGTGGCGATCCCGGTGGCGCTGTTCCGCGCCTTCACCCCGAGCGATGTTTTCCCCGTGCGGTACGGGAAACGCGGCAAGTCGGCGCACCTGGACGTCGGTGGCCGGCGGGGCGAAGCGATCCGGCGGGCGATGCAGGAGCAGCTCGGGTTCACGATCCTCGAGATGAAGCTCGTCGGGCTCGAGGGCTCCGGTGGGTCGACCCCGCTGAAGCTCCTCGTCACGGACGAAGAAGGCGTTGAGCGGTCGGTGTTCGCGAAGCTGTACGCGAAGAACCACGTGCGTGCCGACCGCTGGTACAAGCTCGGCCGGCTGATGCTCTACGGGCGGCTCGAGGACGAGACGCCGTTCAAGACGGTCCGGCGATTCGTCGAGTACGAGGACTACACGCTCCGGCTCCTTGGCGAGTACGGGTTCCCGACACCGGCGCCGCTCGGCATCGTCGAGATCACGCCTGAAAGTGAATACCTCATCGCGATGGAGTTCTTCGATGGAGCAGATGAGATCGGAGACGTCGACATCGATGAGCACGTGATCGACGAAGGGCTCGCGATGATCAGACGGATGTGGGACGTGGGCCTGGCTCACCGCGACATCAAACCGGCGAACCTGATGGTGCAGGATGGGCGCCTCCGGTTGATCGATGTCTTCTTCGTGCAGGTCCGGCCGTCCCCGTGGCGGCAAGCCGTCGACCTCGGGAACATGATGCTGGTGCTCGCGCTCCGTTCGGATGCGCAGACGGTGTACGAGAAGGCCCTCGGGTACTTCACGCCCGAAGAACTATCCGAAGCGTTCGCCGCTACGCGCGGCGTGGCGAGCCCCACGCAGCTACGGAACTTCATGAAGCGAGATGGGCGCGATCTGCTCGAGCAGTTCCGGTCGCTCGTGCCGGAGCGTCGGCCTGTCACGATCCAACGCTGGAGCCTCAGGAGGATCGGGATGATCCTCCTCACGTTGATCGTGGTGGCCGCCTCCGGGGCCTTCAGCCTCTCCCTCTTCTTCCCGAGCCGAGGCGATGTCTCGACACCTTCATGCGACACGAATCGGACGATGATCCTGATGGCGCAGGCCGTGCCAACAGCTGAGCAGCTGCCGTGCATCCGGTCGCTTCCCTTGGGTTGGAGCCTTACGGGAGCCACGATCGCACGCGGCCGCGCGACGTTCGAGCTGTTGGTGATGGGCGGCGGAGGGGGACATGGCACCGGTGTCCAGCTGCAGCTGGGCCAGGGCGGCGGCAGCCCGGTTGTCGACGTGACCTTGACGCCGACCTGCCCCGCAACGGGTGACGACCCAGCGATACAGACGATCGAGATCCCGGGCGGGTGTATCACTTACCGTTCCTCGCTCCCGGCCGGGGTCGGACCGGTCCCGTCCTTCGATCCCGCGGGCGGGTTGTCATACGTCCCTCGGTCGCAGCTCGTCACGTTCGTTGACCAGGGCGAAGAACTGATCCTGTGCGGCGCCGGCGCACCGTGCTCTTGAGGGATCGGCGAGGCTCAGCGGGCGCGTTCCTGGCTGCTGATCGTGGCATCCAAGCGAGTGTCTTCGCACTCTCGCGGGCGAGCAGGGACGAAGGGCTCTGCTCCCACCGGGGCAACCGCCCGGGGTGCAACTAACGGTCCGGGGTAGGGGTCGAATGGAGTGTTCGGGAGGCGGGTCCTGTTCGACCAGACCCACCCGCATCAAACGACGAGCGTCCGTCGCGCGCCGCGCCCGCCGCAGAGATCAGCAGACCGTGGTCACTCAGACGCGAGAACGCTAAGTCGAGGGAGGCATCTTCGCGGCGGCCAAGCACCGTTCTATGAGCCTCCCGATTCGGTCGGCGACGGCCGCAGGGTCGATCACCATGTGCAGGTGAGCACCTCCGAGGTGCTCGACGATCCATCCACGTTGGCCAGCCTGCACGGCCGGTTCGTCATAGGGCGGGCCGAACCACAGATACGCGCACGGGCGCCTGTCCCATCCGCCAGGAACCGGGATCGTCTGCTCGTAGTAGGCGAGCGACAGCCGCGGCTCTTCGGCCGCGAGGGTGCTCCTGGTCTCCTGATCGGGATACAAGGACGCGACCTCTTCTTCCTCCCACCAGTCGCTCCAGCGGGGCAGGATCCCGTCGACCGCTTTGGCCCGGAGGAACGGCAGGAACTCCGCGGGGACCACGGCAGACTCCCCCTCCGCCGGGGGCAGCGAGGCATCGACGAAGACGCAGGCAGCCGGCCGCTCGCCAAGACGGTCCACCACGAGAGGTACGAACAGCCCGGCGTTGCTGTGGGGGACGATGACCACAGGGCGAGGATCGTTCCCGACCGCGTCGACGGCTCGCTGGATGATCCGCGGCCAGTAGGGCGCGGGACCGTCGCAGACACCGAGGAACGACGGAACGCGCACGTCCACACCCTCGTCGCGGAGGTGATCGGCTACCCCCTCCCAGGTCGAAGGACCGACCGAAGGGCTGTGCATCAACAGAACGACAGAGCTCAGTTCGTCGGTGGGGCTCACGGATCGGGGATGGTAGCAGCGACGGTCGGCACCGGATCGACGGCGAGTCCGCGCACCCGAGTAGCCCCCCCGTACTTTCGGCCCCCCGCCCCTTCCTATCCCCTCAAACGCAGGACGGGATAGGCCATAGGCGGTTCGGAAATCGGAGTTCACATCCCCGCGCGAGGCGCTCCTCGCGCAACGATGTGGTGAAATCGTGCGCAACTGACCAAGTATCGAGGGCAGCGACGCCAGGCCACGTGCGCGGCGTGGGGATGATGACAGCCAGGGAGTCAGCGACATGTCCAACGCGCAGTTGTATGACACCATCGGAGCCGCGTACACCGTGACGCGGCGCACCGAGCCGCGGATCGCCGCAAGGATCTGGGCTGCGCTCGACGATGCGCGGACGGTATTGAACGTGGGGGCCGGCACCGGCTCCTACGAGCCCCCCAGCCGTGACGTAACCGCGGTGGAACGTCGGCGCTCATGCGTGCGCAGCGTCTCGCAGGCGGCGCGCCGTGCGTGGCTGCCGCCGCGGAACGGCTTCCGTTCCAGGACGAGACCTTCGACGCCGCGATGGCTGTTGCCACCGTGCATCACTGGCGGGACCCGAT
>VAXZ01000041.1:0-6087 GCA_005885035.1 Actinomycetota bacterium
CCAGAGGAGGGGTTGACCGCCGGCGGTGGGATCGAAGAAGTGCGTGCCCCACCGCCGGTCGAAGAGCATCTCGAAGAGCGCCACCGTGATGATCGGCAGCGCGAACACCAGCAGGAACTGCACCGTGAGCCCCATCCAGACGAACACGGGCATCCGGAAGAGCGTCATGCCCGGGGCGCGCATGTTGACCACCGTCACCGCGAGGTTGATCGCGCCGGCGCTGGAGGCGATGCCGGTGATCACCAACCCGAGCGCGTAGAAGGTCATCCCGATGCTGGGATCGGTCGTCGAGTTCGGCGGATACCCGAACCAGCCGCCGTTCGGTGCCCCGCCGAGGAACCAGCTGGAGTACAGGAACAGCCCACCGAGGATGAAGACCCAGAACGAGAAGGCGTTGAGCCGCGGGAAGGCGACGTCCCGCGCGCCGATCATCAAGGGGATCAGGTAGTTGAAGAACGCCGCCGACATCGGCATGACGAACAGGAAGATCATCGTGATCCCGTGCATCGTGAAGATCTGGTTGTACTGGTCGGCGTTGAGCAGCGTGTTGTCGGGCTTCGCGAGCTGGCTCCGGATCAGCAGCGCCTCGACCCCACCGATCAGGAAGAACGCGAACGCGCTGAACCCGTACAGCAGACCGATCTTCTTGTGGTCCACCGTCGTGAACCAGCTCCACCAACCGGTGACCTCCGTCGGACGACGGATGATCCCTGTGCGGGCCGGAACGGTCGCTGCGGTCGCCATATCGCTCGTGCTCGCTCCTACTTCAGGCTATACAGATAGGCGACGAGGGTGTCGATCTGCTGCTCGGTGAGGCCGTAGTCGGGCATCTTCGCGCCGAGCTTCACCGCGTTCGGGTCACGGAGCCACGCCTTCAACGCCTCGACGTTCGGGGTCCCGTCCGGGTTGAAGACCTGGAAGTCGCACCCGGCGAAGCACTCGTGCGTCGTCGCCGCAAAATGCGTCAGGTTGGGGGCGGCGGTGCTCGAAGCGGCGGTGCCGCCGACGCCATGGCACTGGATGCACTGGCCGCCGACGCCGTTCGTGCCGAAGAAGAGATCCATCCCCTGCTGGGCGGCTCCGACCGTCGGCTTGACGGCGGGGTCCTTCTGGTTGGCGACCCAGCGCTGCCAGTCGGCCTCGTCGAGCGCGCTGATGCGAAACTTCATCTTGCCGTGCTGGAGGCCGCAGAACTCGGCGCACTGGCCCCAGTAGACTCCGGGCTCGTCCGCGGAGAACACGATGTGGTTCGTCTCGCCGGGGATGACGTCCTGCTTCCCGAACAGCTGCGGTGCCCAGAACGAATGGATCACCTCGTGGTCGGGCACGCCCGACGTGCTGTGTGCGCCACCGCCGAGCGACGTGAGCGACAGGTCGATCGTCCTGCCCGCCGGGATCACCATGACGTCCGCCGTAACGATCGCGTCGTGGTCGCCGTAGGAGACCGTCATGTCGGGATCGGTGTAGCGGAAGCCCCACCACCACTGGTAGCCCTCGACGGTGATCTGCATCGCGTCGGCGGGCTGGCGTGCCAGCTGCCAGATCGTGGAGACGGTCGGAACCATGATGACCGCGAGGACGATCGCCGGCGCGATCGTCCAGCCGATCTCGAGCCGCGTGTTCCCGTGGATCTGCGGCGGCATGCGATCGCGGTCCTTGCGGTGCCGGAACCTGATCGAGATCAGCAGGATCCCGCCCTCGACGATGACGAAGACGGCGGCGGCGGGCCAGAGCACGAGCACGAGCAGGTTCTTCTCGGTCTGGGCCGTCGGGCCCTTCGGGTTCATCGTGTTCTGCGGCGCCGACTTCGAACAGGCGACCAGCAGGATCGAGAGCGCGAGCAGCGCGAGGATCCACCGCGTTCTGCGCACCGTTCCTCGTCCCCCTGAGAGCGCCGCGCCCGCCCGCGGGGCGAAGGCCCGCGTGACTGTACCACCCGCCCTTTCGGCGACCGTCCGCGCGCCCGGAGTCACTTCGCGTACGTGTGCAAGCCGGCGATCCATAGGTTCACCGCGTAGTACGTGATCAGCAGACTGACGGATCCGACGAGCGCGATCGACGCCGCCTTCCTGCCCTTCCATCCCGCCGTCGCGCGGGCGTGGAGGTATCCGGCGAAGATCGTCCACGTGATGAACGACCACGTCTCCTTCGGATCCCAGCCCCAGTACCGGCCCCAGGTCTGTTGCGCCCAGATCGCGCCGCAGATCACGCCGAAGGTCCAGATCGGGAACCCGAACTGGATGAAGCGGTAGGCGAGCCGGTCCAGGGTCGCGGACGGCGGCAGGCCGATCCGCCGCCCCGGCTCCGCCGGCGCGGCGGATCCCACCGGCTCGTCGGCACCGGGCGCGTAGTCGGGCGGAACGTCCAGGTCGGCGTCGACGGAGCCGCCGAGGATGGGGGGCGGACCTTCGCCGCGGAGCGCCGCGATCTCGCGGCGCTCCGCGGCCACCTTCACCAGGTAGAGGACGGTGAACAGGCAGCCGATCTCGAGCAGCGACGAGGCCGTGATCATCGCCGTCACGTGGATCTGCCGCCAATACGAGTTGAGCGCGGGCAGCAGGTCGGTCGGTCCGACGTAGAAGAAGGACACGGCCATGGCCATCGTGAAGATCGCGAACGCGTAGACGAAGCCGCCGAGCGTCGCGACGTGGTAGCGCCACTCAACGATCACGAGATACGCCAGGACGATCAGGAACGTGAGCACCGCCGAGTACTCGTACATGTTGCCCCACGGCGTCCGCCCGGCCGCGAGCCCCCGCGCGACGATCGACAGTCCGTTCGCCGCGAGCCCGGCGGTTCCCACGACGGTCGCCGCCGCGTGGAACCACGTCCTGCGGAACGCCAGGTACGCGAACGAAAGCACCATCGCCGCGATGTACGCGAACAGCGCCGCGTTGAAGGCGTCGCTCGACAGGCGCCCCCAGTCTGCCGTGCTCATCGCGCTCCGACCTCCTCGCGTCGGTCGGCGGGGATCCTCGCGAACGCGGCGTTCAGATCCTCGACGAGCTTCGGGAAGGCCTCTTCGAACCGATCCTTCCGTTGCAACGCGAACCCTCCGATCTGCACGACCGACCCGGCGTCCTTGCGTTCGGCGCGGACCCAGACCTTCCGTCGCGACGAGTACATCGCAGCGACCAGACCCGCGAGGATGAGGATAGCGGCGCCGAGGACCCAGGGGACGGTCGTGTCCCGCGAGATCTGCAGCCGCGAATACTGGCGGAGCTGCGGGAACGACATCGTGAGCCCGGAACCACGGCCGGACGGGCAGACGGTACCGGCGAGCTGGCGCGGGAGCCCCGCCGTCGATGTCCCGGAAGCCACGCATCCACGAGCGAGGTCCACGGTCCAACCCTGCCCGATGCCGCCCGTCGCGACCTGATGCATGAACCGGGTGTCCAAGCCGCTCAGCGACGGATCGAGCAACTTGCCCTTCCACAGCGAATAGCGCATGAAGGGATCCTTCGCCTGCGTCATCGGTTGGGGGACCCCGGCGATCAGTCCCGCGAAGTACGCGACGCTGTCGGGATAGAGCTCGAGCTTGATCGCGACCTGCGGTCGCAGCGTGGGCAGCTTCACGAACCCGATCCAGGGAACGGTGAGCGGGTTGTCGCCCGGTTGAGCGTTCTGCCCCATCACGACCGGGCCCTGGAAGATCGCGACTCCCCGATAGGCGATCGTGACCACGGGCGCCCACCCGAAGCCGAACTGGAAGATCCGCACGCCGTCGAAGCTCACGGGATGATTGATCGTGACGCTGTCCGTCCGCCCGAGGCTCCCGTCGGGGTTGAATAGCTCGACCTTCGACGTGAAGTCCATCGGGACGCCGCTCTGTCGGAACGCATCGGAGTAGTCGAGCAGTTCGATGCCGATCCCCGTGTGGGAGCCCGAAGAGAACCGTCCCGTCCGAAGATCACCGTCGTAGTTGAACGCCGAGTCGGTCCACGTCTGTCCCTCGACGATCGTCGCGTGACCGACGTACCCGGTTCCCTTGCCCACGATCACGGCGACCAGCAGCACAAGGAACGCCCAGTGGAACACGAGGCTGCCCACCTCGCGGAGCGTGCCCTTCTCCGCCGCGACGGCGCGCCCGTCCGCCGCGAGGGCCACGCGGTAGCCGTGGCGCCGCAACACCGTGCGCGCCGTCGCGGCCGCGGACGCCGGATCGGCGGGAACCCGCAGCTCCCGGTACTGCGGGAACGCATCGATCTCCCTCGCCTGGATGGGGCGCTGGCGGATGGTGCGGATCATCGCGCGCGACCGCGGGATCAGACACGCGATCAGCGACACGAACAGCAATGTGAGGATCAACACGAACCACCAGGACCCGAAGACGTCGAAGAATCCCGCCCGGAGGAACAGCGAGCCGAAGAACGGGTGCGCCAGCTGATACGACGCGACACGCTGCGGGCTGTTGGGGATCTGCGGGAGGAGCGAGCCGACCGCAGCACCGGCGGCCAGCAGGATCAACAGCACGAGCGCCGTCCGCATCGACCGGAGGGTTCGCCACACGAGCGCGAACGACTGTCGAAGCCTGAAGCGGGGAGGCGCGGAGGTACTCATAGGGGCGACAGGATGCTACTGCGAGCCGGGCGATTCAGAGACCCGGCGCGAAGCGCTGGAGCGGCGCGATCAGGTATCGGGTGAAGGTGCCGGTGATGAGCATGATGCCCATCCCCACGAGCAACGACCCCGAGGCCAGGGTGATCACCCGGTAGTTCCGGCGGAACCACCGGAGCGTGCCGGAGAGCCACTGGACCCCGAGCCCGATCAGGAGGAACGGAACGCCGAGCCCGAGCGAGTACACGACGAGCAGGAGGACCCCGCGCGCGGTGCTCTGGGTGCTCGCGATGAAGAAGATCCCGCTCAGCACCGGGCCGATGCAGGGCGTCCACCCGGCGGCGAAGGCCATACCGAGCGGGAACGCGCCGGCGACGCCGGGACGCACCTTGTGCAGGAAGGGCCGGCGCTCGGCGTATAACGCGATCGAACCGCGCCCCAGGGCGTACCCGATCATCAGCAAGCCCAGGGTGATGACGACGAGTCCCGCGATCGTCTGACCCGCGGAGCCCTTGAAGAACCGTACCGTCGACGCGAACGCGCCCAGTAGCGCGAACACGAGCGTGAACCCGCCGATGAACAGCACGATCGGGAGCAGGCGACCAGCCGGAGGACGCCCCGCGTCACCCGCCATCCCGCCGTCGACGGCGGACGCACCGGTCACGAACGACAGGTAGCCGGGAACCAGCGGGAACACGCACGGACTGGCGAACGACACGATCCCCGCGACGAAGGCGAGTGCGGGGGCCCACCATCGGGCCAGCGCGTGTGTGGTGTCGGCGAGCATGGGGGCTGCGGTTCAGTGTAGGTGCCGCATCACGGGTGACCGAGAGGGGTTGCTATGATGCCGCCGCCGCGACCAGGAGGGACGGAAGGCACGAGCGCATGAGTCAGATCGACGTCGCGACCAAGTCACCGATCCGGCAGCGCACGCAAGGCCTCAGATCCCGGATCGAGGCGTTCGTTCGGAACTTCGAGTGGACGTGGACGAGCGCCGTGCTCTTCTCCATGGCGCTGTTGTTCTTCCTGTTGATCTCGGCGGTCGTGATGCCGTCGTTCTGGATGTACTACGCGGAGCAGAAGATCGGCTGGGCAGGGCCGACCGACCTCCAAGCCTTCCTCGAGAAACCGTTCGGAACCAGCATCACCAACCCCCTCAGCCTGGAGGGGTACAAACAGGTCCGCGACGCGATCGCGATGGGGCTCACCACGGGTCCCATCGTCACCGTCCTCGTTGCCTCGGCGGCGATGCAGAACTGGCGTCGCAAGCTCCGCGGCAGCAGCGGAGACTCCCGACCGTCCGGCGGGTACCGGTAGGAGCGCAGATGCCGTTCACGAAGACCGAGGTCGACATCCACGATGACTACGTCGTCGAGACGGTCGACGCCGCCTGGCTCGCGCAGGGCGTGAAGTCGCCGAAGCACCTCATGCTCGACCCCGACAACTGCATCCTCTGCCGGGCCTGTGAGGACGTGTGCCCCTGGAACTGCATCTGGATGATGTCGACCGACATCGTCCGGGACGCCGACG
>VAXZ01000041.1:6095-12876 GCA_005885035.1 Actinomycetota bacterium
GGGCGACGCACGATGGCCGAGGTCCCTGCATCGCAGGCGGCCCCGGAATGACCGTCGTGAGGATCGCGCGAGGAAGGTAGAAGGAGAAGCGTGGCGAAGATCAAGCTGCCGGATCTCCGCGAGTCTGAGGTTTGGAAGTCGATGTTCCGCCCGGGCTCGATCTACCGGAAGGGCTACAAGGACACATCCCGGGATCGCGCGCTCGCAACGATGAACAACGTCCTCTGGCATCTGCACCCGACGAAGGTGAAGCGTCACGGGCTCAAGCTGACCTACACGTTCTGCCTCGGCGGGATCTCGTTCTTCCTGTTCGTGCTGCTGACGCTGACCGGGATCTTCCTGATGTTCTTCTACCGCCCGATGGCAGACATCGGCGGCGCGACCGCGTACGGGGACATGCAGTCCATCCGGACGTCGGTGTTCTTCGGCGACCTCGTCCGCAACCTGCACCGATGGGGTGCCCACCTCATGGTGCTGTCGGTGACGCTGCACATGGCGCGTGTCTTCTACACCGGCGCGTACAAGCCGCCACGCGAGTTCAACTGGGTGGTCGGCGTCGTCCTTCTGTTCCTGACGCTCGGGCTGTCGTTCACTGGCTACCTGCTCCCGTGGGATCAGCTCGCGATCTGGGCTATCACGGTCGGCACCTCGCTGGCGGGCTACTCACCCTTCATCGCGAAGCAAGCCAACTTCTTGCTGCTCGGTGGAGCGATCGTGAGCCCCAACACGTTGCTCCGTTGGTACGTGCTCCACGTCCTCGCGCTGCCGTTCGTGCTGGTGCTGTTCCTCGCGGTCCACTTCTGGCGGATCCGCAAGGACGGCGGCATCTCGGGGCCGCTCTAGGGAGGCATCGGATGACCTGGGAGGAAGTCCCGAAGGACATGGGCGTGTACCAGCAGACGCTGGATGCCCAGCTCGCTGGGGGAACCGACCGACGCGTCGCCGAGGGGCGTGCCCGATCGAAGGCGATCCGCGCCTACCACGACGCGAATCCAGACGCGCCCGAGGCGCATCCGGCGCGGCCCACCGGCGCGGCAGCGGCGGCGAGCGGTGATGGTGCCGCGGCAGGCGCGCCGGCAGCGGCTCCCGCGGCAGCGGCAGTTGCCGCGGCCCCGGCTCCGGCCGCGGCGGCCCCAGCTGCGGCGGCTGCCGCGACGGCGACCGCCGTCGCGGCCGCACCCGCCACCGTGCCGCGGCGCGATGCGCCGCTGCCGACAGGCGGGATCCCAACCCCGAAGAAGGGCGCCCCGGAGAAGCACCGGCTGCTCGCCCTCGTGCCGCCTGAAGGGATCCAGCGGGTCGAGCGTCAGCAGGGCGACCGCGTCAACCTCGAAGGCTCCGTGGTACTTCCTGGGGCTGCAGGAGCTGCTCCGCTACTTCCACCCCATGGTCGCCGGGATCTCGATCCCGACGTTCATCCTCGTCGGGCTCGCGGCCGTCCCCTACGTCGACAGGAACCCGAGCGTCCTGCCCGGCGACCGCAAGATCGCGATCACCCTGTTCACCGTCCTGTTCATGTTCGGAGCCGTCCTCACGATCATCGGGTCCTTCTTCCGAGGTGAGGGCTACAACTGGATCTGGCCGTGGGCGCAGGGGGTGTTCTTCGAGCTGTGACCGCGCTCGGGCTGTCCACCGCCACCGTCGCCGTCATCCTCGTGCTCGTCGGCATCATCCTGTTCGCCCTGTTCTTCAGCCTGTCGTTGCTCCGCGCCAGCAGGCAGGCGGGTCGGCAAGCCGAACCGGCGGCCAAGCCCGTCCCTGTCGTGTCTCGCCGTGACTTCCAGCGTCGCGCGCTGATCTCCTCGGTGCTGCTCTTCTCCGCCGAGTTCGGGTTCGGAACGGTCGGGTTCCTGTGGCCCAACCTGCGTGGTGGGTTCGGATCCAAGATCCCCGCGGGCTCGGTGAGCGACATCAAGTCGTTCATCGAGGGCAACAAGCAGCCGTACTACGTCGGGCAGGGCCGCTTCTACGTCGTCGAGTGGAGCGGCACGCCGGGATCCGGCCAGGCGAACTATCCGGGGCTCCAGGTGACCGCGCAGGGCATCATGCCGCTGTACCAGCGCTGCGTGCATCTGGGATGCCGCGTGCCGTTCTGCCAGCAGTCCCAGTGGTTCGAATGCCCCTGTCACGGCTCGAAGTACAACGACGCCGGTGAGTATCAGCTGGGCCCCGCGCCACGCGGGATGGACCGGTTCATGCTCACGATCGAGGGCGATCAGGTGATCGTCGACACGTCCGGAGTCATCCTCGGGCCGCCGCGCGGAACGAACACGATCAACGAGCCCGCGCAAGGCCCCTTCTGCGTCGCGCCGGGCTGAGGAGGCGAAGGATGCTGGCCGCGACGAACACCACCGGGATCATCCTGGTGACGCTCGGCGCCCTGGCGATCGCCCTTTCGATCGCCGCGTTCGTCCTTCGGAACCGGGCCCGCGGTAGGAAGGCCGAGGTTCCGAACGCGCTCCGGCCCGGGCCCGCCGACGGGGCGCTTGAGACCCCGTTGCTCAACCGGCTGCAGGGCTGGGGCGTGGTGCTGATGACGTTCTTCGTGATCTGGTTCCCCTTGCAGTGGCTCTTCGAGCCGTCGCGGAACCTGAGTCAGGAGAACGAGCTCCGCACGCTCGCCCTCGAACGCGGGACCCAGGCGGTGCTGCCGTACTCGGCGGACAACCAGCTCGGGGTCGGCTGCACGCGCTGTCATGGCAACGAGCTCAAGGGCGGTGTGATCCCGTACACCGACCCGACGACCGGTACGCCCGGCTACGGGTATCCACCGAACCTGACCACGATCTGCGAAGGCATCCTCGACCCGACCGGAGGACATCCGACGATCGTCAGCGTGAACGACATCTATCAGGTGATCCAGCAGGGACGCGGTGATATGCCCTCGTGGAGCATCCGCTACGCGGGGGCACTCGACGACCAGCAGATCAACGACATCGTCACCTACCTGATCAGCATCAGCTCCCAAGCGATCCCCAACGACCTCAACATCTGTACGAACCCGGACGCGCAAGCCAAGGCTATGGCGCTCGCCCAGAAGAACAACGTCGTCACGGAGAAGCCCTGATGGTGGCCGACACCTGCCTCGGGTTCAACGTCGCATGCGGGACCATGTTCAAGGGTGGCGGGGTGGTGCTCGCCGGCTTCACCCTGTTCATCGGCAGCGTCTACGTCCTGCTCGCCGCGGTATTCGGGCGCTGGATGGGGTACCTCGTGCTGATCGTCGCCTTCTCCGGCTGGATGATCATCCAATCGTCGATCTGGATGTTCGGGTTCTGGTCGCAAGGCCCCGACACGAAGACCAACCTGGGTCCCCGTGGGTCCGAGGCGGCGTGGCAGGTGGTCGGCGCCGGCATCGCTCCTTCGGGAGACATCTATCCGGAATACGCCCAGTACCCGAACCCACCGACGTGGAGCCAACCGAACCAGGTGACGCAAGCGGCCGACATCCAATCGGTCCAGGGCGCCGCCACGAGCTTCCTCGCCAATCAGGCGAACGCCACGTTGGGCCGCACCCCGGACGCGCTGGATGCGATCCAGACGACGCAGTTCGGGGTCGATTCGCTCGAGTTCGCCAAGGCGGCGAACGGCACCCCGATCGCCGTGGTGCAAGCACACTTCATCGGGGGTGGCCCCGAGACCGTGCTGTCGATGAAGTACAACACCGGGAGCGTCCCCCGCTACTCGCTGATGTTCCTCGTCGGCTCGATCTTGCTGTTCGCGATCCATCTGCCGTTGCTCGATCGCGCCGAGCGTTCCCGGAAGGCGTTCCTCACCGGAGGGAGCGCTCCTCCGTGGTACGGACCGGCGTAGGAGGAGGGAGGGCCGATGCTCGGGATCCACACGCCCCTCCTGGATCAGGGCGCCATCCAGTTCATGATCCTGGTGGTCATGCTGGTGGTCGTGGCGATCGTGATCTGGATCACGATCCCGCGATAACGCCGCGTGGCTTGCCGATCGTCCCTTTGAGCTCGCGGAGAGCGTCGCGCTGCTCGTAGTAGGACAGGATCTGCAGCTCGATCGCGAGGTCGACCTTGCGGATCGTGACGCCTTCGGGAACCGTGAGCATCGCCGGCGCGAAGTTCAAGATCGAGCGGAGCCCCGCCTGCACCATCCGGTCCGCGACGTCCTGTGCATCCGTCGCGGGGGTGGCGATCACGCCGATCGCGACCCGCTCGGCGCGCACCAGCTTCGGCAACTCGTCGAGATGCCGCACCTCCATGCCGTCGATGCGAGAGCCGACCTTCGCGGGATCCACATCGATCAGCGCCGCCACGCGGAACCCCCGTTCGGCGAACCCCTTGTAGCGTGCGAGCGCCTGCCCCAGGTTGCCGACACCGGCTATGAGGATCGACCAGTGCTGCGTCAGCCCGAGGGCCTGTCGGATCTCGTGGATCAGGTGGGCAACGTCGTAGCCGATACCACGCGTCCCGTACGACCCCAGGTGGGAGAGATCTTTGCGGACGTTCGCGCTGGACACCCCGGCTGCGTCGGCCAGGACGTCCGAGGACACCGTCGCCTCACCCTGATCGGCGAGCTCCACCAGCACCCGCAGGTAGAGCGGGAGGCGGGACACGGTGGCGTCGGGGACGGGGCGGGTGGTCACCGGGAACCGCCTCGCTCGGCCATGACACCTAGCGTATCCGGACCAGTCCCTCCAGCTCGTTCTCGTCGACGGCGATCTCGAACCGCTCCTCACCGTCCACGGTCACGACGGGGATCCTGATGCTGTAGTCGCGCACCAGGTCGTCGTCCGTGTCGATGTCCACCTCATCGAAGGCGAAGGGCTCGCGGGCGAGGACGGACAGGATCGCGCTCCGCGCTTCGTCGCACAGGTGACAACCCTTGCGCGTGTAGAGGACGACGCTTCGCATCGGCTGGGAGGATACGGACCGTGCGCGACGGCGACCGCGAGGATCTCGAGCTCCATCGGCGACTCTCCTCCGGCGACCGCGGCGCGTTCGACGAGCTCTACCGTCGATACGCCGGATCGGCCTACGGGCTCGCGTACCGCGTGACGGGACAGCAGATCCTGGCCCAGGACGTCGTCCACGATGCCTTCATGGCGCTCTGGCGAACGCCCGAG
This sequence comes from Actinomycetota bacterium, assembly GCA_005885035.1. Taxonomy (GTDB): domain Bacteria; phylum Actinomycetota; class UBA4738; order UBA4738; family HRBIN12; genus AC-51. The sequence continues at coordinate 11,182 of VAXZ01000041.1, forward strand.
GCCTACGACCCGGCTCGGGGATCCTTCCGAGCGTTCTTCCTGGCGCTGGTCCACCACCGGGCTGTCGACCTGGTCAGACGCGAGTCCAGGCTGCGTGCGAGATCCGAACGGGCGGCGAACCTCGAACCGGTGGTCGGCGAAGACCATGCGGATGCCATCGCCGAGGAGTCCTTCCTCGGCGTGCAGCGCAAGGAGGTCCGAGAGGCTCTTGCAGGCCTCCCCCCCGAACAGCGACAGGTGCTCGAGATGGCGTACTTCGGCGGAAAGACCCAGGTGCAGATCGCCGAGGAGCTGGGGATCCCACTCGGGACCGTGAAGACCAGGACGTTCGCGGCGATGCGGAAGCTCCGCGCGATGTTGGAGGAGACCGGGTGATCGACCGCCACGCCGAGACGCAGGAGCTCCTGGCCGGCTACGCGCTCCAGAGCCTGTCGGGCGGGGATGCCGCCGAAGCCGACCGCCTGCTCGCCGAGCATGTCCCCGGCTGCTCGGAGTGCCGGATGATGCTCGACGCGTTCCAGGCGGTCGCCGGCGAGCTCGCGTTGGATGCCGAACCGGTCACGCCTCCCGATCCCCTCCTCCCGAGGATGCATCGTGAGATGGATCCGCGTGGGCGACGAGGTATCCGCTGGACCGCGGGACGCCTGGTCGCGGCGGCCGCGAGCGTCGTGCTCGTGGTCGGCGTCGGCGGGATGGCATTCGCCCAACTGGGCGATCGGAAGGCGAGCCACGTCCCGACGGCCGACGTGCAAGAGCTCGCCGATTTCGCCCTCCACCACCCCACCCAGCAGCAGGCGCTCGGAGGGAACGCGCAAGAGATCTCCGCGCGGGGTGTCCAGGAGCTCTACGTCTACGGGAGGACCGTTCCGTTCCCGGCACCCGGCCTCGTGTACCGCCTCTGGGCGGTGTCGGGGGGTCACGCCACACACCTGCGTGATTTCCTCCCCTACCCGGATGGGACGGTGCTGGTCCGGCTCGCGATCGACCCTTCCACCTTCGATCACCTGCTGGTGACCGTGGAGCCCGCAGGCTCAGAACCGTCGGAACCAGGCGACCCGGCCTGGCCGGAAACCGGCTGAGGCACCGGGTCAGAGCGCCGACGCAGCTCGGCCGGCGATGACCAGGCCGGCGATCACGATCGCGACCGCAGAGATGATCGGAAGTGCCAGGGCGGCGCGATCGGACGCTCTGCGGACGATCGCGTCGCGCGCGCGAAGGGCGCCGATCCCAACCCCCAGCAACGCGCAGGCCAACCCGAAGCTGAACGCCGCTACGAGCGCAAGGCCGTAGACGACCCGGTGCGCCTGGATCGCGGCCAACATCGCCAGCAGCGCGCTCGGGGCCGGAAGGATCCCGCCTGCGAACGCAAGGGTGAGGATCCCCTTCCTCGACAGCCGGCCGTCCTGCTGCAGCACGACGACGTGATCGCTGTGGTCGTGTCCGTGAGCATGTTCGTGACCGTGGGCATGGAGGCGTCCGTGACGCCATACCATCGATCGGGTCCACACGAGGTACCCGCCGAGCGCAACCGCGGCGAGACCGGAAAGGGTGCCGAGCCACGGATAGAGCACCTCGGGGCGGAACGTCTGCTGGAGCCCGACGACGGCGAGGCCGATCGCGATCACGGAGGCCGAATGCATCGAGGCGACCGCGGTCGCGACCGCGAGCGCCTGGCGAGGGCGCGCGCCCGCGCCC
>VAXZ01000042.1 GCA_005885035.1 Actinomycetota bacterium
GTGATCGCGATGGACGGTGTCAATTCGATGACCGGCAACGCTCCCGACCTGGCCGCGTTCTCCCGCCTGGCGACGGAACACCATTGCCTGCTGTACGTGGACGACGCGCACGGCTTCGGCCTGATCGGCGAGCGCTCGCCCGAGGAGCTCTGCGACTACGGCACCTCGGGCAACAGCGTGTTCCGTCACCTCGGCGTGTCGTATGAGGACGCGGTGCTGGTCGCCGGCTTCTCGAAGTCGTACTCCTCCCTGCTCGCGTTCATGTCGCTCACCACGCCGTTGAAGGACGCCCTGAAGGTGCTCGCCCCTCCCTACCTGTACTCGGGTCCGTCGCCGGTCGCATCGCTCGCGACCGTGCTCGCCGGGCTCGAGGTGAACCGGAGACGGGGAGACCTCGTGCGCCTGGATGTGTGGCGGAAGACAGCACGCGTGCTCGACGCCATGCGCACCCTCGGTATCCATACGCCCAACACGTCGGGACATCCGATCATCGAGATCCCGCTCGCCAACCACGAGGAGATCGACGACGTCGGCCGATACCTGTTCGAGCATGGGATCTATGTGACGATGGCCGCCTACCCGCTGGCGCCCAAGAGCGAAGTGGGATTCCGGATCCAGGTCACCGCGGCCAACGGGGACGACGAGATCGAGGAGCTCATCGCGGTCCTGACCTCGTTGAAGGAGCGGTTCCAGCTCGAACAGCTCCACCCGGCCACGGCGTGAGCCGCCCGATCGATGAGCAGGGGACTACCCGAAACTAGGTACATCGGCCGGTTCCCCAAAAAGCACTCATCCTGGGTCGGCGGCGGCCGATAGATAGGGTTATGAGGAACAGGCTCTGGCTCGTCTACGTGGCGATCGCTTCGGTTGCGACGCTGGGGTATTTCGCCACGGGACACGTCAGCTACGTGATCAACGTCATCGGGCTCTCTTCACCCGTGATGATCGTGGTGGCCCTCAGGATCTGGCGGCCCGAGAAGCGGCTGCCGTGGGTCATGTTCTCGCTGGGGATGTTCACGTTCATCTTGGGCGACATCGTCTCCTACAACTACGACAAGTTCCATTCGATCGCGCCGTCGCTCTTCCCGTTCGATGCCGACGGTCTGACCCCCTTCCCGGGCTGGGCCGACGGGTTCTACCTCGCGGTGTACGTCTTCATGGTCGCTGGCATCCTGCTACTGATCCACGCCCGCGATCCCAGCCGTGACCGTTCAAGCTTCGTGGATGCACTGATGCTGTCGATCGGCATCGGCGTGGTCTCGTGGGTGATCCTGATCTCGCCGCAGGCGTATCAACAGGACGTCCCGCTATCGCTGAAGCTCACCTCGATGGCGTACCCACTCGCGGACCTGCTGCTCCTGGGCACCGCCCTCCGATCGGCCGTCGGCGCGGGTCGCAAGCCCTGGGCGTTCCGACTCATCATCACCGCGATCGTCGCCTTGTTCATCACCGACGCTTTCTACGCGTGGATGAACCTCTATACCGACGCGGGCTATCAGCCCGGAAGCGGCTACCTCGAGGCCGGTTGGATCGCCTTCTACGTGCTCTTCGGCGCCGCCGCGCTCCACCCGTCGATGCGAGAGCTGTCCGAACCGGTCGACGACGTGGAAACGAAGCTCACCCGCGGGCGCCTGCTCGTGCTCGCTGGTGCTTCCCTCATGGCTCCCGTGCTCATCGCGTACGAGGGCGCGAAGGGCGAGAGCACCGACCTCCCGATCCTGATCGCCGCCACGGTCTTGCTGTTCATCCTCGTCGTGATCCGGATGTGGGGACTGATGCAGCGGCAGCAGCAGTACGTCCGGCACGAGCAGGCGCTGCGCGAAGCCGGGATGGATCTGGTCACGGCGACAAACCGGGACAGCATCCACGCGGCGGCGGGGCGCGCCGTCCTCGCGCTGACCGGAGACGACGTCTCCGTCAGGATCTTCGAACAGCAAGAGGTTCCCGGCGAACTGGTGGTCGTCGCGGCACCTGGTAGCGACGATCGGGCGATCGGAACGTCCGTGCGACTGTCGGAGTTCGACGCATGGAAGCGGGAACGCCTCCAAGGACGCCACGCGTATCAGGTGACGTTGCGCGATGACATCGCGGACATGCTCGAGCTGCCGGAAGCGCACCGGTCGCTCTTCGTGGCGCCCTTGGAGTGCCGCCCTGACCGAGGACCTGCTGATCCAGCAGAGCCAGATGCGCTTCGCGTCCCTCGTGAAGAACTCGTCGGACGTCGTCATGGTGACGGAGCCCGACACGACGATCCGCTACGCCAGCCCATCCGCGCATCGTGTGCTCGGGTTCGAACCGGAGGAGCTCGAGGGTCGCCGGTTCGCCGAGCTGATCGCGCCGGACGATCGCACGCGGGCACTGTCCTTCCTGACCGCGATGGCGGAAGGCGAGGGCCACGTCGGACTGACGGAGTACCGCGTGCGACACCGGGACGGGACCGATCTCTTCGTGGAGACGCTCCGCACGAACCTGTTGAAGGACCCCAACGTGAAGGGCATCGTGCTGAACACCCGCGACATCTCCGAGCGGAAACAGTTCGAGGAGCAGCTCTCCCATCAGGCCTTCCACGACCAGATCACGGGCCTCGCGAACCGCGCCCTCTTCCAGGATCGTGTGAGCCACGCGCTGGTACGCCAGACCCGCGACGGGAACCCCGTTGCCGTCCTGTTCATGGACCTCGACGACTTCAAGACGATCAACGACTCCCTCGGCCACGCCGCCGGCGACCAGCTCCTGGTTGCGCTCGCTGGACGTCTGGTCGGGCGCCTCCGGACTGCCGACACCGCGGCGCGCCTCGGCGGCGACGAGTTCGCGGTGTTGTTGGAAGACGGCGGCGACGAAGGCATGACGGCCGCAGACGTGGCGGGCCGGATCCTCGAGACGTTGGAGGAGCCCTTCGACCTCGACGGGACCGAGGTGTACGCCCGCGCGAGCATCGGGATCTCGGTCGCCGATCCCCAGTCGCCCGTGGGGAGCGCCGACGAGCTCCTGCGGAACGCGGACGTGGCGATGTACATGGCCAAGGAGGGTGGAAAGGCCCGGTATCAGCTCTTCGAACCGGCGATGCACGACACCGCCCTCCGCCGCCTCGAGCTGCGGGCCGCGATGCAGCGCGCGATCGACCACGACGAGTTCCGGCTCTTCTACCAGCCCGTGATCGAGCTTCCGACCGGGAAGATCACCGGCGTCGAAGCGCTGATCCGCTGGTTCGACCCAGAGAAGGGGATCATCCCACCGCTCGATTTCATCCCGCTCGCCGAGGAGACCGGCCTGATCGTCCCGATCGGACGCTGGGTCCTGATGGAGGCATGCAAGTACGCCGCCCGTTTGGCGGAGACCTTCGCCGCGCTCGACCTCCATATGGCGGTCAACCTCTCCGCGCGGCAGATCGCTCGGCCAGAGATCGTCGATGAGGTGCGGGAGGCACTCACAGCCAGCGGGCTTGACCCCGGCAAGCTCGTCCTCGAGATCACCGAGTCGGTGATGATCCACGACATGGACCTCGCGATCGGGCGTCTCAAGGAGCTGAAGACGCTGGGGGTGCAGCTCGCGATCGACGACTTCGGCACGGGGTACTCGTCGCTCAACTACGTCCGCCGGTTCCCGGTCGACATCTTGAAGGTGGACAAGTCCTTCATCGATGGCGTGACGGAGGGCGGCGAGTCCTCCGCGCTCACCGCGGCCGTGATCGAGCTCGCATCCATCCTGAACCTCAAGCCGGTCGCCGAGGGCATCGAGCGGGCCGACCAACTGGAGCAGCTCATCGCGATGAAGTGCGACCTGGGCCAGGGATTCCTCTTCGCCAAGCCGCTCCCGACCGACGAGCTCGAGGATCTGGTCACGGAGCACGTGGCGATGCGGCTCGAGGCCGACGCGCTTGCAGATCGCCTCGACTAAGAACCGCCCGTCGCTGGAATAGCCGCGGCTCCCCGAACGTCGGAACGAAGGCGAACAGCGCGCGCCCGTTCGAGGGAGGAGATCCGTCATGGGAGACGACGCGGTCATCAAGGCATTGGCGCTCCAAGGGTTCGACCGCCCACCCGCGGTCATCGACGTTCCTGCACCGCAGCGAGCCTCGGGCGAGCTACTTGTTCGGGTCCACGCAGCTTCGGTCAACGCCTACGACGCGTTCGTCGCGATGGGGATGGCGAAGGACTTCATGGCCTACGAGTTCCCTGCGGTGCTCGGACAGGACGTCGCCGGGGTCGTGGAAGCGGCTGGCGGCGAGGTCGAGGGGTTCCACGAGGGCGACCGAGTCTTCGGCACGATCGGCGCCAAGGGGAAAGTGCACGACGGGACGTTCGCGGAGCTCTCGACACCGCTCGCGCCGGCGCTGGCGCTCACTCCGGCGTCGGTCGACGATCAGCAGGCAGCGAGCCTGGGGGTCGCCGGCACGACGGCGATGAGCGCGGTGTCGGCGATCGATCTGTCCGAGGGCGCCACGGCGCTCATCATCGGTGCGACGGGCGGCGTCGGGACGTTCGCTATCCAGCTCGCGGCCGCGCGGGGCGCCCACGTGATCGCTTCGGTCATGCCCGGCGATGAGGACGTCGTGACGGCGTTGGGCGCCGCGGAGACGGTCGACTATTCGAACGACGTGATCGGTGCCGTTCGCGAGCGCTATCCCGATGGGATCGATGCGGTCATCGACCTGGTCCACCGCGATCCCCGGGAGTTCGGGGTGCTCGTGGGCCTCGTTCGGTCCGGTGGAATGGCGGCCTCGGCGCTGGGCGGGGCGGGCGATGCGACCGAGATCGGTGAGGTGCAGGTGCACAACGCCGGCGGCGACCCCACCCGCCTCGGCGCGCTGGCTTCCATGATCGAGGAAGGAACGCTCAAGGCCGCGATCCGGCGCACGTACCCGCTGGCGGATGCGGCGCAAGCACTGGCCGACTTCACGAACGACCACACGGTGGGCAAACTCGTGATCACGATGCCGGGTGCCTGAGGACGAGCGCTACGGAGTGGTGGTGGCCGTCGGCACGGCGGCATCCCGCACGTACGCTGACCAGGATCTCCGACCCTCAGGATCGACCCGCATCGTCGCGAGGACGTTGGCGGTCCCGGGATCGATGATCAGGGTTTCCATCGAAGGCGCGACCTGGAAGGTGAAGCCCTCACCCGGACGCCCGAGCGGATCGGTGATGGCCTGATCCAACGTGATCCCGGGGGTTTCCGCCGCGAGCTCGAGCAGACCGTGTCGAACGTCGGACGGCGTGTTCGGCTGCGCGAGGAGGTCTCCGATCCCCGTGAAGATCCCGAGCGGTCCGGGAGGCTCCTCGATGACGTGACCGGCGTGGATCGCCCTGCGCAGTTCCTCCGGATCGGACGGGAGCGACGCCACGTGGTAGATCGGGAGCCCTCCCGGTCCATATCGCTCCACCGCGGAGGTTGGAAGCGGCGGCCGTCCCGCTTGGACCCATCTCGTTCGATCGGCCGGTGCTGCGAAGTCGACCCGGTCGACCGTCGTCACCTGGCGACCGGCGCCATCGGCGGACACCCATGTCTGGAGCCGCTCCCGCACGAGGAAGTCCCAGCTGAGCCCCGAGGTCACGTCCTCCCCGCTCCCGATCCCCTCCGACTCCACGTCGGTGTACAGGTATCCCGTTCCCGGTCCGACGGGTTGAATCGTCGCCGCGAGGTCTGCGAGTCGCCGCAGCTCGGCCGCGGCCGAAACCGCCGGGCCTCCACTCCCGCTCGGAAGGACGACCTGCAGGACGATGGCGATGAACGCGATCGCCGCCGCGATGCCGAGCAGGACCGCGTGACGGCGACGAAGAGGTGGACGCCGGCCGCGCTCGGAGACAGGCGCAGGCGCCGCCCCCGTGGGGGATGGCTGTTCCATGGTGATCTCGCGTTGGATGCGCGCCCATGCGCGCGCCTTCGCGGCGTCGTCCGCCTCGGGCGCGCCGAGCGCTTCGCGGATCCTCTCGAACTCATCCATGGCGGTCGGGGTCCTCTGTGGTGGTCACGTCCGTGCCTGGGGCGATCTCTGCGTCGCCTCCATCAGGTGTTTCCCGCACAACGGTGAGCAGTTCCCGAAGCGTCGCCCGGGCCCGATGGATCCTCGAGCGAACGCTCCCGACCGGGATAGCGAGGACGTCGGCGGTCTCCCGGTAGGTGAGCTCTCCGAGGGCGACCAACACGAAGGGGCTGCGCTGCTCCTCCCGAAGCTCGGAGAGCGCCTGGCGCAGGATCGGCGCGAGGCGGGCAGCGTCGAGGGTCTCGACCGCGATCGGATCGGTCGCGTCGGGCTCCTTCGGAAGTCGGGCGAGCAGGTCGTGCTCGCTTCGCGCGGCACGCAGCTGATGCCGGACCACGTTGTAGGCGATCCCGAAGAGCCAGGACCTCGCGGATGGGTACCCGACGTCATAGGTGGACCGTCGCTGGAACGCGATCAAGAAGGTCTGTGCCGCGATCTCCTCGCCCGCATCACGACCCACGACCCGCTGGGCGAATCGGCGGACCGACTCATAGTGCCGTTCGAAGATCTCCCGGAACTCCTCGGGGTCCTCGAGGGAGTGACGGATCAGCTCGGCGTCGGTCGCGTCAGCGCCGGGCACGACCCCTCAGGGTTTCCAGCGCAGTGAAGACACCTGGTTCGACAACGTTCCGTAGTTCGTGCAGCTCGGCGTGCATGTGAGCACGGAGCCTCCGAAGTTCGTGTTCTCGAACTTCTTGTTCGTGTCGCATCCTCCGAAGCCCTTCCCTGAGCTGAACTGGTTGTCCCATGAGGCGCCGACATCCGCGACGCCCCACACTACCCCCGTGGAGCATGTCGCCGACGCGAAGTAGCTCTTCGACGAGCCACCGTAGCCGATGCCAGTGAACTCGGTCCCGATCAGGACGTCGGCGGCCGCGATAGCGATCGTGTCGGCCGCGAGGACGGTATCGGTCAGTGAGGCGGGCGTCGTCAGCGCCGGAACGTCGATCGCACCCCCGGACCCTGCGGCTAGTGCTTCCGCATACGTCGGATAGCAACCGAGGTCAACCTCCGTCGCCAGGATCGCTCCGGACGGGTCGACCGAACCGGGGACCAGCAGGACCGCGCAGTTGCTCGATGCGGCTGCGGCAGGAACGACGCTCATGATCAGAGCCGCGGCAGCGAACAGGGTGACGAGTAGGACGGCGTTCGACTTGGACATCTGGATCCTCCCCTTCCACCGATCGCGGTGACCGTAGAGAGGGATACGCATCCGATGGAAGGGCAGAACGTCGTCGGTTCGTCGTCGGTTCGTGATCGTCATCCGTCGATCGAGGCGACATCGGAACCGGATGACTCCACCATGGCAATCAAGGGTGAGTGGTACCGACGATCTATCTCGTGGGGATCGACGACCTGGAGCGCATCCCCGAGTTCCTCGATCTCGGGCTCATCGTCGTCGTGTCGCCGGACCCGACGACGCTCCGCCGGTGGCAGCACGAGCAGGAGCTCGGTGAAGTGCCGATGGAGCCTCCGGCCGCGGCATCGGGGATCGTCGTGGAGATGGACGCGCGACGGATCAGCTACCGAGGCGTGCCGCTCACCCTGAGCGATCGCGAGTTCCGGGTGCTCGCGGGTTTGGTCCACGGGAGGGGACGCGCGTTCAGCTTCGAGGAGATCCGGCGGCTCGGATGGGCCGAGGGCACGAACATCCCGATCGACATCTACTCGATCAGATCGCTGATCCAGCGGCTCCGAGCCAAGCTCCGAGCGGTGGCGGCGCCGGACATGATCGCGCCCGTTCGGAGCTTCGGATTCCGACTGGAACGAGGAGCGGACGATACGGCCCCGGGAACCGGCCGCCCGTCCAGCGGAACTAGTCTCGCCAGATGACCTTGGCGTTTGTGGCGTGCCGCTTCAGCCAGAGGATCGCGGTCTCCACCGCCTCGGGGCCGCTGAAGTAGTCGGCGGCCAGCATGACGGCTTTGCCTTCGATCTCGAGGACCACGCTGTAAGTCTCAGGTCCGATGCGGTGCACCACGAAGGCGCCCTGCTCCCGAACCAGGTCGGGTTCGGCCTGCACGTCATGACGTGGAGCCATCGACCTCTCTCCTCTCTTGACGGGCAAGTGGCGCGC
>VAXZ01000164.1 GCA_005885035.1 Actinomycetota bacterium
TCGCTGTCCCCTGCAAGGCGGAGGCCATCGCTCGTGCCTCCGCCGGATCCCGTTCGATCTGTTGCTCGAGGAGCCGCAGCTTCACGGCGAGCGCCACCAGCTGCTGCTGCGCTCCGTCATGGATGTTGCGCTCGAGCTTCTTCGCCCGCTCGTCCTGCGCTGCGACGATCCGTCTGCGGGACGCGCGAAGGTCGTCGACCAGGCGGACGTTCTGCAGCGCCAGGCCCGCTTGCGAGGCGAGCCCGACCACCAGTCGCTCCTTCGAGGGGTCCATCGGATCGCTGGGAACCATGCTGAGGGTGATCGCCCCGAGCAGCTCCCCCTGATGCGACACCGGGAAGGCCGAGATCGCGGGCCCGTAGACGGGCATGGCATCATCCACCAGCTCGACGACCGGCGCCGGCGGTGTGTCCGCGGGCCATCGCGCGATGTCGATGAGCGAACGATCACGACGCAGCCAGACACGCACGCCATCCGCGCCGGTGCTCGCGGTGAGCAGTTGGGTCATCCGTGGAAGGACGTCGTCGATCGAGTACGTCTCTCCGAGGTTGGTCGAGAACTCGGAGAGGACCTCGAAAGGGGTCGCGCGCTTCCCGTACACGACCCGGTCGGCGAGCGCCTTGGCCCCCCGACGGACGGGATTGAACGTGAGGACGAAGATCACGGCCCCCGCGATGGCCCCGATGCTCGTGATCGCCGCGAGGGCCAGCGCCCCGAGATACAGCAGGGTTATGAACGCCGCCACGATGGTGAAGACCACCGTTCGCTTGAGGACGATGTCGAGGTCGTAGAGGTGGTACTTGAGGATCGCGACGGCGCACGCGGCGGGGATCCCGATCCCGAGACAGACGAAGAAGAGCAGGAACGAGAAGTCGTTCGCCGGGGTCGACTGACCGCTCTTGAGACCGATGCTCGTCACGAGCGTGAGTACAAGGAACACGCCCGTCAGCGCCGAGATCGCGGCGAGCCACCGAAGCTCGAGCGGATTCGCCGGCTGGGTCGTTGGCGTCACGTCGATGACGCCTGGTCGGAACATCACCGCGAGCATCAGAAGCACCAAGCACGTGATCAGTGCGCCTGGGAACCAGCGCCAGGCGCGTGACGGGAGCCGCCCCGTCGGGAACAGCAGCAAGATCAAAGGGACCACGCCCGCCACGAGGAAGGACCAGTTGTTCATCCAGGCAGCGGCGGTGCCGAACAGGAGTGAACCCGGGTTCGTCTCGAGGGTGTACTTCGCATACTCCTCCGATGCCCCGCCCCAGAGCACGCCGAGACCGGCGGCGAGGAACAGCCAGCCGATCGGGTTCTTCGGTACCCGCCAGACGAGCACTGCCCCGACGCCTGCGTACGTTCCCAGGAACGCGACGCTGAGGAGCGTGAACGGGTCACCGGTGAACGTGTGGTTCAACGACGCGAGGACCATCGCGACGACGAAGAGTCCCCCGCCGAGGCCGAGCAGCAGCCAGACCGCCGGCCGCGCGCCACCGGCTGGTTCCGCTCGTCTCGCTCGATCCATGACGTCGATGCTTGCACCCCGGCGAACCGCCGAAAAGGGGGTCAGACCTGCTGGTTCGCGGGCGGGAACCCTACCGCCGGTCGGGTGCTGGCACCACGGCCGGATCCACATGGTCGCCGGTTCGGATCCCTGGCGGCGACTGCCTAGCGTTGTCAGCGCAGAACGGATGAGGAGGCACAGCGATGACGACGATCTTGGTATCTCCGTTCGGTCGTGGACCCCGGCAAGGCGGCGGACCCCGACCGCTACCTGGCGCACGTGGCCGAGCGGTTCCCCGGTCTGCCGACGAGCACGCGTATCGAGCGTGGTGAGGCGGCCGAGCGGATCGTGGCCGTCGCTCAAGAGCTCAATGCCGACACGATCGTGGTCGGGAACCGGGGGACGCACGGGTCGTGGTGGCGCGTCCGAGACAGCATCCCCAACCTGGTGCTCCGGCACTCGCCGTGCGGCGTGTTCATCGTGGACACGAGGCGCGCACAGGGAAGAAGCTAGGCGTGCTCGGTCTCGCGGAGGAATGCGAGCACCGCCATGACGCGACGGTGCACGTCCGTCTCCTCCGTGAGGCCGAGCTTGTGGAACATCGAGTTGATGTGCTTCTCGACCGCTCGTTCGGTGAGGAAGAGCTCCTTCGCGATCGCCGCGTTGTTCTGGCCCTGAGCCATGTGCGACAGGACCTCCCGCTCGCGCTCGGTCAGCTCCCCGAGCGGCGAATGGGCCATCCGGTCCTTCGCGGCGACCAGCGCCTCCACCACCTTGGGGTCGAGGACCGAGCCGCCCTTGGCGACCTCGTTGAGCGCACGAGTCACCTCGTGGACGTCGGCGACCCGCTCTTTCAGGAGGTACCCGAGCCCCGCGGCACCGTCCTTGAGGAGGTCGTAGGCGTACTCCTCGTCGGCGAACTGCGAGAGGACGACGACGCCGATGTCCGCGTGGGTGGCGCGGATCTGCTTGGCGGCCCGGATGCCTTCGTCGGTTCCCGATGGAGGCATCCGGATGTCGGTCAGGACGGCATCCGGCGCGAGCTCCTCAACGGACGCGAGAAGCTCGTCGAAGGACGCGGCGGTCCCGACGACGTCCACGTCGCCGACTTCGGTGAGCAACGCGACCGTCCCCTCCCGGACCAGATAGTTATCCTCCGCGAAGACCACGCGCAACACGCGCGCATCGTACACGGGGGGTTGGCGGCGGCATGACGATCCGGGTGGTGCTCGGCGAGGACAACGTGCTCGTCCGGGAGGGTGTCCGCGCCCTGCTCGATTCCTACGAAGACATCGAGGTCGTTGGGGTGGCTCAGGACGCGCCCAGCCTGATGGCCGCCGCCGGCGAACACGTGCCCGACGTCGTCGTCACC
>VAXZ01000043.1 GCA_005885035.1 Actinomycetota bacterium
GAACTCGGTTACTCGGAGGAAGAGGCTCGTCTCGAAGCCGGCCGCTGCCTGCAGTGCTTCCTCAACATCACGCTCGAGCCCTCCCTGTGCATCCTCTGCGGGGCGTGCGTCGACATCTGCCCCGAGAAGTGCATACGGATCCTTTCCGCCGACGACATCGAGGATCTGGTCCCCCAGCGACCCTCCAGCGTGCTCGTGCTGCAGGAAGAGCTCTGTATCCGATGCGGGCTCTGTGTCGACCGCTGCCCCACGCACGCCCTGTTCATGGACAGCTGGTCCGAGGCGTCGACGGCGCCGATCGCCCTCCAGCCGGTGGCGGGCTGAGGAGCCGGCCCATGGGATCGAACGGACGGAAGGTGCGGGGCGCGGGCTGGTACCGCTCGATCCTCCACCCGGGCGAGGTGTACCGGAACAGCGAGGTCTATCGATCGGTGGTGCGCCACCCGAAGCCGGATACGCCGCGCGGCCGCGCGATGACGTCCTTTCAGAACTTCTTCCTGCACATCTATCCCGTCAAGGTGCCGCGCGAGATCATCCGGACGCGCACCACGCTCCGGCTCGGGTTCATCGCGGCGGTCCTCTACGGGATCCTGTTCATCTCGGGGACGTACCTGATGTTCTTCTACCGGCCGACGGTCCCCGACGCGTACTTCGACATGCACACGCTGTCGACGAGCGTTGCGTTCGGGCAGTTCGTGCGGAACGTCCACCGCTGGTCGGCCCACCTGATGGTCGTCATCGTCATCCTGCACCTGCTGAGGGTGTTCTACTCAGGCGCCTACCGCCCGCCGCGACAGTTCAACTGGGTGATCGGGGTTGGGCTGCTCGTCCTCACCCTGTTGATGTCCTTCACCGGATACCTGCTGCCGTGGGATCAGCTCGCCTACTGGGCGATCACCGTCGGTACGAACATCGCCGGCTACGTGCCACTGTTCGGGACCCACTCGAGGAACCTGATGCTGGGCGGAACGGAGGTGGGCAGTGCCGCGCTGCTCCGGTTCTACGTGTTGCACATCTACTTCATCCCGGCCCTGATAACGGTGATCCTGTCGATCCACATCTGGCGCGTCCGCAAGGACGGCTTCGCGGTGAGCGATCGCCGGCCGGAGCCCGAGGACGAACCGGTCAAGGAGATGGCCGATGCCGAAGCCTGAAGAGGAGCCTCGCTTCCGACTCCTCGGGGTCGTGCCACAAGAGGTGCAGCAGCGCGACCGTCAGGAACCGGACGATGGCGTGTTCACCTGGCCGCACCTGTTGATCCGTCACGTCGCCGTGGCAGCCGGAACGATCGCGGTCGTGTTCGTGCTCGCGATCCTCTTCAACGCGCCACTGAAGGACATCGCGAACCCGAACCAGACCCCCGAGGTGGCCAAGGCTCCGTGGTACTTCGCGGGGCTGCAGGAGCTGCTCTCGCATTTCACACCGATGGTCGCGGGCGTCCTGATCCCGGGCGCCGCGCTCCTGTGGTTGGTCGCACTGCCCTACATCGACCGCGGCAAGGGATGGCGGGTCCGCGACCGGAAGTACGTGGTCGTCGTGTTCACCGTGATCGCGGTGACGGCGCTCGTGCTCACGGTGATCGGCACGTTCTTCCGAGGCCCCGCGTGGTCGTGGGTCTGGCCCTGGCAGCACATGTACGCGGAGCCGTAGCCATGAGCGAACCGAACATCACCAACGCGCCGCCCGCCGACGACCCGGGCCGCGGTGTCGATCGCCGCCGTTTCCTCAACGGCACCTGGAAGGCACTCGGGGTCGTGCTGATCGCTGAAGGCCTGTGGACCAGCTACGACATCTTGAACCCGCGTCCGGCGGAGGGGTTCGGCGCGATCGTCGACGCCGGCTCCGTCGACGACTACAAGACCGAGGGCACGGTGACGTACTTCCTAGGCGGCCGTTTCTACGTCACCCAGTACCAGGGCGGTCTCCGCGCGCTCTACCAGAAGTGCCCGCACCTTGGGTGTCGCGTCCCGTTCTGCGGGAGCTCCGGACGGTTCGAGTGCCCGTGTCACGGCAGCGTCTACAACCTGATCGGCGAATACATCGCTGGACCCGCTCCGCGCGGGATGGACCGGTTCCAGATCTCGATCAGCCCCGAAGGCCACGTGCTGGTCGACACCTCGTCGGTGATCGAGGGACCCCCGCACGGCGTCCTGACTGGGCCCAGCACCGCGAACGGACCGTCCTGCTCGGCTGGAGGTGCCGCGTGACCGAGGCGATCCGGGACGATCCCGCGCTCGTGCGCTCGACGCGACGTTGGCAACAGGCCGGCATCTGGCTGATGTTGGTCCTCGTGCTGTCGTTCCCCTTGTACAAGCTCACGGAGAGCTCACGTCGAGCGAACGCGACGGCACTGCAGCAGCAGGCGCAGATCGCAACCGGAACGCAACTGTGGGCGCTCAACTGCGCCGAGTGTCACGGGAAGATGGGCCAGGGCATCAGCGCGCCGGCGCTCAACTCCCAGCAGTTCCTGACGAGCGTCACCGACGCGCAGATGACGAACATCATCCGAGGCGGCATACCCGGAACCGCGATGCCCGCATGGCTGGCCGACTACGGTGGTCCGCTCACCGACCAAGAGATCGCGGCGCTGGTCACGTACATCCGGTCGTGGGAGCCGACGGCGCCGAGCCGTCCGGACTGGCGCACGCCGAGCGGTGGCTAGCACGATGACAGCCGTGCGCCGACCACGCTCGGTGCTCACGACGATCCTCCTCGGGGCCGCTGCCATGTCGCTTGCGGCATGCAGCGCGAACGCGCCGACCGCCGCGGGCACCGTCGCTTACATCCCGAACTACCAAGGTGGGGGCGAGGCCGCGGCCGGACCTCCGGTCCAGGGCTATCGCAGCCCGATCCCGGTCATCACCGCATCCCTGTCCGACACCGACCCCACCCACATGGCGATCGACCTGTCCCAGTCCTATGCCCCGGCGGGCCCGGTGAGCTTCCTCATCACCAACGCCGGCACGGTGGACCACGAGATGGTCGTGCTCAAGACCGACAGGCCGGCCGACTCGTTCCCGATCACCGGGTTCGAAGGGGAGCCGAACCGGTTCGACGAAGACGCCAAGGGACTCACCAACGTGGGGGAGACCGGCGATCCGGCGATGAAGCCCGGCACCTCGAAGATGCTCACGATCGACATGGCCGAGGGCCACTACGCGATCGTGTGCAACCTGAACGGGCACTACGCCTCCGGGATGCATCAGGACTTCTGGGTCACGCCCAAGGCAGGCTCGGTCGCGTAACTGCGGCCTGCGCCGTGTCACGAGTTGCTGACAGAGACGCGTCTGTAAGTAGGTGGGTGGGGTTGAATGGAAGACCTCGCTCCGGGGTCGACCGACGAACCAAACGCAGGTGAAGACCCGAGGTTTTCCCTCCGCTTAACCGTCCGCTCACCGAGTCCTGGCAAGCGCCTGAATACGGTGCTCCCAAGGCACCGATCGATAGGAGGTAGTGCCATGACGAAGAGATCCGCGATGACGATGGCTGCCGGCCTCGCATTCGCCCTGCTGGCGGGCGTGGTGGCGATCTCGCTCACCCTGGGTGCGACCCCCGCGGCGAACGCGAGCCGGGAGCGCAAGCCCCTGGTCAAGCACCAGGTCCAGACGGTCACGGTGCACCGAAGGGTGGGATCAGCCGCTTCATCTGGCGTGCAGGTGGTCCAGCTCCCTCCGACCAGCACCAGCACGTCCTTCACGGAGTCGAGCTCCGGTGGGGGCTTCGACGATCAAGGCATGGACAACGAGGGCCCCGACGGTGGCACCTTCGGCGACGCCTCGTCCGATGGGGCCCGAGCCTCGCTAGGCACCTTCGGAGATGACTGAGCGGGCCTCTTCGTCGCACGCGGCTGCGCCCCGGCGCCAACGGTTGTCGAAACGCACGCTGCGCGCCTGGGCGTGGATCGCCGGCGCCGCCGCCCTGTTCACCCCGTTCGCCGCGCTGGCGGCGCAGCCCAAGGTCGGAATGACGTCCGCATCGGCGCCCCGGCCAGTCATCATCAAGCGGGTCGTCCGCCGAGTCGTGATCGTCGCCGCCAGACAACCGACGGCTCCTGCTCGCGTGGTTTACGTGAGCGGGGGGACGACCGGGGGCGGAACCGCGCCGGCACCTGCGCCGGTGACCACGACGGGTGGATCGACGGTGCCCAGATGAAGTCCTCGTTCCGGGCCATGGGGACCAACGTCGCGATCCTCGCGGACGAGCGAACCGATCCAAGCGTCTTCCTGGCGGCGACGGCGACGGTCGAGGCCATCTTCGTGCGAGAGGAATCGAGGTTCACGCGGTTCCGCGAAGATAGCGAGCTCAGCCGCGTCAACCGTTCTGCAGGGCATTGGATAAGGGTCTCAGACCCCTTCGCCGAAGTGGTTCGGCAGTCACTCGCCGGCGCGGCAGCGACCCACGGGTTGTTCGATCCGACGGTGCTCGGCGCGCTCGAAGCGGCGGGCTATGACCGCGACTTCGCCGAGATCGAGTATCTCGAGGAGCCAGGTCCGCCCGGGCCGGTCGCCTGTGGTCGCTGGTCCGAGGTCAGATCCAGTGGGAGCCGGGTGCGGTTGCCCGAAGGGGTCGGGCTGGACTTCGGCGGCTTCGTGAAAGGCTGGACGGCGGACCTCGCCGCGGAGGCGGCGGTCGCCCGAGGGCTCGGATGGGCCTTGGTGAATGCTGGCGGAGATGTGCGGGTCGCGGGGGATGCACCACAGCTCGAGGTTGGGATCGAAGAGCCGACAGCAGCCGACGAGATCTGCTCGACGGTTCGTATCTCTGGTGGAGCGCTGGCGACCTCCTCCGTGACCCAACGACGATGGGGTCCTGGGATGCATCACCTCATCGACCCGCGGATCGGGCTTCCTGCTCGAGGGCCCGTCGTGCAGGCGACCGCCTGGGCGCCGACGTGCGCGGCTGCAGAGATCTCCTCGAAGCGGGCCCTGTTGGAGGGTCTATCGGTCCTCGACGATGTGCCGTGCGTCCTGATCCTCGCATCCGGCGAGGTGGTCACCAACGTCGTGAGCGAGGAAGCAGCATGACCACCTGGATCATCCTTCGCGCCGCCGGGATCGGCGCCTACCTGATGCTGTTCTTCTCGGTCGCGTTCGGACTGGTCGCGACGTCGGCGCCGTTCGGCAAGCGCATCGCGAAACAGAGCGCGATCCTGATCCACCAGTTCATGTCGACCGTAGGGCTTGTCCTTCTCGGAGTGCATATCTGCGGGTTGCTCCTGGATCGGTACATCCATTTCGGGCCGACGCAGGTGCTCGTGCCGGGGACGAGCTCCTACCGACCCGTCGCCGTTGCGATCGGCGTCGTCGGGATGTACTCGATGGTCCTCGTCGCGGTATCGTCGTGGTTGCGCAAGCATTACTCGGCGAAGGTCTGGCGGGCGCTCCACATGGCCGCGGTCCCGGCGTTCGTCCTGTCCATGTTGCACGGCGTCTTCGCCGGTGCCGACTCCGCCAGACCGTGGATGTACTTGATCTACGTCACGACTGCCACGATCGTCGTCTTCCTTCTGGTGCTCCGCGGGCTCACCGTCGGCCTGCGACCGGTGCGCCGCACTCAGTCGTCGCCTTCGGGTCCACCCGAGCCGGTGTCCGTCCCGGTGGCGCCGCCAGCGTCGTCGGTGGACGTAGCGGTCGCCGAGCCGGTCGCTGACCCCGCTCCCGATCGATCGTCGGTGCCCGCGCTCGCGGGGTTGGCGGATCGGGACGAGGAGCTCCTTGCTCCCGCTGCATCGGTCTCATTGGAAGCAGAAGGGGTTGGGGTCAGAGCGGGTGCCGACACCCGGATCGGGGTGGCCGGTTCGGTGAGGGTCGTTCCCGCGACCGCGAAGGCGCCCACGATCAGCGCCCCTGCGAGCGCGACCCCGGCCGCACCCCAGGCGACGACGACACAAGTCCGGCGGATCATGGCCTCACCGTAGCGACCACCGTGCTAAGGCCCGGTTAAGGGTTCCGAGGAGGGATAGGCCACTTCGACGAGGGTGCCGCCGCCGGCAGAGCGGGAGATCGTCACCGCGCCGCCAGCG
>VAXZ01000031.1 GCA_005885035.1 Actinomycetota bacterium
CTCTGCCTGGACGCGCCGGCGGACGGCACGATCCGTCCGACGGTCATCGCCGAACCCTTCTCTCCGGCCCCTGGCCGTTCGCGCGTGTCGACGTGATCGCGATCGGGGTATCGACCGGAGGACCGACGGCGCTCGGGACCGTCCTCCCCCAGCTGCCTTCGCATCTCCCCGTCCCCGTCCTGATCGTGCAACACATGCCGCCGATGTTCACGAGGGTGCTCGCGGAGCGCCTGGACCGCACGTCACCGCTTCACGTCGTGGAGGCGGCCGACGGCCACGTCCTCGACCGCGGCGGCGCATGGATCGCGCCGGGCGACCGCCACATGACGGTGGAGCGGGCCGGAGCGGAGGTTCGTCTCCGGACGGACGTGGGTCCCCGCGAGAACTCCTGCCGCCCCTCCGTCGACCCGCTGTTCCGGTCCGTGGCCGAAACGTACGGCGCCCACGCCCTCGGCATCGTGATGACCGGGATGGGCAGCGATGGGATGCGCGGCGCTCGTCAGCTTTACGAGACGGGCGCCCGCGTCATCGTGCAGGACGAGGCGTCGAGCGTCGTCTGGGGGATGCCCGGGTTCGTCGTGCAGTCCGGGATCGCGGACGCCATCGTCCCCCTGACGGGACTCGCGGCCGAGATCGAGCGTCGGCTCGAGGTCGGCCGCGCCACGGCGCCGCTCCAACGACCGGTCGGGGTCGGTCCGTGATGCTCGCCGAACAGGACTTCCGGTACATCCAGGACCTGGTGCGTGAGCGCGCCGCGATCGTGCTCGAGTCCGGGAAGGAGTACCTCGCCGTCACCCGGCTGGATCCGCTCGTTCGCCGCGCCGGCTTGGGTTCGCTCGCCGAACTCGTAGCGGCCCTCCGTGAGGAACAGACGTCCACGCTGCACGAGGAGGTCGTCGACGCGCTGACCACCAACGAGACGACCTGGTTCCGAGACGTGGCTCCGTTCGAGAGTCTCCGCACCCACGTGCTGCCGGACCTGATCCAACGCAAGCGCCTGTCGCGAACGCTCTTCATCTGGTCGGCCGGTTGCTCCAGCGGCCAGGAGCCCTACAGCCTGGTCAACCGCGGCTTGCCGGCCCACCTCCTGATCAAGTACTTCCACCGGCTCGGCGTGCGATGGGAGCTCGACGCTCGGATCCGTTCGATGGTCCGGTTCCAGCGGCAGAGCCTCGTGGGACCGTGGACGAACCTTCCCGTCATGGACCTCGTCCTGATGCGCAACGTCATGATCTATTTCGACACGCCGACCAAGCGGCAGGTGCTGGGGCGCGTCCGCGACGTGCTCGCTCCCCACGGATACCTCTTGCTCGGTTCGGCGGAAACCACCTTGCACATCGATGATGCCTTCCAGCGGCTGGCGGTCGGTCCGACCGGCTGGTACCGCAGGAAGCAAGGATCCCCCGTGCGTACGGGGCAGGGATAAGGAGGAAGGTCATGGAATTCAGCGCGGAGGACCTCGGTCAGATCGTGAACGACATCTGGACGTCGATGCTCGGGTTCCCGGTCCAAGCGAGGAGCGCGCCGGCCGAGATGAACGGCACGAGACACCTGTCGGCATCCGTTCAGATCTCCGGTGGGTGGGACGGGACGGTGCTCGTCAGCTGCGCCGAGGATCTGGCACGGAGGGTCGCTGCGACGATGTTCGATGTCGACGAGAGCACGACCACGGATGACGAGATCCGCGACGCGCTCGGCGAGGTCGCGAACATGACGGCGGGCAACGTCAAAGCGCTGGTCGAGAGCTACTGCAGGCTGTCGCTCCCTATGGTCGCCGAGGGCCGAGAGCTCGCGATCAGCATCCCCGGGAGTCGCGTCGTCGCGCAAGCGTCGTTCGACTGCGACGACGCCCCGCTCACGATCGAGGTGTACGAGAAGGCGGCCTGATCCCAGGGATCCCTGCCCCGTGGGAACGGAAGGGGCGCCGCCCGCGAAGCGGGCGGCGCCCCTTCTTCGTCCGGTGGGTGGGCGGCTACGCCGCCGCCCCACCTCCGTCCACGCCCTTGGGTTTCGTCGGGTCGATCCGGATGCCGGGCCCCATCGTGGTGGAGACGACGAGCGAGCGGATGTACCGGCCTTTCGCTGAGGACGGTTTCGCCTTGAGGATCTCGTCCACGACCGCGAGGTAGTTCTCGAGCAGCGCGCGCTCCTCGAACGACTTCTTCCCGATCACCAGGTGCACGTTGCCCGTCCGGTCGGCGCGATACTCGATCTTCCCGCCCTTGATGTCCGCGACCGCCTTCTCGATGTCGTTCGTGACCGTTCCGGTCTTCGGGTTCGGCATCAGCCCACGAGGTCCGAGCACCCGGCCGGCCTTCCCGACCGACGCCATCATGTCCGGCGTGGCGATAGCGGCATCGAAGTCGATCCTGCCCTTGATCACCTCGTCGACCAGCTCGTCACCGCCGACGAGATCCGCGCCGGCGTCGCGCGCCTCGCGGCCCTTATCGCCCTGCGCGAACACCGCGACGCGGACCGTCCTCCCCGACCCGTTCGGCAGGGTGACGGTGCCCCGGAGCGTCTGATCCTGTTTGCGGGTATCGATCCCCAACCGGAACGAGACCTCAACCGTCTCGTCGAACTTCGCGCCGTGCCGGCGATGATCCTCGCCGCCATCTCGACGTCGTTGGCGTTCAGGTCCGCCATCTTCTTCTGCGCGATGTCGAGGACCTGCGCATGGGTGAGCGATGCGACCTTGTCCCGGTTGGGTACGCCCGAGCCCTTCTCGATCCCCGCGGCCTGCTTGATCAGCTCCGCGGCGGGCGGTTGCTTGAGGATGAACGAGAACGTCCGGTCCTCGTAGATGGTGAGCACGGCCGGGATGACCTGGCCCGCCATCGCCTGGGTCTGCTCGTTGTACTGCTTACAGAACTCCATGATGTTCACGCCGTGCTGACCAAGGGCGGTGCCCACCGGCGGGGCCGGGGTCGCCTGCGCGGCCCTGATCTGCAGGGTGACCGTCGCGAGTACCTTCTTCTTCTTCTTCGGCGGCATCGTGTGTCACGCCCTCCTGCGGTTCGACCGGCCGGGTCCGACCGGTCTCCCGTACATCCGGTGTCTGCGGTCCCTCAGACCTTCGCAACCTGGTCGAAGGAAAGCTCGACCGGGGTCTCCCGGTCGAAGATGTTGACCAGTACCTTGAGCTTGGCCTGGTCGGGGTTGATCTCGCTGATCGTGCCGTTGAAGTCCGCGAACGGACCGCTGATGATCCGAACGACATCGCCTTCTTCGAAGCCAAGCCTGACCTGGGGCTTCTGCTCTTCCTTCTTCACCACGAGGATCTTCTCGACCTCACGCTTGGACAGGGGGGTGGGCTTGGAGCCGGTTCCCGCCGAGACGAATCCCGTGACGCCCGGCGTGTTGCGGACGACGTACCACGAATCGTTGTCGTAGAGCATCTTCACCAGCAGGTAGCCGGGGAAGACCTTCTTCTGCACGACCTGCTTCTTGCCGGACTTGATCTCCATCACGTCTTCCATCGGGATATGGACGCGGAAGATCTTGTCCTCCATCTGCATCGTGTGGATCCGTGATTCGAGGTTGGCCTTGACCTTGTTCTCGTAGCCCGCGTACGTGTGCACCACGTACCAGTCGCCCGGGCCTCGGAACGGATCCCCGCTGCCTGCGTCTGCCGGCTCCGGTGCCGCGTCGGGAACGACCACCACGTCTTCGTCGGATGCAGCCGCCACATCTTCGACGGGTGTCGGTTGCGCCGCCTCGACCATGTCTTCCGCCGTCTCGGCTTCCACGGCTGCCTCGACGACGAGCTCCGAGATGACCTCGTCGGCCTGCTCGTCGATCCGTTCTGCCTCGGCGAAGTCGCCCTCGGCGACGGCCTGATCTTCTGCCGCCTCGGCCGCCTTCGCGACCTGGGTCGCGACCTCGACGCGAGCGAGGGCGTCGTCGTCCAGGACGGCGGCCTCGAGCGTGTCGCGAAGCTCTTCGTCGTTCGGGTTCTGCTCGTCGTTCACGATGGGTCCTCTACGTTCCGTTCCGGGGAGCGGGCCGGGACCGGCCTCGGCGGGCAGCGGGAGGAGCCCCGGAGCGCCCTCACGGCGCGCTCGCGCCCAACGCGGCCAGTATAGGTGGGCGGCGGAAGACCCGGCAAAGGGGCGCCGTCAGACGCCGCCAGGCCTCAGTCGAGCAGGTGGAAGATCAGCTTCGCGAAGACCCAATCGATCGCGAACACGAACGATGTGAGCACCGTGATCGTGACGAGGACGACGATCGTGTAGGTGATGAGCTCCTTGCGGGTCGGCCAGTCGACCTTCTTGAGCTCCAAGCGGACCTCGCGGAGGAATTGGCGGGCGCCGGTACGCTTCCGCTTCTCCTGCTGCGCCGCACGGCGGGTGGTGCTGGGCGGCGCCGCACGCCGGTCGACGCCGGACCCCTTCTGGAGGCGCTCGGCCTTCTCCTGCGCTCGCTTCATCTGTCGGTTCATGCTGCTCCCTTGCAGGCGCGGAGGGACTCGAACCCCCAACCCCCGGTTTTGGAGACCGGTGCTCTGCCAGTTGAGCTACGCGCCTCCGTCGGCGCCGGTCGTCCCGAGGTCGGGGCCTCGGGTGCCCCAGTATAGCCCCGTGAGGTGGTCGCAAGACCCCCCACGAACCGCGTGCATTTCCCCACGTCGGCTACGTGAGTCGCCTGCCGGCGGGCCCTATGCTTCGGCGGACGACGACCACGCGCGGCCCCAGACAAGCGAGGCGTCCGATGAGTACGAGTGGTTCTTCCCCCTCCGCCGAGGAGCCCGGGCTCCTGCGGCGCGGGTTCTTCCCCCGTCGTGAGCCGGTTCGCAGCGAACCGGTGATCAGCGAACCGGAGGCTCGGCTCGCCGAGCTCTTGCAGCGCGCGGTCGACGATCGTCTGGATGACGGCCTCCGGGCGATCGAGGAGCAGGCGACCGGGCTCATGCGAGAGGTCGCCGGCGAGGTGTGGCGCTCCTCCGCGAAGGACGTGCGTCCCGAGCAAGAGCGCATCGTGTCGATCCTCTCCCGCGATCAGGCCATCCGGTCGTTGATCGCCTCCTCGGACGAGCGGTTCCAAGCGCTCGCGGTCCGCAGCGCGAGCCTGGAGGATCACCTCCTGGAGCTGACGGACTCCGAGCGCAGGACGAGGGCCGCGATGGAGGCGACCGCGCACGCGATCCGCGAGATCGCCGACTCCCCCACGCTGCACGGCGTCGAGGCGGTCCGGACGCAGCTGGAGATGGTGGAGCGACACATCGCCGAGGCGTTCGCGCACTTCGACCAGCGCGACGAAGCGATCGCAACCGAGGTCCTGGGGCAGGTCCGCGACCACGGGGAGTTGATGACGCGCGAGACCACCCGGATCGTCGAGGCGATGCAGGCCTACGTGCAAGGGGGCACGGAAACGGTCGGGCGGCTCGCCCAACGCATCGAGGAGCACGCCAAGCTGTTCGTACTGCAAGATCACAACATCGTCGAGCACGTCCGTGAGGC
Organism: Actinomycetota bacterium; assembly: GCA_005885035.1. Classification (GTDB taxonomy): domain Bacteria; phylum Actinomycetota; class UBA4738; order UBA4738; family HRBIN12; genus AC-51. The sequence goes on from VAXZ01000031.1 coordinate 5,460, forward strand.
CATCGACGAGCATGCGTCGGAGCTGACCGAACAGATCGCGATGGTCCGCGAGAAGGTGGGGCTCCACGGTCGCGAACAGGAGCAACTGCGAGCGTCGGTGGAGCGGGCGATCGACGCCCGCATGCGAGGGCTCGCCGAACTGATCCGCTCGGATTCGACCGCCCTTCGCGGATTGATCCAGGACCGAGCCGACGGCATGGTCGTGACCGGTGACGGTGTGCTCGACGCTGAGCCGCTGGTTCGGGTCGTGGACGATCGGATGGCCGCCCTGGAGCACATCGTCGAGGACCGCATGACGGCTCTGGAGCGCACCCTGGGCGAGCAGGTCCTCGCCCTCTCGAGCGCGACGAGCGCGACCCTCGAGCGCAACGTTGAGCGGATGGCGGTCGCAGCCGGCTCGGTAGACGGGCTCGATGAGCTCGTCGCGGAGACGCAGCAGTCCTTCGAGGAGCGCATGATGAACCACATCGACGAGCGCGCCGGGGCGATCGCGAGGTTGATCCGCTCCGATTCGCAGGCCCTCGCGAACCGGATGGCATCGATGGCCCCCGCTGCCGCGGCGTCGGAGCCCGCGGTCGACGGAGAGCTGGTCCGTCAGCTGATCCGGTCGATCAAGGAGCTCGAAGCCGGGATGGCCTCGGACATGGCGGGATCGGTCGATCGGCGGTTCCAGACGCTCTCGGATCAGCTGCACAAGGAAACGCAGCTGCAGGCGGAGGCGATGCTGAAGATCGCCGAGGTGCTGGGCGAGAAGATCGACCGGCTCTCGATCCGGGTCGACGAAGGGGTCGGGAACGACATCCAGATCGTGGTCGACCGGATGTCGGACGCGATCAGGGCGATGTCCACGGTGCGGCGCGAGAGCGCGTAGCCTCACGCGAGCCGGACGCGAGCCTCGCCCTTCTTCACCGGCCATTCCGTGCTCCCGTCCCGCTCGACCCTGACCCAGGTCTCGAGCACGGCGATCGCGGGTCGGTCTTCGATGCTCCGCACCCGTCCACCTGCCACGATCGTCTCCCCAATGAACACCGGCGCCCGGAACTGGGCGGACAGGGCGACCACGGCGGCGGAATCGCCCGCCCAGGCGACGATGGCGGATGCCATGTGCCCCATCGTGAACATGCCGTGGGCGATGATCCCCGGGAATCCGAGCGAACGGGCGAAGGCGTCATCCTGATGGAGGGGGTTCTGGTCGCCACCTGCGTCGGCATAGGCCTTCACGTCCTCGCGCGAGACGACACGCGCCAGTTCGGGAAGCTCGTCCCCGACGGAGACCGTCGCCAGGGTCCTCACGCCCCGGTCGCCCGTTCGATCATCTGCGAGCGCGCCGTACAGACGACGACACCCTCGGCGTCCTCGAGGTCCATCGCGATCGTCACGAAGCCGTTCCCCCCTCTGATCCGGATCGATTCGATGCGCGCGCGCACGGCGAGCTCCTCGCCCTCGCGGAGCGGACGGCGGAACGCGTACCCCTGTGACCCGTGCACGACCCGTGAGAAGTCGAGATCGAGGTGCCGATCGGCGAGGACCTGCGGGAACGCGGCGAACTCCGCCGCGGTCACGAAGGTCGGCGGAACCCCTTCGCTGATCCCGAACAAGGTTCGGAAGGCGGCGACCCGCGACGGCTCGACGGTGAACGGAACCGCGGGATAGGTCGTTCCTTCGGCGGCGGGGTTCATCGTCGTCGGTTCCTTCACCTGCTGTCCCCCCGCTGGGGGACGACAGAAATGGCTCCTGAGCCTACACGGAACGCCGCATACCCCGGCCTACCATCCGCACGATGGCCCGCACCAGACCGGACGGCGACGCGGTCGCGTTGCACGATCCCATCACCGTGATCATCGCCGACGATCACCGCTCGTTCGGCGAGGCGCTGCAGATCGCGCTCGACAAGGAACGCGACCTCAGCGTCGTCGGGGTGGTCGATCGAGGGGACGACGCCGTCCGGACCACGATCCACGACCAGCCCGACGTCGTGCTGATGGATCTTCGGATGCCCGACCTGGATGGGCTGGAGGCCACCCGCAAGCTCCGCGAGGAGGGCTCGCACAGTGCCATCATCATCCTCACCGGGGAAGGGGACGACGTTTCGCTCGCCCGGGCGATCCAGGTCGGGGCCAGGGGATTCCTCCACAAGACCGCTCCGATGAGGGATGTCGTCGATGCCGTGCGGCGCGCTTCCCGCGGCGAGCCGCTGCACCGGCCCGCAGAGGTGAACCGCGCGATCAAGACGATGCGCGCTCGCTCGAAGCACGACACGGAGCTCGAGCGCCGGGTCGAACGCCTGACACCTCGTGAGATCGAGATCCTCCAGGCGATGGCCGAGGGCCTCGCACCCGAGCAGATCGTTGAGCGCCTCGGGATGAGCCGCCACACGCTGCGGACGCACACCCAGAACATCTTGACGAAGCTGGGCGTCCATTCGAAGACGGACGCCGTCGTTGCCGCGATCCGATTCGGCAAGGCCACCCCTCCCGGTCTTGCCGTGACGGGTCGTGACGCGCTCGAGGCCGCCCGTCCGGGCGGCCTCGAGCGCGTCGTCTAACGATCCGCCTCAGCGCGTCTCGCGGTGCAAGGTGTGCCTCCGCTCCCACCGGCAGTACTTCATCAGCTCGAGCCGGTCGCGGTCGTTCACGCGGTTCTTCACCGTGTTGTAGTTCCGCCGCTTGCACTCGTTGCACGCGAGCGTGATCTTCGGTCGGTTGCCTTCCTTCTTCGCCATCGCGTCTTGCCTATCTCGCAGCTACTTCACGATCGTGGTCACGCGACCGGCGCCCACGGTGCGCCCGCCCTCGCGGATCGCGAAGCGCAGGCCCTCTTCCATCGCGATCGGGGCGATCAGCTCGACCTTCATCTCGACGTTGTCCCCCGGCATCACCATCTCGACCCCGTCCGGGAGGTTGGCGGTGCCGGTCACGTCGGTCGTGCGGAAGTAG
>VAXZ01000032.1 GCA_005885035.1 Actinomycetota bacterium
ATGCTGACCACGTTGTTGGCCTCCGCGATGGCGAATCGTCGCTCGAGAACGACCACGACGATGAGCGCGGTGAGGAGCTGCAGCAGCGTCCGGCGTCGGTTCGTGGAGAGGATCAGCGCCAGAGCCACGCTCAGGATGAAGAGCACGATCGCGAGGATCAGCGTCTTGTTGAAGATCGACACCGCGTCCTGGACCGACGTCAACTCATCGCCCTGGAACAGTGTGACCGAGCCGAACGTCGGGGGGAGCGTGACGCCGAGCGCCGACCCGAGTGACGCCACCGCCTGGCTGGGGACCGTGTCTGGTGTGATCGTCGGCAGCGTGATCTGACGGTTGAGGATCGCGCTGAGCGTCCCGGAGAGCTGCGTGAGTGCGTCGTTCAGCAGCGGCAGGTAGTTGAACACGACCTGGTTGCCCTGGACCGTGAGCACCGCGCTGTTCCCATCGAGGACCGCCACCACCTGCTTCTGGAGGGTCTCGTTCGCGCTCAGCCAGAACCGTTGGAACTGGTCGCTCGCGATGACCTTCTGCGATTGGTCTTGGACGAATCCTTGCAAGGAGGAGGTCAAGGGCCCGGCAACGAATCCGAGCTTCGGTGCTCGTTGGGCGAGCGCGGCCTGTACCTTCGCCTGAACGTCCACCGCGGTGAAGACGGCCTGCGTAAGTTGACGGGCAAGCGCTTCCTGGATCGCGGGATCGCTTGCGAGCGGTCCGACGACGGCGAGGTAGCGGTCCGAGTCGTAGACGGTTCGACGGGCCCATACGCCGGGTGTGGCTGCCGAGAACGCGAGCACCGCGAGCACGATGAACACCACCGCGAAGACCTTGCGGAGCCGAGCCCGCTTCTGCGGCCTGGCCTCGAGTTTCTCCACCTCGTTCTTGAGCCGGTCGACCTCGGCCCGGATCGAGTCGAGGTCCTCTGGCCCTCCCTGATCGCTCATGGGGTCCCCTTCCCGTCGCTCCTGAAAGCGTGCTCGGCAACGAACCTCGTCCTATAGTCACGGGAACGCACACGGGAGGGATGGATGTTCAAAGCGCTGCTGATCGGTTTCGTGGTCTTCCTCATCTCGACGTTCCCTTCGACGTGGCTGTTGATGCTTTTCCTCGGCAACGTCGGCGTGGGGGTCGGCTACTGGGGAACATTGCCGCTCGGGGTCTTGGTGTCGATGCTGCTTGCAGGAGCGTCGTCGCGGTCCTACATCGTCGCGCGCTGATCACGTGGGCGGACGACCCGCGTCAACCCCGCGTCACCGTGGCATCGTTTCCCCTTCTGGTTGCTTCCGCAGGGACAGGGGTCGTTGCGGCCATGCGTCGCGTTTTCGGCCAGGACCTCCGAGGCGATCTCGTCCGTTCGGGGCGGGTGCCCTTCAGATCCCGAGGATCTGCTTCTTCTTGGCGGTGAACTCCTCCTCGGTGAGGATGCCTTGCTCCTTCAGCTTCGCGAGCTGTTCCAGCTGGGCCGCCGTGTCGTCCATCCCGCCGGCCGCGCCCGAGGCGCCCTGTTCGGCGGCGGCGGCCTGCTGCTGCACGTACTGGGCGTCCTGGTCGGCGTACCGGTTCGCCTGACGCCGTGCGACGCGACCGGACACCGCCGTGGCGGTGCCTGCCACGACCGCGGTGCGCGCCGCCATCCCCACCAGCCCTGGACCTCTTCGGAAACCCATCGTTCGATCCCCTTTCGCTCAGTTCGACTCGGCCCACTCGACCGCGGCCTGGACCACCTCGTACGGCAGCCGCTCGAGGTCGAGGAGCTCGCCCCCTGCGTTGAGGATCGCGTCTCTGAGCTTGGTGGCCCAGACGTCTTCCCACACGAGCAGCGCTGCCGATGAGTTCGGCTCGAGCTCCTCGGCCGCGGCCTCGAGATCTTCCTGGTTCAAGAGCCCACCGTTCACCCCGCCGAGCTTCGAGAACGCGGCACCGACCTCGGAATCGAGATCCCCCGCCTCGAGCGCCGCCATGTTGCCGTCGCCGTCCTTGATCACGAACGCCAGGTCGATCACGCGGACGGTGCCGGCATCAACCAGCTCCTGCAAAGCGGGCACGATCTCACCCTTGAACTGGTTGCCCGGGAACGCCACGATCATGTACTCCACTGGTCCGATGCCCATGCAGGCCTCCTCCTTCAGATCCGAGCGCGTGCAATCCCCTGTCGCCGCAGCGCCGATCGCAGCATGGCGCCGGCCATGGGCAGCCGCATCCCCCGAACCGGATGAATCGTCGCCTTCCGGCTGGATCGCCACTTCCCATCCGATCCGATCCCACCGCGACGACTGTCGGATCCTTCCAGCGCGATGGTGTTACTGTTCCTCCGCGGTAGCTCCAGCCCACGGTTGCCACGCTTCGGAACCCCAGACACCGGTCCGAGAGCGAGAGCGCACGTTGACCAGCACGACGTTGCCGAAGAAGGGGATGAGCGGTGCAGAAGACCGTCGGCGCACCGAAGGTGGGCTCGCTCCGGCAGATGCGCGTCACATCGGTCCCTCGCGGCGAACTCATCCAACGGTTGCTCAGTGAGCCTGATGCTCCGATCGTCACGATCACCGCTCCCGCCGGCTACGGCAAGAGCATCCTGGTCCGCCAATGGGTGGAAGCGGACGACCGGGGCGTCATCTCCGTCGGGGCCGCCGACCCCTTCTTCAGCATCAGCGAGGCGTTCCTCCTAGCGGCGGAACTGACCATCGGATCCGAGCCTTTCGTACTCGTCATCGACGACGCTCACCGGGTGAGCAACGCGGACGTCGAGGCGTTGCTCGAGCGAGCGGACCAGTTCCGGCCATCGTGTCAGCTCGTGCTGGTGGGGCGAGGCGCGATCCCGGGGGTGGCTCGGCTCCGATCGGAGGGCAGGTTGCTCGAGGTCGGGATGCCCGATCTGGCGATGGACCTCGACGAGGCCGGGACATTGATCCGGTCGGTCGCCCCGCTCATGTTCCCCGACGACGTTCACGAACTCTGGGTCGGGACCGAGGGCTGGGCCGCGGGGCTGTACCTGGCGGCGTTGGTCCGACGGGAGCCAGGGGGATCGGCGGCCCCCCTCGATGGCAACGAGCGGTACATCGCCGAGTACCTCCGCGCGGAGGTGCTGTCGCATCTTTCGCGAGCGCAGACCCGCTTCCTCGTCCGGTCCTCGGCCCTCACATCCCTCTCGGGTCCTTTGTGCGACGCCGCTCTCCGACGGACCGGATCGACCGGCGTCCTGCGCGAGATCGAGCGGCTGGGCGCGATGCTCATCCCGCTCGACACGCAGGGGAGGGGATATCGCCTCCACCCGTTGTTCCGAGACCTCTTGCGAGCGGATCTTGCAGGTGAATCGGGTGGCACGACGGGGATCGCCGAACGCGCCTCCCTGTGGTGCGAACGTCACGATCTGATCGATCTCGCGATCGAGCACGCGACGGTTGCCGACGACCCGGACCGAGTAGCTTCGCTTTTCGGCGGCCACGGACTCGACGTTGCGTGGACCGGACGGATCGAGCGGATGGATGAGTGGGCCGATTGGCTCGCTGAACGTGCACCGCGCGAGCGGTACCCCGTCGTCGCGTTCTTCCGGACGTGGATCAACCTGCTGCTCGGCCGCGAACGCGAGGCCGCCCTTTCGGCCAAGGTCGCACAAGACGCCCGGATCGCCGGCCCGATGCCCGATGGGAGCTCGCATGAGGCGTGGGTCTACCTGCTCCGCGCGGCGCTCTGCCGTGACGGTGTCGACGCGATGGAGAAGGATGCGCGTCTAGCGACCGAGACCCTCGAGCCGTACAGCCCTTGGCAACCCACCGCGTCCTTGCTCCTCGGTATCGCCGTGATGTTGTCCGGGGACCTCGAGGAGGCCGACCATCACCTCGTGAACGCCGTCGAGATGAGCGAAGAGGGGTTCGCGCTCATCACCATGTCGATCGCGTTCGCCGAGCGATCTTTCATCGCGATCCTCCAGGGCAGGTGGACCGATGCTGCGGCGTTCGCGGACCACGCGTGCGAGCTGACGGATCGCGAGCCGGTGCGGCCGTTCGCGACGCACGCCCTGGCGCACGTCGCGGCGGCGCGGGTCGCGCGTCACCGCGGCGAGGCAGAACCGGCTCGAGCGCATCTCGCGATCGTCGAGGAGTCGATCCCGGCGCTGTCCGGGGCCCTTCCATACCTGGCGATCCAGGCACGGCTGATGTTCGCCCGTTGTGCGCTGGCGCTCGGGGACGAACGGTCGACGCGCACACGTCTCGGTGAGATCCGGGAGCTGCTCCGCCGCGCCGGCAACCTCGACAAGTTCGTACCGAGCGAGGACGAGGTTGGCCGGCAGCTGCTCGCGGCGGAGAACAAGGTCGCCAGTGATCTACGACTGACCGGCGCGGAGCTTCGATTGATCCCGTTGCTCGCCACGCATCTCACGTTCCGCGAGATCGGAGAGCGGCTCCACTTGTCACAGCACACCGTGAAGGCGGAGGCCATCTCGATCTATCGCAAGCTGGGGGAGACGTCGCGCAGTCGCGCCGTCGAACGCTCACGTTCGGTGGGCCTCCTGCCCGACTGAACGCCTGCCTCGTTCCATCCCCTTCGCGTGATGCGCGGGGGCGCCGTCCGTGATGCGATAGCGGCCTCGGCCCCCGATCGACGGATAGAGGCTGGCTATGGACCCTGCGAGCGAGGCGTTGGCGAGCGACGCGGATCAGGACCTGGATCGGAAGACCCGGGCGCTCGTGTGCGTGGCGGCGCACGTCGCCTTGGGGGCCTCCGCCGAGACGTACGACGGAGCGGTCGAGTCGGCGATCGCGAACGGCGCCTCGCGCGACGAGATCATCGGCGTCCTGTATGCGGTGGCGCCGGCGGTGGGCACCGCCCGGGTGGTGATGGCCGCGCCACGATTGGCAGCGGCGATGGGCTACGACTTCGATCGAGCGATCGAGCAGTTGACCGCGAGCGACCCCGGGGCGGGCGCTTCACGATGAAGCGGCGTCGACCGCCGGTCGCTCACGCGACCGGCGGTCGATAGGTCGCGAGAGCTGCTTCCAGCTCTCCCGAGGCCTTGCTCGCGGCTGCTTCTCCGACCTCAGGTGCGACGGCCAGGTAGACGCCGATGATCTCGTCGAGGGTGGCGCCGGCAGCGATGGCCTCCTCGACGTCGGAGACGTAACTCGGAAGCTCACCACGAAGCGCGATCGTGGCGGCGAGGCGGGCCAGCGCAGAACATCTCGCGTCCAAACCCGGGACAGCCCCCTGCGCGCACGCCGTCAGCGCGTGCGCCATAGCCCGCTGGTCATGCAAGCTCAGACGCCGCAGAGTCTCCTCGTTCTTATCCACGTCTTCTCCGTATCCGGCGTGATCGACGGTAACTGGCGACCCTGCGCTAGCGCATCCCCCTCTTCGGATGCAGATCGAGGCTTCGTCGGACTCGGGGGATCTGGCGACGACGAAGATCGTCTCGATCCTCTCATCTGCTGTCGCTTCTCGAAGCTGGCTCGAGGAACGGCTAGATCGTGCGGATGAACGAACTGAACGCCTTGATCCGGCCGGATCGGTCCGCCGCAGGCGGATCTTCGAAATCACATCCCCCGAAAGGGATGATGCGCCCTCCCAGTGGGCTCGCCTAGGCTAGGGCGCACGGAAGTTCGTGAGAGGCGAACAGGGGGGTGCGCCGATGCTGTCGACCGAGTGGTCATTGGGAAGCGTCATCTGGGCCATGATCGTCTTCTTCTTCTGGTTCATGGCGATCTGGAT
>VAXZ01000033.1 GCA_005885035.1 Actinomycetota bacterium
TCTCCTGGAGCATGCGCGCGAACTCCGAGGACAGCACGCCCGGCACGTTCCGCACCACCTGGGCGATGGCCGCGTTGAGCGAGAGCCCCGCTTCCACGCTGATCGTCAGCAGGTCGAGCGTGTCGGAGAGGGTCCGCAGGATCTCCTTCTTCCGGTCCTCGACACGGCTGTTCAGGATCGAATCGGGAACGATGAACCCAACGAACGTCAGCAACGCGATGATCACGATCTGCAGGAAGGACGAGAGCGAGACGATCTGCAGAAGGACCAGCGACCCGACGAACCCGGCGATCGCCCCGATGATCTTGAAGGCGAGCACGCGCTCGGCGTCCCAGCCCGCCGGGCTCCCCGCGACGAGCAGCTTCTTCGTGATGCGGTCGCGAGCATCCAGCGGCGTCACGCGTCGCGCGACCCTCCCCGCCTTGCTGACGATCGGGACGAACACGCGTGACCCGAAGTTCTCCTTGAGCTCTTCTTCGCGCAGGTCGACCCTTGGCGCGGCTTGACCGCTCGCACCGGTGACCTGCGACTCCAACAGCCGGACGGCACGGTGCCGCTCGGCGATCGTCTGGTCGATGAAGACCCCGACCAGCACGATCGCGAGGAAGAGCGATCCGATCGCAAGGAACAGCCAGACGTCAGACATCGATGTTCACGATCTTTCTCATCCAGAGGATCCCGAGGAACATGAGCACGATCGCGGTCCCCAGCATCACGAGACCGATCGTGGTGGTGACGAGCAACCCGATGTAGCTGGGGTTCACGGCGGCCATGTACAAGCCTATCGCGACGGGCAGCAATGCCAAGACCCACGCGGACAGACGACCTTCCGCGGTGAGCACCTTGATCTGCCTGCGCAGCATCGCGCGCTCCCGCAGCGTATCGGCGACGGTATCCAGGATCTCCGCGAGGTTCCCGCCGACCTCGCGCTGGATGTTGACCGCGAGCACCGCCCACATGAAGTCCGGGCTCCCAACGCGTTGAGCGAGCGCCTCGAGCGCGTCTTCGGCCGGTCGCCCCAGACGGATCTCGGCAACCACGCGCTGGAACTCATGGGCAGCCGGCTGGGCGATCTCTTTCGCGACGGTGTCGAGCGATTGGAGGAAGCTGTGTCCGGCCCGAAGGGACGAAGCCATGATCGTGAGCACGTCGGGGAGCTGCTCACGTAGGTGCTCGGCGCGCTTGCCCAGCGCGCTCCGGAGCAGGAGCGTCGGGAACGCCGCCCCGACCCCCGCCACGATCAGCGCGAGGAGCGCGTTGCGCAGCAACGCGGCCCCGAGGACCCCGAAGAGCAGGGCCGCGGCGACCGAGGCGACCACGAACTCGCCCGAGCGCAACGACACCCCGGCGGCTTCCAGCTCGGCGTCGAGCCGGTCGCTGAACCCACGCGATTCGGCGAACCGTTTCCCGAACCGGATCACGTTGTCGGGGATCCACCCGGTCCCCGGAACGATCTGGGGGCCGCCCGCCGCCATGGGTTGCTGTGCGGGCGCGATCACCGCGCGCATCCGCGCCTCGACCTCACGATCTTTCCTCGCCCGCGCCGCGCTCCCGAGCAGGAACCACGCCATCAGGAACGCGACCAGGCCCACGACCACCGCGATCAGGATCTGCGCGGCTTGTCCAGGAACTTGGGTCGCAGACCCGTGGACTTCAGACGGCCCCTGAACCGACCCTCCTCGTCGATCCCGGCGGAGAAGTCGAACAGGAAGATGTCCTGCAGGGTGATGACCTCTCCCTCCATCCCGGCGACCTCGGTCACGTGGGTGAAGCGCCGGGTGCCGTCCTTCAGACGCTGCTGGTAGACGATCAGCTGGATCGCCGAGGCGATCTGCTCGCGGATCGCCCGGTTGGAGAGCTCCATCCCGGCCATCATCGTGATCGTCTCCAGGCGGCTGAGCGCATCGCGCGGGCTGTTGCAGTGGATCGTGCTGACCGACCCGTCGTGACCGGTGTTCATCGCCTGGAGCATGTCGAGGGCCTCGGCGCCACGGACCTCCCCGACCACGATGCGGTCGGGGCGCATGCGCAGGGAGTTGCGGACCAGGTCGCGGATCGTGATCTGGCCTTTCCCCTCGATGTTCGGCGGACGCGACTCCAGTCGGATCACGTGGGGCTGTTGCAGCTTGAGCTCCGCGGCGTCCTCGATCGTGAGGATGCGCTCGTCGTCCGGGATGAACGACGAGATCACGTTGAGCGTCGTGGTCTTCCCGGCGCCGGTCCCTCCGGCGACCAGAACGTTGATCCGGCCGCGGACGCATGCCTCGAGGAACTGCGCCACGGGCGACGTCATGGTCCCGAACTCGATCAGGTCGTCCGCCTGGTACGGGTCGGCGGCGAACTTCCGGATCGTGAGCGCCGGCCCGTCGATCGCGAGCGGCGGGATCACGGCGTTGACACGCGAGCCGTCTGGCAGACGCGCGTCCACGTACGGGGAGGCCTCGTCGACGCGACGGCCGACCTTCCCGACGATCTTGTCGATCGTGCGACGGAGCTGCTGGTCGTCGTGGAACTTCGTGCCGGTCCAGTACAGCTTCCCGGCGCGCTCCACGTAGATCGTGTCCCAGTTGTTGACCATGATCTCCGTGACCTCCGGGTCACGGACGAACGGCTCCAGCGGGCCGAGGCCCAGGACGCTGTCACCGATCTGTCGGACGATGAGCAGCTTCTCCTGCGCGGAGAGCGGACCCTCCTCGTCATCCAGCAGCTCGCGGAGCCGTTGGTGGACGAGGCCTTCGAGCTCGGTATCCGACAGCGTTGCGTCGTACAGGCGCGGACCCAGCGACTCGACCAGGCGCTCCTGGACCCGCGCCCGAACATCCGAGATCCGGTCTCGCTGTTGTGCCTTCGCCAGGCGATCTGCAAGCGACATGGGGGGATGCCTCCTTCGATCCTTAGCTCTTCCCGGAGCGGGCGAACAAGCCCTTCTTCTTCTGCTGCTTCCGGTCGTCGACGACCTCGGTCCCACCGAGCTCGCCCACCTGACTCGCGCTGCCGGCGAACCGAGCCGCCAAGCTGCTGATCGCTTGCGCGACCTCGGAACCCGGCTCCTCGAGCACGACCGGACGGCCCTTGTTCAGGGACGTCGGGACCAGCCGGCTCGACGGGATCATGGCGTCGACACGGATCTTCATCACGCGCTCCACGTCGGAGGCATCCAGGCCGACCTTCGAGTCCGCGCGGTTCAACACCACGCGGAAACGCTCCCGCGGGAGCCCGATCGTGAGCAGCGTGTCCAGCGCCTTCGACAGGTGCTTCACGCCGACGACGTCCAGGCTCGTCACGAGGCAGATCATGTCCGACAGGTCGAAGCACACGAGCGCCGAGTCCGAGTAGTCGACCGATGCGTCCACGATCACGAACCCGAACTCGTTGCGGATCGTGCGGAGGAACTTCCCGATCGCCTCGCCCGCCGGCGCCTCGGCCGCGGGGTCCGGCGGAGCGCCGAAGGCCCACGTGTGCGGTGCGACCTCAACCCCCACCTCACGAACCCGCGCGCGGTCCGCGCCCTCACCGAGCTCCATCAGGTCCGTGACGCTCGCTGTGGGCTCCCGCCCGAAGTAGGTGAAGACGTCACCCATGTCGACGTCCAGGTCCACGAGCGCGGTGTCCTCGCCCGTCACCTGCGCGATCGCCGTGGCGAGATTGGTCGTGAGGAAGGTCTTCCCCGATCCGCCCTTCGACGAGAAGATCGAGATGATGTGCCCTCGCTGCGTTCGAACGCCCTCGGCCTTGCCGCCGCTTGCGGTCGCGGACCGCAGGTTCGCCGCCCACGCGATGGCCCGCTCCACGGCCTCGCGCAGCTCGTCCGTCCCCTGGGTCATGTCCACGACGTCGCGGATCCCCGCCCGCATCGCTGCGGGCAGGAGTCCGTTCCACGTGTGATCGCGGACCAGCACGATCGCCGTTCCGGGCGAGGTGCGCCCGACGAACTCGGCCAAGCCGAGCGCGTCGGCTTCCTTGACCTCCGGGGACAGCACGAGCACATCCACCGTGTGGTACGGGCCGATCAGGAGCTCTTCGGCCGCGGTGGCGGACTGGACCCAGCCCACCTCCTCGGCCTCGAGCTCGAGCGATCGAGCCAGCTGTTGGCGGAACGATTGCGGCGTCCCGACGGCGACGACGCTCGCGTCTGTCAAGGCGCGCCCACCCCGGTGACCTTGGCGAACGGGACCCCGAAGGTCGCCGGCACCTTGTAGCCGGTGGCGGGCGTTCCGTCCTTGTTCGGGGGAAGCAGACCGAGCCAGAGCTGCGTCGCGTCGCTGCTGGCGAGCACCATCGCCTGGGCGTCGTTCGGCAGCATGTCGAGCACGAGCGTCGAACCACCGCTCCCAGGCTTGCCGGAGCTGGCGTCGACCGGCGGGTTGCTGATCGCCAGCACCCGCACGGATTGCACCAACGGGAAGGTGAAGTCGAACGGCATCGAGATGACGGGCGAATTCGCGACCGTAGCCGAACTCCCCGCCTGGAGGGCGGTGAAGAGTCTCGCGAGCTGACCGGGTGTGAGTAGCTGCTTGAGGCCCTGCTTCGTCACGATGGTTGCCTTGGGGAACGTCGCGAAGATCTCGACCTGGTCGTTGTTCTGGATGTAACCGTTCACCGACTGGGGGCCGTCGACCTGGATGCCCAGCCCGACGTGGCCGTCGGAGATCCCGAGCGCGTTGCCCCGGCCGGTCGCGAGCCGCGAGGTGGGGATCTGCTCGTTCGCGTAGATCGTGGACGAGGTCGTCTGATCCCGGAGCTCGTTCTCGTCGGTGACGGCCCCGGCGACGAGGGTGTCGTTCGGGACGTTCACCGTTCCGAAGACGCCCTTATCGATCAGCGGGTTCAGCGGCGTGTTCGCGGGGATGTCCTGGTTCGACACGATGACCGCAGTCGTGTCTGCCCCCGTGCCGTTCTTGACGCCATTCGTGTAGACGATCACGCCCACGGCCGCCAAGACCGCGAGCACGACAGCGATCGCAACCACCAGACCTCGTGATCTCATCCCCGTTACCCCTTTCCCTTGCGCCTCGAGGGGTCGAGCCCTCGACGTGCGCTTTTCATCCCAGTGTCATGTCGGAACGTTGACGCCGTTACATGAGCCGGTCACCGCAGGATCGCAGAGCTTGACGGCTCGGATGTTGCTGAACGGAGAGCACAGCGGGCATGGGTTCGACCCGCCCACGTGGACCGCGACCGTGGTGACCACGATGCAGACCGCGCTCGAGTTGCCGGGAGGCTGGCCGCATCTCCCATTCACCCACCAGTCGAAGCTGACGTTGAGGTTCGCCTGATCCGCCCCGTTCCACGTGATGGTCTGGGTGGTCGCGTCGTACGTGTAGGTCGCGCCGGGCGGTTGCCCGTTCACCGTCAGGTTGATGAGTCCCCCTCCAGGGCCCTGAGGAGGGGCAGGCTGCGTCGGATCCGTCTGCGGACACTGTCCGACCGGGCTCTGCCCAAGGAGGGACACGATGTTGTTCGGAGCGGTGTTCGGCACCTTCTTCGCCGTGAACGAACAAGTCTGCTGCGCGGTCCCGCCCCAGCCGTTGGGTCCGGTCGCTTGGTCGTAGACGCCTTGCAGATCGAAATCGATGAACCCGATGATGTCGTACTTGTCGGCATTCCCGAAGCACGTCACCAGGTTGCCGCTCTGATCCACGTTCTGCGTGCAGTCGTCCATCGGGAACGTGACGACGTCGCCCACCCGGCTGCGAAGTATCGTCCAGTCGCTGTTGGACAGACCGCTCACTCGGCACACGTAGGTCGGTTTCGGGTCGGTCACCGTGTAGTGGACCGGCAGATCCGCGACGCTCCCCGTCTGGTTGATCCAGCCGGTTCGCGTGCTGGCACCGACGTTCGGACACTGCGCGTCTTTGAGGACATCCCACCCCTTCTGGGGATCGGTGGTGTTGAGGTTCAGGAAGCCGAACGCCGAGTTGGTGAAGCGGTCGTTGTCGAACCACATGTAGCACTGGCTTCCTGGCGGGAGGTTGGCCGAGACGTCGCACTGACCCTGGAAGGCCGAGGTGTAGATGACGATCGGCACCGGGTTGGCAGCTCCTGCGGGCCCCCAGATCGCGTACGCCTTCGTGGTCACGCCGTTCTGGTTCGAGAAACCCAGCACCGGCGCGAAGAACAGATGCTGCTGCTGCGAGTACTGAACCTTGACGGCACCCGACTTCGCCGTGTGGCACGTGCTCGGCAGCACCGTGGCGTTGGTCGTCGTCGTCGGATCGAGCCCGGTCACGTTCTGGGCCGCGAGCGGGTCCGCCGCCTGCTCGGGGGTCTTGGGGTCGACCGAGGTGGGAAGGGCGCAGGTCGACGCCGCCGAAAGGGCTGCGGCGTCGGAACCGTTGACGAGCTCCCGTCGTTTCCAGAGGAGGCCGCCGACGTCGACGACGAGCACCATCATCCCGAACATCGCGATCAGGACCAACGCCACGATGACGACCGTCGCGCCACGCTCCTGGCGCAGATCCAGCATGAGACGCCGACGGGAGGGAGGAGTCATGTCGTGGATTTCACTCCCTCGCAACGGAACTGGGCGTCTATCGTGGGCCTCATCGTGATGGTCGGAAGGAGCGGGATGTTGAGCGTGAATAGGTTCTGGAGGTGTGGCGGAGCCGCCGTGAGGAACATCTGCACGCGGACGGCCGCGTCGGTCGTGACGGCGGCGGCCGAGGCGCACGCCGGCTGCGCGCTGCCGGTCAGGTCCGCCTCGGATCCCGTGAACGTTCCCGTGTCGGAATACGACACCTTAACGAAGCCGGGGCGGCTCGCTTCGCCCGTCTGGATGGCTCCGTTCGATGCGCTCTCGAGGTCCGTCCGGATCGCGTCGGGCGTTGCACCGACCGCGCCGAGCCGGCCCCCTTCGCGCGCCGACGCGCGAAGGTTCTGGAGCTCGAAGAACGTCAAGCCGAACTGCAGCATGCCGAAGATCAACATGGCGAGCACGCCGATGATCAACGCGAACTCAACGGCTGCGGCCCCATCTTCACGATCGAGCCTCTGGCGGATCCTCATCGCTCCACTTCCCTCATCCTCCGGTCCGTCAGTACCTCGGCACCCGAGGCCGAGATACTGAGCGACCGGAGGTCGCCCATATGGT
>VAXZ01000034.1 GCA_005885035.1 Actinomycetota bacterium
AGGCCGTGAGCGGCTACGTATCGCGGGGGTTCCACGGCAAGCGCGAGGCCGAACGCGAGAACGCGCGTGTGCCCCCGGGCCAGTACACCGTCCGGGACTTCCCGGTGCTCTCGGCGGGGCCGACGCCGCACACGCCAACCGCCGACTGGACGTTCGCGGTGGTGGGCGGGGCGTCCCAACCGACCACGTGGACCTGGGAGGAGTTCCGTGCGCTCCCGAGCGAGGAGATCCGGGCGGACATCCACTGCGTCACGAAGTGGACGAAGCTCGACACCAACTGGGAAGGCATCTCGGTCGACACGCTCCTCGACGGGATCGATCACGATGCCACCCATGTCGTCGCGTTCTCCGACGGCGACTACACCACCAACCTCCCGCTCGAGGACGTCAGCGACGGCAAGGCGTGGGTCGCGTTCGGCTACGACGGCGAGCCGCTCGCCCCGGAGCACGGCGGCCCCGCGCGGCTGCTCGTCCCGCACCTCTACTTCTGGAAGAGCGCCAAGTGGATCCGTGGCCTCCAGCTGATGGACCACGACGAAGCCGGCTTCTGGGAGTCGTACGGCTACCACATGTACGGGGACCCATGGCGCGAGCAACGGTACGCGGGCGACTGAGCTGGACGCTCGGCGACGTCGTCGACCTGATCGACGAGACGCCTCGAGTCAGGACCATCATGCTCGACATGCCGGAGTGGCCGGGCCACCGTGCGGGGCAGCATGTCGACGTGCGCCTCACCGCCGAGGACGGCTACCAGGCGCAGCGCAGCTACTCGATCGCATCGGCGCCGGAAGACGACCGGCTCGCGATCACCGTCGAGGCCCTGCCCGACGGCGAGGTCTCGTCGTACCTGGTCGGCGAGCTGCGGGTCGGCGACCAGCTCGAGCTCCGCGGTCCGATCGGCGGCTACTTCGTGTGGGAGGCGGACCGGACCGAGCCGCTGCTCCTGGTCGCCGGCGGGTCGGGCGTGGTGCCGCTGATGTCGATGATCCGCCACCGGCATGCGGCGGGGGCGACCGTGCCCACGAAGCTCCTGTTCTCGTCGCGAGCGTGGGAGGACGTGATCTACCGCGACGAGCTCGAGCGGCTGGCGTCCGCCGGGGACGGCTTCGCGGTGATCCACATCCTCACGCGGATGCAGCCCGAGGGCTGGACCGGCTACACGCGACGGGTCGACGCCGCGATGCTGTCGGACGTGGGTTGGTCGGCCTCGGCGATGCCCGCGTCGTTCGTCTGCGGACCGACGCCGTTCGTCGAGGCCGTGGCCAGCGCGCTGGTGCTCCTGGGTCATGCGGCGCCGACGATCAAGACCGAACGCTTCGGACCGACGGGGGGATGAGATGGACGACGTCATGGTCGATGGGAACGCGCTCGCGGGCGAGCTGAGCGAGGTCTTCTCCCAAGAGATGACCCTGGCGCGTGTGGCATGCGGCAGCTGCGGCGCGGTCGAGCAGCTCGGCGCCGACCACGCATACACCCGAGCCCCCGGGATGGTGCTCCGCTGCTGCCACTGCGACCACGTGCTGTTGGTGATGGTCCGAGCCGGCGAGCAACTGCGTGTGTCCCTGGCCGGCTCGAGGTGGATCGATCTCTAGGAGACTTGGTCGACCCACGGACGAGGCAGGGATGGCTCCAAGCGATCGTCGATGTCAAACGGCGAGACGTGGAGACGCTGTGCTTCTTCGGGGCGTCGTCGCGATTGGGGGTTCTTGGAGGACCGGCGGCCGGGATAGCTTGGGTCGTCCAGCGAGCCTCACGGGGATCGGACGGCGTGATCGGAGAGGCGTGCGGGATCCGACCTGAGGATGAGACCGGAGGAGGATCGATGCGTCGAGTAGCGCTTACTTTGGTTCTCGTTTCAGTGATCCTTGCCCCTGCGTGTTCTGCCCGCCCGTCCAGCGCGGCTCGTTCACCCAGCGAGCAACGGTCCGCCGCGGGGAGGGTAGCCATGCTCGCGAGGCGCCGTCGGGCACCCGTTGTGCTGATCCTGATGGAGAACCATAGCTACGAGCAGATCGTCGGCAACACCTCGGCCCCGTTCATGAACAGCTTCGCGCATCGCGGGACGTTGTTCACCAACATGCAGGCGATCAGCCACCCGTCGCTTCCGAACTACCTCGCCTTGACGTCGGGCTCGACACTCGGCTGTACGTCCGACATGTGTTCCCCCCGCTCGTTCGGGGCCAAGAACATCTTCCACCAGCTCCGCGTCCATCACCACGCGTGGCGCGCCTGGGCCGAATCGATGCCGAGCAACTGCGCTCTGACCGGCGCGAGCCCTTACGCGGTGCGTCACAACCCGCCCCCGTACTACCAGGACCTGTTCCCGAACGACTGCCCCAGCCACGACGTCCCCTACCCCAGGCCACTTCCCGCCCACATCCCGGGGCTGACGTTCATCACCCCGAACCTCTGCCACGACATCCACGACTGCGCGATCTCGATCGGGGATACCTGGCTGCGCCGGCATGTGCCGCCGCTGCTGCATATGGGTGCCATCGTGGTGATCACGTTCGACGAGGGTGAAAGCAACAACCATGTCTACTGCGCGGCGCGAGGGCCCGGAGTCGGTCACGGCGTGACCCGGGCTGCCGCGTTCACCCACTACTCCGTCCTTGCCGGGATCGAGCGCCACTTCGGGCTGCGTCGCCTCCGCCAGGCCGCGCACGCAAGGCCGATCCCTCTGTGACCTGCGGTTGCGTATCGCCGGTGCCTAGCGTAAAGAATGGGCCGCATCCCTGCGATCCGAATCTTCAGGCGGCTAGCGCGTCACGCGGTAGTGGAGGTAGACGACTCTCGAGCTGAAGGTGCGGGTCTCGACGAGTTCGAGATCCACCCGGCGCTCGCGCTGGGGGAAGAATGGAATGCCACCGCCAACCAGCACCGGGTGGACCATGGCCCGGTACTCGTCGATCAGACCCAACGCGGCCGCCTCGGCGGCGAGAGTCGCACCACCGATCGCGATGTCGCCCTCACCCGGCTCGGCTCGCAACCGCTCGATCTCTTCCGCCAGGCCGCCGGAGGCCAGGCGGGCATTGCCCTGCACCGCCGACAGCGTGGTGGAGAACACGACCTTGGGGAGCGGCTTCCAGAGCGCGGCCCACTCGAGCTCTGAGTCATCGAGCGATCGATCCTGGTCGGCGGTCTCCCAGTACAGCATCGTCTCGTACAGCCGTCGTCCCAACAGGTGGACGCCGACCCCTCGTATCTCGTCGATCCAGAAGCGAAAGACTTCCTCGTCGGGCGCCGTCCAGTCGAAGTCGCCGTCCGGCCCGACGATGTATCCGTCGAGTGAGATGCCCATCGAATAGGTCACGCTGCGCATCAGAAGTCCTCCTCGGGGACGGATTCGACTGTACGACCGCCGGACGTCGCAGGACTCATCGCGGCTCGCGGGATCCCCTCGGCCAACGAGAGCGGCTGAGAAATCCTCTGGCTGGAGATCGGGGGACACGAAGGCCGATCCCGGAGCGTCCTACAGCCGAACCTATCAACGGCAGGGCTGGCGCGTAAACAGCGGATAGCCCGTCGCGGGCGTCGGACTCTCTCCCCGACGAAGGGGCGATATCGGGGAGTGCGACCCGCCCCGCGGCCGGATGACACACGGTTTGGGGCATCGGTGGTCATCCTCGTGGCCTCAGCCGGCGAGCGGCTCTTCGGCCATCTCGTCGTCGGCGGTGACGCCCACCGACTCCGGAGACGACGCAGCGCGGGTTGAAGATCGCGCGATGGCCGTCCAGCATCTGACCTATGGACGCCCGGTCATCCAGGGACAAGTGGGCGGAATGGGTCCTCGCGCGAAGTCACGCGAACGACGCCGAGCAGAAGCGAAGGTCTCTCGAGTTCCTGGGACCGATCCGAGACGGCGTGCTGGAGAAGGCGCGCATCAACCCCGGTGACGTCGTCCTCGATGTCGGCGCCGGTGACGGGCTGATCGCCTTCGGTGCGCTGCCGCTCGTTGGGGAGTCTGGTCGTGTCATCTTCTGCGAAGTCTCCGAGGATCTCCTCGAACACTGCCGAGTCGCCGCTGAGGAGCTGGGAGTGGCGGATCGGGCCGAGTTCGTGAGAGCCGCCGCAGAGGACCTGTCTCCGATCCCCGCTGCGTCGGTCAACGCCGTGACGACGCGCTCGGTGCTCATCTACGTGCAGAGGAAGGGCGAAGCCTTCCGCGAGTTCCACCGTGTGCTCCGGCCAGGCGGACGAGTCTCGATCTTCGAGCCGATCAACCGCTACTTCCCGAACGATGTGGATGACTTCTGGGGGTTCGACGCGCACTCGGTGAGGGACCTCGTCGAGAAGATCTGGATCGCCGAAGGCTGTCATGGCGCGAACGATCCGAACGACCCCATGATGAACTTCGACGAGCGCGACCTATTGCGATGCGCACAGTCGGCGGGCTTCGCCGATGTCCACGTCGATCTCGTCATCGACGTCGAGCCGGGAACATGGGTAGAGGACTGGGAAAGGCTGCTTGGAACCGCGCCCAACCCCAACGCCCGTACGACCGGGGAGGCGATCAGCGCGGCGCTCACCCCAGGGGAGGCCGAGCGATTCGAGGCCGCCTTACGACCACTCGTTGACCGAGGTCAGGGCATGAAGCGGTCCGCCTTCGCATACCTAAGAGCAGTCAAGTCCTCCGAAAACCTCAACTGAAGGAGCACCGCCGGGCCAGCCGAGCCCAGGGCGGAGCAAGGCAGGATCGGATCGCTGAGCCACGAACGTTCGAGAGCGTTCCCGAACGTTCGTGGCTCAGCTCGACCTGAATGCGCTAGGGCGTTGGGTCGGAGTAGGAGCCGCTATAGATGTCGAGGTTCCCGAAGTCAGGCGGGCAGTCGGTCAGCGGGGACGGTGCGGCGATCGGGGACCCGTCGATCAAGGACTGCCGGTATGCATCCACCGCAGGGCAGTCCGTCGCATCGCGCGCGTCCATCCAGACCACGACCCCGTAGTCACGCGAGGCCGCGGCGTACTGGTAGTCGTAGATCAGCTCGCGGTTGAGCGTCCTGGTCGTGCCCCTGGCGTCGCCGACCGCCGCCCGGTGCAACGTGGTGAAGCTCCCGACCGCACCGCCC
>VAXZ01000050.1 GCA_005885035.1 Actinomycetota bacterium
ACGCGATGAGCACCCAGGTCCAACGCGAGCGGCGGCCGAACCACGCGAACAGCACGATGATCGCGAGGAACGCCGGGCCTACGTACGCGGTGTCGTCTTGCGCGAGGCCCGAGAAGCGCCGCGTGATGTCCAGGAAGGTCCCCGCGCCGAGCCAGGTCGGCGATCGCGGCAACACGTAGCTCAAGAGGTCGACGGAGTTCGGGCCGAGTGGACGCAACGAACCCGGTGGTCGGTTGCGGATCACTTCGAGGAGGTACGGCGAGGTGATCACGAGCACGATCAGATACGCGACCCCGGTCAACAGCGTCGTCGACCACAGCGCGCGTCGGACCTCCCCGGAGGCGAACAGGAGCGCTAGGAGCAAGGCGATCCCTCCGAAGACGGTCATCGTCGCGAAGATCTCGGTCGAGATCGAGAACTGACCGAGGAGCGTGAGCGCCAGGAGCAGGACGAACGCGCGTGAGCCGATGCGTCCTCGAACCCGACGCACGACGAGGTAGACCGCGATCGGGACGCAGAACATCAACAGGAGATTCACGTGCCCGCGCATGTGGTGCCCGACGTAGGTCGAGAAGCCGAAGATCGCCCCGGCCGCGAACGCCGGGAGAGGATGTGACGTGAGTTGGTTGCAGAGCAGATAGCAGGCCCAGGCGGCGAGGGCCGGCGCGAGCCACAGGATCAGGTTGTCGCTCGCGAGCGGTCCCCAGATCGACGTGACGGGTGCGAGCACGAACGAGGGACCGGGGATCGTCGTGACCCATACCAGGTCGATCCCCTGGGGGGCCCAGATGTAGTGCGTGGTGAACAGCGGGTTGAGTCCCTGGCTCAGTGCGAACGGCATCCATCGCAGCGACCAGAGATAGACCATCGTGTCCGAATGGCATCCGCCGATACACCACGTCTCGAAGTGCGCGAACACGTTCCGGACGTAGAGGAGCCCCGAGATCGTGGCGTACACGACGAAGGCTCCGAACGCTTTCTCAACGGGGCCGGTCGCTCGGAGGCGCCGGATGAACGCTCGCGGTACGGGGCCGGCCTCTTCCATGGGGGCCGCACGATACCGCGCCGGGATCACTGCCTTCGGTACCCTGCTGGCGTGCCGATCGAGGTAGGTGGCTCGTCGGAGCGGCCTCAGGTGACGACATCGGCGACTGAGGTGACGGTCCCCGAAGAAGACGCCGATCCACGCGCCGGCGTCGCGACGCGGGAGACGCGCGTGCCGCTCCGGTCGCGGCCCGCCGTCCGCGCCCTCGGCGCCTTCCTGGCGTACTCCCTTCTGTCGATCGCGATCTGGGGCAGGCCCGTCATCGCGCACCTCGGCTCCCGTTACGTGACTCCCGGGGGGCCCGACCCGAGCTTCTTCCGGTGGGCGCTCGGGTGGGCACCGTGGGCGGCGGCCCACGGGCATAACCTGCTGTTCAGCGATCGGGTGTTCGCGCCACAGGGTGTGGATCTGACGTGGGTCACGATCAGTCCGGGCCCGGGGCTCGTTATGGCGCCGATCACGTGGGCGTTCGGGACGCTGGTGTCGTTGAACGTCCTGACGCTGCTCGCGCCTCCCCTCGCCGCGTGGGCGGCGTTCCTCGTGTGCATGCGTCTCACGCGCTCCTTCTGGCCATCGTTCATCGGTGGGTTCCTCTTCGGCTTCTGCACGTACATCACCGGCCAGATGAACCATCCGAACCTCGCCTTGGTCTTCCCGATACCACTCGCGGTCTACCTCGTGATCCGCCGCATCGAGGGTTCGCTCGGCGCACGCGCGTTCGTTACCTTGCTCGCGCTGACCCTGCTCGGGCTGTTCTCCATCTCCACGGAGGTATTCGCGAGCGCGGCGCTCTTCGGCGCCATCGCGAGCGGCATCTTGCTCGTCCTCGCCAACCGCGATCGAGGGCGGGTCATGCGAACACTCGGCCTCGTCGGCCTGGCGTACGCGATCGTCGCCGCGTGCGTGCTGATCCCCTACATCCTTCCCGCCGTCCGCGCCGCTCCTCCGGAAAGCATCCACACACCGGATCACGCGTACGACGACCTGCTGCGGTACGTGCTGCCGCGAGACCCCACCGTTATCGGGGGCGCTTCGCTCCGGTCCGTCGCGTCTCGCTTCACCGCAGCCTCATTGGGAGGGGGGGCGTACCTAGGCATCGCCCTGGTCGTGTTGCTCGTGGCGTTCGCGATCACGGAACGGCGGCGGAGGGGAACCTGGGGACTACTCGCGTTCATCCTCGTGAGTGCACTCTTGACGATGGGCCCGGCGTTGCACGTGGCCGGCGATCGCGTGAGTGGTCTGCCGACCGCCGTGATCTGGAAGCTGCCGCTGATCAAGAACGCGATCCCGGACCGGTTCCCCGTCCATACCGATCTGGCCGTCGCGGTCGTGGCCGCGCTGTGGTTGGCGCGAGCACGAGGTCCCTTCGCTTGGTCGCGATGGGCCCTGGCGGGCGTCGGCGCCGTCATGCTGATCCCCAGCATCAGCACCCCCCCGTGGCATGCACAGGACCGGACGCCCGCGTTCTTCGAAGATCGCACCTACGCGTCCGTGCTGCAGCCAGACGAGAACGTGCTGATCATCCCCACGATGAACGGTGAAGAGATGGCGTGGCAAGCGACTGCGGACTTCTCCTTCCGGATGCCTGAGGGATACGTCGGGGTGATCCCGGCCGCGAACCGTGGGTCTCGGCTCGACCGGGGCCTCTCCGCAAACACCGGGCAGGTACCGACGACGGAAGAGCTGGCCTCCTGGCTCGACGCGAAGGGTGTCACGGCCGTCGTGGTCGACGACCTCGCTCGACCGAGGTTCGAAGCCGTGCTGGACTCGGTCGGTCTCGGACCCGTCTACGAAGGAGATGGCGTCTCGGTCTGGCGGATGCGTGCGGCTCAGGTCGGATCTGGATAGACGAGACCCGACGGTGAGGTTCGTGGACCTCGTCCGGTCTCGAAGACCGCCCGCTGGATGAGTCCGAACCTCTGCCGGATGCC
This sequence comes from Actinomycetota bacterium, assembly GCA_005885035.1. Classification (GTDB taxonomy): domain Bacteria; phylum Actinomycetota; class UBA4738; order UBA4738; family HRBIN12; genus AC-51. The sequence goes on from VAXZ01000050.1 coordinate 2,977, forward strand.
CGAAGCCCATGCCGCTCGATCCAGGACCCCGACCCCGACCAGATCCTTGGGTACCAGGAGGGAACGCGTGAACGATCGCTCGAGGAGACCTGCTCGGATCGCCGCCGCGAGAAGGTCCCCTCGAGAGCGCCACTCGTGATCGCCTTCGGGCATCTTCAGATGAAGTCGTTCGGCGAGATGGAGGACGGGGCCCCAAGCCGGATTCGCGGTCACGATCACCAGCACACCGTTGTCTGTGAGCATGCCGGCCATCGCCTGCACGCACACATCGAGGTCCGGTACGTGCTCGGCGACGTCGGCGGCAACGACGAAGTCGAACCGTTCGTCGATCGGGCCGTCCATCAGATCGTGGACCAGGAACCGGAGGTCGGGGTGCTTGCGGGATGCGATCTGGATCATGGCGGGGCTGATGTCGATGCCGACGCCGTCGGCCGGATCGAGCGACGCCAGGATGTCGCCAGTGGCGCAGCCGACCTCAAGCACATGGTTCCGTGGGGGAACGATCTCGGCCAGGCTCGCCTTCAGGGCCGCGTAGTAGTGACGAGCCTTCTCCTTCCAGCGGTCGTATCCGGGCGCCACGCTGTCGAAGTGTTTCCCCACCGGGCCCGAGCTCATCGGAAGCGAAGCTTCCGCGCGCCGATGATGGCCATCCGAGCGAGCAGCAGGCCGTGCCGCCACCGATCGATGTTGGTGGCTCCGTACGTGCGTTCCCGATAGCGAACGGGGACCTCGCGGATCTTCAGTTCAAGGTTCGCCGCTCCGAACAACAGATCGAAGTCCCCGAACGGGTCGAAGTCCCCGAACGTTCGGCGGTTCTCCGCGATGCGCCGGTAATCGCTCGCCCACAATGCCTTGGTGCCGCAGAGGGTGTCGGTGACACGCTCGTCCAAGATCCAACTGAAGATCAAGCCGAACAGCTTGTTCCCCGCAAGGTTGGCCAGACGCATCGCGCCCTGCTCCATCGGGTAGACGAGCCGGCTGCCGTTGACGAACTCTCCTTTCTCCTCGACCAAAGCAGACCAGAACTTCGGAAGCTCCTCCGGGGCGACCGTCATGTCGGCATCGAGGATCATCAACACATCCCCCGAGGCCATCTCGAACCCCTTGCGAACGGCATCGCCCTTCCCGACCCCTTGTTGACGGAAGAGCTTCAGATCGAGATCTGGGCGTTCGTCGATCACCCGTTGGATCTCTTCTGCCGTCCCATCGGTGGAGTGCCCTTCCACGAAGATCGTCTCCGTGTGTCGTCCCAACCGTGGCAACCGCTCAACGATGCCTCGGATGTTCCCGTGTTCGTTCCGCGCCGGGACGATCACGGAGCAGGTGGGGTCCGGGACCCGCGGAGCGAGGTTCGGTCCCCGCGGCCTGGCCGTCACGTAGGAGATGAGCCCCAGCCGCCTGACCAGGGGCAGGGCCGAGAGCATCGTATTGAGCGGAGCCGTGAGCCACGCCGGTCCGACCGGAAGAGGCGTCCTGTAGCCGGAGGTCACCGGTTCGAGATCGGCGAGCTCGACCAGGTTCGCGAGATCAAGCCTGGACAGCCAGTTCTGCAGGGGCTCCCGTGATTTCAGGCCGGTTCGCTCGGCGAGCCTCAAGAACGGCTCCCAGGCGAAGTTGTAGTAGGCGACGATCACCCGTGTGGACGGCCCCACGACGTGCGCCAGGTTGCGGAAGAACTCCAGGACGTCGATGACGTACCCCACGACGTTGCTCGCGATGACGTAGTCGAACGTGCCCGAGACCGGCAGTTGCTCGATGTCCGCACACACGAATCGAAGGTCGGGGTGACGTGCGTGCGCGCGCGCCAGCGTGGCTTCGGAGAGGTCCACTCCGACGCCGACCGACGGCTGGAGCGACGCGAGCAACGTGCCGTCGCCGCACCCAAGATCGAGAACCGCGGCCCCCGGCGCCACCTGGCTTCGGATGAAGCCGTACAGATCGTCGTAGTAGTAGCGGCATCGGACCCTCGCGCCGGCTCCCTGTGCCCCGGATCGATCGACGTGGGACCGGACGACGCGCCGGGCTCGCTCGTCGAGGCCGCCGGCCCATGCGGTGGACACGGTCGGTTCAGCCGGACCCTGGTCGCTCACGAGCCTGGAATAATAGGGCGTTCTCCGAGGAGGTAGCGTGAGCCAGAAACGAGCCCTCATCACTGGGATCACGGGCCAAGACGGCTCGTACCTTACCGAGTTGCTCCTCGCGAAGGGCTACGAGGTCCACGGCATCATCCGTCGTTCCAGCTCATTCAACACGGGGCGGCTCGATCACCTGTACCACGACCCGCATGAACGCGGGAGCCGTCTGTTCCTCCATTACGGAGACCTGATCGATTCGAGCGTCCTCTCCAAGATCATGCGGGAGGTCGCGCCCGAGGAGGTGTACCACCTCGGAGCGCAGTCACACGTCCGAGTCTCGTTCGACATGCCGGAGTACACCGGCAACGTCACCGCGCTCGGAACCACGCGCTTGCTCGAGGCCATCCGCGAGGAGGGGGTGCCGGCCCGCTTCTATCAGGCGTCCTCGTCCGAGATGTTCGGGACGAACCCGGACGTCCCAACTTCGGAGCGGAGCCCTTTCTTCCCAGCCTCTCCCTACGCCGCCGCCAAGGTGTACGGGTATTGGATGGCCGTCAACTACCGCGAGGCGTACGGGCTCTTCTGCGCCAACGGGATCCTGTTCAACCACGAGAGCGAACGTCGCGGCGAGACGTTCGTCACCCGCAAGATCACGAGGGGGCTCGCTCAGATCCTTGCGGGAGAGGTGGGCTGATGATGCAGGCAGACGAAGCTGACGACTACGTGATCGCCACGGGAGAAGCCCACTCCGTCAGCGACTTCCTCGACGAGGCGTTCAGCTACGTGGGGCTCGACTGGGAACCATATATTCGACAGGATCCTCGGTACTTCCGGCCGATCGACCCCCCCATCCTGGTGGGAGACGCTTCCAAGGCCCGCGACCGACTCGGCTGGGAACCGCGGGTCTCGTTCAGGGAGCTCGTCCGCTCGATGGTCGATGCTGAACTCGCAGCAGCCGGCATCGCGCGGCCTGCTCCGAGCGACCCCGTCGCGCAGCTATGAGCGGGTTCTGGTCCGGTCGAGCCGTGACGGTGACGGGCGGCTCAGGCTTCCTTGGCTCGCACGTCGTGGAGCGGCTCGATGCTGCCGGCGCTTCGGTGTTCGTGCCGAGAAGCGCGGGATACGATCTGACCCGAGAGGATCGCGTTCAAGCGATGTACGCGGACGCCAGACCCGAGATCGTCGTTCACCTGGCAGCTCGCGTCGGCGGCATCGGGGCCAACCAGGCGGCTCCGGGGAGCTTCTTCTATGACAACCTCCAGATGGGCGCCTTGCTGATCGAGCACGCCAGGCGAAGCGAGGTAAAGAAGTTCGTCTGTGTCGGCACGGTGTGCTCGTACCCCAAGATCACACCTGTCCCCTTCAAAGAGGACGATCTGTGGTCGGGGTACCCGGAGGAGACGAACGCCCCCTACGGGATCGCGAAGAAGGCCCTGCTGGTCCAGCTTCAGGCCTACCGGAAGGAGTTCGGCACGCGCGGCATCTACCTGATCCCCGTGAACCTGTTCGGCCCAGGAGACAACTTCGACCTCCGAACGTCTCACGTGATCCCCGCATTGATCCGCAAGTGCCTCCAAGCCGTGGAGCGAGGCGACGACGCGGT
>VAXZ01000004.1:0-36237 GCA_005885035.1 Actinomycetota bacterium
CCCCGAAGGTCACCGTGGGGTGGCGATCGTCGGCAGGGTAGACCTCCTTGCGAAACGTGGTGATCTCGAACTGCCGCCCGTCCTTGCCGGCGCCAACCGTGCCGAAGCGGATCCCGACCAGCTTTCGCCACTCGGCCCACCCCTGCAGGATGCGGACGGTCTCCTCTGGCCTGGCGTCCGTGGCAAAGTCGAAGTCCCCCCGGGACTCGTGGCCCATCAGGATCTCCCGAACGGCCCCTCCCACGACGTAGAGCTGATAGCCCGCCGTGCGGAAGCGCTCCCCGAGCTGGATGGCGAGGGGATCGACCGGAAGAGCGGCCCCAGGAGGATCGGAGGGAGCCATCGTGGCCCGAGCATACCCTCGCCATCGTCCCTGCTCGGTGCGAGTGTTGGGCTGACGAAGGTGTCCCTTCCGGCCTGTTTGCTCAGGCCCGGACCGGGGTAGCAACGACCATGGACGCCTGGCGCGCCCTCTTGTTCACTTGCCTGCACGAGGAGGGAGTCGGATGGCCCAGACCCAGACTGTCAAGATGTCCCGAGCCGAAGCTGGACGCAAGGGTGGCATGACCACGAAACAGCGACACGGTGAAGAATTCTTCGGCAAGATCGGCCGCATCGGCGGCAAGAAGGGCGGCGACACGACCAAGCGACGGTACGGGGTGGAGTTCTACCAGCGCATCGGGCGAAAAGGCGGTTCGAAGTAGGGCCCTTCGCTGCCGTCCTTGACTGAGGGGCGGGCCAGACCCGCCTCTCCTGCGCGCGGACCCCTTTGCCATACTGCTACGCGTGCGGACAAGCGTCGACGTCCATAACTTCCTGGTCGAACGTGACGTCCCTCACGAAGTCTTCCCGGTTCGAGGCCGGCTGCGCTCACCGGAGCGGCTGGCCGCCATCCTCGAGCTTCCACCGGAAGAAGTCGGGAAGGTGATCGTGTTCGAGGGATCCGCGGGCGCCGTGGCAGCCGTGGTGCCTGCGGGTCGGACGCCCGACACGACCAAGGTCCGCAAGGCGGCCGACCGCCCCGATCTGGAGCTTGCTGCGGATGACCGAGCCGCAGCGCTGACCGAGTACCTCCCCGAATCCTTGCCTCCCGTTGGCCTTCCGGACGGAGTCCTCTTGGTTCTCGACCGATCGTTGGCTCGAGACGCCGTCCTCTATTTTGCGGGCGGGGAGGCCAGGGCCGTGCTCAAGATCCGGGGGAAGGACCTCGTCCGAGCCGCCCGGGCGACGGTGGCCCGCATCGCCTCCAGCACGGAGTGAGACGCCCCATGCCCATGAAGACCCGCTCGGAGTTCTCCGCGGGCGGCGTCGTGGTCCGGGACGACCCCGGAGGCGTCGAGGTCGCTCTGGCGGCGCGGCGTACCCGCAAAGGGGACCTCGCCTGGGGGTTACCGAAGGGCGTGATCGAGCGCGGCGAGCAACCCGAACAGACAGCCCTTCGAGAGGTCCAGGAAGAGACCGGGCTGCAGGCCGAGATCATCGGCCCGCTCGGCGAGATCTCCTACTGGTTCGTCTGGGAGGGAGAGCGGATCCGCAAGAAGGTGGTCTTCTTCCTGATGCGGGCAGTGGGAGGTGACACGTCCCTCCACGACCACGAGATGGAGGAGATCCGGTGGTTCCCGCTGGAGCGAGCGCTCAAGCGGGCGGCGTATCGCGGTGAGCGAGAGGTCCTCGCTCGGGCCGCTGAGTTCTTGCGGTGACGACCGAGCAGATCGTCCTCGGGATCGCGATCGGGGTCGCGGCAGGCATCCTGTCGGGTCTGTTCGGCGTTGGCGGCGGCGTCGTCACCACCCCCGCGATCCAGGAGCTGCTCGGCGGGGCCCCGTACATCGCGGTCGGTACGCCGCTGCCGGTTGCGATCCCCTCCGCCGTCGTGGGGGGATACACCTACGCTCGGGCTCGCGAGGTGAGCTGGCGAGCCGTCCGGTTCGCCGCGATCCCCGGGATCGCGGGCGCGGCTGCCGGCGCGTGGATGACGTCATCGATCGATCCGCACTGGTTGCTGCTCGTCACCGCCGGGCTGATCGCGTGGCAGGCGGTGCGCATCGGACGTTCGAGCACGTACCGGGTACGGCCGCGCGGCTCGACCCCCGGCTGGCAGTACACCGCGTTGGGGGGCTTCACCGGTTTGGTGTCGGGGCTGCTCGGCGTCGGAGGAGGCATCGTGTTCGTCCCGCTCGTCACCACGATGCTCGGGATGCCCCTGAAGCGTGCGCTCGGCACGTCCCTGGTGTTCATCGCGATCATCGCGATCCCGGGGACGATCGTGCACGCCGCCCTCGGGCACATCGACTGGGGGATCGCCTTCGTGTTGATGCTCGGCGTCATCCCCGGTGCTCGGATCGGGGCGAGCATCGCGTTGGGGACCCGGGAGCGAACCCTCCGCCACCTGGTCGGCTCGTTCCTGCTCGTGGTCGCCGTCGTGTACGCGGTCGCGGAAGTCGCGCGGCTCGCGAGGAGCTGAGACGAGCCCGGCTAGGATGCGCACCGTGGAACGGGCCATCCGTGCGCTGCTCGTGATCGCCATCCTCGCCTTCATCGTGCCGTTCGGTCTGCCGGCGTCCGCGCAGAGCACGACCGTTTCCCTCTCCCTGCTCAGCCAATCTCCGTGGAGCGCACGCTACGGTGATCCCCGGTTCCGGATCTCTATCGTCGCGACGAACTTCGGCACCATCCCGCTGGGGCATCTCTCCGTCGGGATCTCGATCGGTGCGCACTACGAGACGGTCGTCGGGTACGAGTCATCCTTGGTGGAGGGCCCGACCAACACGGTGTTCCAGAGGGTGCAGCCGGAGGACGGGAGGCTCGAGCCGAACACGTCGACGACACTCTTCGCCAGCGTCGATCTGTCGGCCGCGAACGGGATCGACCAGACCGACAACCAGGTCTATCCGGCGCGCGTGGACGTGCGGTCGAACGGCTCCGTGCTTGCGTCCCTCACGACCCCCGTCCTGTACTTCATACGGCGGCCGGAAGCGCCCATGCTCCTGTCGTCGTGGATCGAGCTCGCGCCGACGATCGCGTTCGGCTCCGACGGCCGGCTCCTCGACACCGCGTTCCCGGACGCGCTCAGGCCCCAAGGACAGCTCGGCGCCCCGATCGCCGCGCTGGAAGGAGCGCTGGCCGGGCTCCGACCGGGCCGCGCGTTCCCGATGGGTTTGGTCGTCGAGCCGGCGCTCGTCGAACAAGCGCAACGGGCGGCAGGCGGCTACACCTTGACAGACGGGACGGTGGTGCCCAAGGGCGCGGACGGTCCCCTGCGGGCCGCCGGGTTCCTCGATTCGCTCTCCCACGTGATGGACGGGCCCGGCGTGCGAACGGTGGCCACCCCCTTCGCCGGCCCGACGATCCCGTCGATGGTGGCGAGCGGTCTTGCCCACGATCTCGCCACGCAACGTTCGCTCGGCCTCGCGACACTGCAGTCCCTGACGGGGACCGCGCTGCAGACCGACGTCGCACGGCCCCCCTCTGGATCGCTCTCGGACGACGCGATCGGTTGGCTGGCGGACGCCGGTGCCGGGACGATCCTCGCGGACGCGGACACGGTCGACCGACCGATGCAGTCGGACGGGACGAATCCCGCACCGACCGCGACGGTGAGCGCTCCCGACGGTTCCCCGATGACGCTGGTCCTCCCTGACCCCGGCATCGAGGGCCTCCTGGGGCGGTCTGATCTCGTGGAAGATCCCGTCCGGGCCGCCCAGGCCGTGCTGGGCGAGCTCGCGGTGATCTGGAAGGAAGCGCCCGTGCCGGAGGCGCCGCATGTGCGGGGGATCGCCCTCGCGCTCCCATCAACCCTGCCGCCCGGGATGTGGGCGCCGATGCTCGCCCGGCTCCAGGGCACGCCGTTCCTGCGCCTCACGGATGCGGGGGCGTTCGCGACGAGCGTCAACCCGCAGGGCGACCCCACGGTGCTCCGTTCGCCGGACGCCTCCGCCTTCCCGGCGTCGTACACGGAGCAGATCCGGGAGCAACAGCACCGCGTCGCCACCTACCGCTCGATGCTGACCCAGGCGAGCCCCGTGCCCGACGAGCTCACTCGCGACATCTACTACGCGGAGTCGGCGCGATACGTCACGGACTGGGAAGCCGGGACGTCGTGGCTGAACGCCGTCGCCGCGACGACGCAACAGGCGTTCGACAGCGTCAAGCCCCAGGTCGGTCAGGGCTTCACGTTCACCTCCGGGGAGGGCACGATCCCGATCCTCATGGGGGACCCCGGCCTGATCCCGCTCCGCGTGACGGTCGAGCTGCAGTCGTCACAGTTCGACTTCCCGGACGGGTCGCAGCGGGAGGTCATCCTCGAGCGACCCGATCAGGTCGTGAGCTTCCGCGTGATCGCGAAAGCGGCTGGGCAGAACCCTATCCTCGTCGACGTCATCGCGCCGAACGGCGATGAGATCGGCGACCCCCAGGCGATCGTGGTTCGCTCGACCGCGGTCAACCACATCGCATTGCTCGTGACGCTCGCCGCCGCCGGCGTGTTGGCGCTGCTGTACTCGCGGAGGTGGTGGTTCCGGCGGACGAAGGTCTCGAGCTGACGCCGGTCCCCTCCGACACGGTGGACTCACGGGAGGCCACCGTCCGGAGCGCGGCCGTGATGTCGGGCGGCACGCTGCTCTCGCGGGTTACCGGCCTGCTCCGGGTGACGGTGACGCTCGCGGCCCTCGGGTTCACGGTGGTGTCGGACAGCTACAACGCGGCGAACACGACCCCGAACATCATCTACGAGCTGGTGCTCGGCGGGATCCTCACGAGCATCTTCGTGCCGGCGCTCGTCGGTCGCGGCAAGGATCGCGGACGCGAAGCCCAGTTCGAAACGGCGAACCGCTTCCTGACGATCGCCCTGGTCCTGCTCACCGGCGTCGCCGTCGCAGGTGCGGTGGCAGCGCCGTGGATCATGCGCCTGTACCTCGGCAGCGTCGCCGATCCGGTCCGGCACGCCCAGGAGGTCGAGCTCGGGACGTTCTTCCTCCGCTGGTTCATGCCGCAGATCGTGTTCTACGGACTGGGCGCCGTCGCTGGCGGTCTTCTCACGGCGAACCGTCGGTTCTCGGCGCAGATGTACGCGCCGGTGCTGAACAACCTCGCCGTGATCGCGACGATGCTCGCCCTCATCGCGATGCGTGGGACGACGCCCCCGCAGGTCGAGACCCTCACGCTGGCTGAGAAGACGCTCCTGGGGGCGGGCACGACGCTCGGCGTCCTCGCGATGACCGCCGCCCTGTGGCCGGCGCTCCGCCGGATCGGGTTCCGATGGCGGCTCCGCTGGGATTGGCGGCACGAGACCGTCGGTCAACTCTTCCATCTCGCACGATGGGTCGTCGTCTACGTCGTCGCGAATCAGGTCGCGTACCTCATCATCATCCGACTCGCGAGCAGGATCTCGGCCGGCGCCTACACGGCTTACTCGCAGGCGTTCGTGTTCTTCTCGCTCCCGCATGCGATCGTCGCGGTCTCCATCTTCACGGCGCTGATCCCAGGCATGGCCGAACGATGGACGAGCGAGGATCGGTCGGGCATCCGTGACCTGTTCTCCCGAGGATTCCGCGACACGATGATCGTGATGATCCCGGCGGCAGCCGGCTACACCGTCCTCGCCGGACCGATCGTCGCGTTGCTCGCGGGTCACGGGGCCGTGCGAGGCGTGGAGCTGCCGATCCTGGCGCGCACGCTCGCGGGTTTCGCGATCGGCCTGCCGTTCTTCTCTGCCTACCAGCTGATGACGCGCACCCTGTACGCGATGCGCGACTCCCGAACGCCGGCCCTCGTCAACATCGGAGTCGCCGTCGTGAACATCGGCGCGGACCTGCTGTTCGCATTCACATGGCACCGGGGGGTGACAGGGCTCGCCCTCGGCCATGCCGTCTCCTACGTCTTCGGATCTGTCGTGTTGTTCGTGATCGTGCAACGAAGGCTGCGGGGCGCCGACGAACGCAGGATCGGCATGACGATCAGCAAGACGCTGCTGGCGGCGGGGGTGACGGCCGCGGCGGCCTTCGGCGCCGCGGCCCTGGTCGACCTCGCGTTGAACGTCGAGCGGACCTTCGGTCGGCTCATCCAGGTGACGGCCGGCGTCGTCGCGGGGGTGCTTGTGTTCCTTGCCTGCGCCCTTATCTTCGGGATCCACGAGGTCGATGAAGTGAAGGCGGCGCTCCTCGGCCGGATGCACCGCGGAGCGTGATGGAGACCAGGATGCGAACAACCCTTCGGCGCGTGCACCGCGAACAATCCGGCTTGGTCGGGAAGATCATCGTCGTCTGGTTGGTCTTCGTGGCGGTCATCGGCATCTTCGCGATCGACGCGGCATCCGTCCTGTTCACCAAGTTCCGACTGTCGGACGCTGCGGCGACGGCAGCATCGACCGCCGTCTCGACCTACGAGAACGAGCGGGATGTCACCGCCGCGTGCAACGCCGCCGAGCTCTCCGTCCGGCAGTCCGACCCCGATGCAGTGATGGCGAAGGCTTGGTGCAAGGTCGACACCTCGTCGGGTAACGTCACGATCACGCTCCGGAAGACCGCGACCACGGTCATCGCCGGGCGGTTCTCGTTCACCAGGGAGCTCACGAGGGTCGTGCAGCGGGAAACCGCGGAGCCATCCTCGTTGTAGCGTGCGCTCGTGGGCCCGCCCGAGCGCGATGAGGAGTTGATCCGCCGGTTCCTCCTCGGAGACGCCGACGCCTTCGAACGGCTCGTCGAACGGCACCGCCAACGCGTGTTCAACCTGTGTCTCCGCATCCTCGGCGATCGGGAGGACGCGGCCGACGCCGCACAGGAGACGTTCCTGTCGGTCCTCACGAAGCTTCGGCAGTTCCGCGGCGACGCGGCATTCACGACGTGGATGCATCGCGTGACTGTCAACGCCTGCCACGACCTCTCCCGGAAGCGGCGACGAGAACCGCTGCTCCGGCTCGCGAGCGACCAGGATCTGCCGGAGGCCGAGCTGGCGCCGCCCGTCCCCGACCACGCCGAGGAGATGGCCGGAACGCTCGACGCCGTCGCCGCGCTCAAAGAGGTTCCGGAAGAGTTCCGGGTGGCCCTCGTCCTCGCGGATCTCCACGACCTGGCGTACGACCAGATAGCGAAGGTGCTCGACATCCCGATCGGAACGGTGAAGTCCCGGGTGCATCGGGGCCGGGTCGCGCTCGCACGCGCGATGGGCAGCAGCATCCGGGAACCTGAAGCGCCGTTCAGAGCGTCCGAGGAGCAGCCATGAATCATCCGGATGCCCTGCTCGCGGAGTATGTCGATGGGGCGCTCGCGGAAGGCGAGCGCCCCATCATCGAACGCCACCTCGACATATGCGAGCGGTGCCGGGAAGAGGTTGCGCTCGCCCGAGCGGCACGCTCGGCCCTCGCATCGGTGGCGGAGGCACCGGCGCCCGGCGACCTGGGCGACGCCGCGATCGCGGAAGCGAGACGGCGAGCGGCCGGTGCGCCGGCAGCCGTGGCGCATGCGGAGAAGCCGGGGTGGTACCGGTGGGCCGGCGCCGCCGCCGGGATCGCCGCCGCGCTTGCGCTCCTCACATTCGTCCTGCCTCACGTCGGCACAGAGCCCGCGCGGGAGGCGGCCGGGGGTGCGGCCGCGCAGAGCGCGGCCGCACCCCCGGCCACCACCGTGGAAGCTCAGAACGTCGACTACGACCTGGCGGGCGTGGAGGCGCTCGCCACGTCCTATCGCGGCGGAGGGGGCGCGACGTTCGCGCCCAACGAAACAGGGACGCAGTCTCCCGAGGCGAAGGGCGTCACGACCGCGCGAAGGATCCCCTTCCCCGACGCCGTTGCGTGCCTGGATCGTGCCTTCACACCGTCCACTGGATCGCAGGGCCTTCCGGGGCAGCTCGTCCGCGTGATCCAGGCTCGGTTCCGCGGGACGCCGGCGATCCTCGGCGTCTATCTGATCGGCCCCGGGGCCGGCCAGCCGGCAGACATCGTCCGGGTCCTCGTGGCATCGAGCCCAGGTTGCACCATCCTGACGTCGACGCAGGCCACCACCTGACCTCCGGCCTGACGTCGACGCAGGCCACCACCTGACCTCCGGCCTGACGTCGACGCAGGCCACCACCTGACCTCCGGGAATAGGCGGGCGTTCGGAGCTATGGGAGGATTCGCAAGCGGTGGACGAACTGCGGAACGTGATCGTGATCGGCTCGGGGCCGGCCGGGTTCACGGCCGCCCTGTATGCCGCGCGGGCGAACCTCGCGCCGCTCGTCCTGAAGGGTCTCGAGGCCGGCGGTCAGCTGATGTTGACGACGGACGTCGAGAACTATCCGGGCTTCGCCGACGGCCTCCTCGGCCCCGAGCTGATGGATCAGATGGAGAAGCAGGCCGCGCGCTTCGGTGCGGAGATCATCCCGGTCCACGTTACGGACGTCGACCTGTCGGAACGTCCGTTCGTCGTTCGGGCCGGCGACCAAGAATGGCGAGGCCGCACGATCATCGTGGCGACCGGTGCGACGGCGCGCTGGCTCGGTGTTCCCGGCGAGGAGAAGCTCCGAGGCCGAGGGGTCTCCGCATGCGCCACCTGCGACGGCTTCTTCTTCCGCGATCGTGAGCTCGTCGTGGTCGGCGGGGGCGACACCGCGATGGAAGAGGCGACGTTCCTCACGAAGTTCGCGAGCAAGGTCACGATCATCCACCGGCGCGACGAGTTCCGCGCGTCGAAGGTGATGTCGGCGCGCGCGCTTGCCAACCCAAAGGTCGACGTGATGTGGAACACGACCGTCGCGGAGGTGCACGGTGACGACGCCGTTTCGGGGGTCACGCTGAACGACGTCCGCACCGACGAGTCACGGACCTTCGCCGCGGACGGCTTGTTCGTCGCGATCGGACACGATCCGAACACCGCCTTGTTCCGCGGCAAGCTCGCGCTCGACGACGAGGGCTACATCACGGTCGCCGAGCCCCGGACGGCGACGAGCGTGCCGGGGGTCTTCGCAGCGGGCGACGTGACCGACCGGACCTACCGGCAGGCCGTGACGGCCGCCGGCCAGGGGTGCAAGGCAGCGATCGATGCCGAGCGCTTCCTCGAGGATGAGGCCCACGGCCACTGACGGAATGCGCGACCGGTCGGAGAGCGTTCTGGGACCGTAGGGGTCGGTACCTGTGGCTCCCACAGGGGGCCCCGGACGAAGGAGAACGGAACGAACATGGCGAACATCGGAACGGTCACCGAAACGGATTTCCAGGCCCAGGTTCTCGACTCGGACACACCCGTACTTGTGGACTTCTGGGCGGAGTGGTGCGTCCCGTGCCACATGGTCTCCCCCGTCGTGGAGGAGATCGGGAACGAGAAGGGCGAGACCCTCAAGGTGGCGAAGCTCAACATCGACGAGAACCCGCAGGCCACGCGCACCTACGGTGTGATGTCGATCCCGTCCCTCATCCTGTTCAAAGGTGGGCAGGAGGTTGCCCGCGTCATCGGTGCGAAGCCGAAGGACGCGATCCTGCGAGATCTCGCACCGCACCTGTGATCCTGCGAACCCGCGTTTGCGGGGCTCCCGGTCGAGTCGCAGACTCGTGGCGTGAGGGTCTTCCACCGTGGCGACCAAGGGTCCGAGGTGCTCGACGTCCAGCAGCGGCTGGCCGCCCTCGGCTATGCATTGGCACCCGGTGAGCTGGCGGGGTGGTTCGGCCCCTCTACCGAAGCCGCCATCCGCGCGTTCCAAGACCTCCGCCACCTCCGGGTCGATGGCCTGGTGGGCCCGGACACGTGGATGCAGCTCGTCGAAGCAGGGTTCCGGCTCGGTGACCGAACGCTGTACGTGCACGCGCCTCCGTTCCGAGGAGACGACGTCCGCGAACTGCAACGCAAGCTCAACGCGCTCGGGTTCGACGCCGGCAAGGAGGACGGGGTCCACGGCCAACGGACCGACCTGGCGGTGCGCGAGTTCCAACGCAACGTCGGCGAGGAACCCGACGGCATGGTGGGGCTCCACACGATCGCGACGATCCAGCGGATGCGGCCCCTCGAAGACGTGCCGAGCCGAGCCGTCGTGCGAGAGGGCGAGGAGCTGCGCGGGATGCGTGGCTCGATCGATGGCAAGGTCATCGTGATCGACCCCGGGGACGGACCCGCGGACGGCCCCGCCGAGGTTCGGGTGGCGATGGCCGCGTCGGTCGCGCAAGAGCTGGCGGGACTCGGTGCGAGGCCCGAGATCCTGCGCGGCGACTCCGACGCGCCGTCCGACCGTGCACGGGCGGCGAACGAGCTCGGCGCATCGCTCTGCGTGTCCGTACACCTCGGAGGGGGGGTTCCCGAAGCGAGCGGCCCGACCTGTTCCTACTTCGGGAGCGCGACCACGTACTCCCCCGCCGGCCGGCGACTCGCGGAGCTGATCCTGGAGGAGCTGGAACGGGAGTTCGGTCGCCGCGGCCGGCTCCAGCGCCTGACCGTCGGCATGCTCAGGGAGACGAGGATGCCTGCCGTGCAGGTCGAACCGCTGGTTACGACGAACGAGCTCGAGGCTTCGTTGATCGACGACGAGGGGTTCCCGCCGCGCGTCGCCCGCGCGGTCGCGGGCGGCGCGCGACGCTTCTTCGGCTAGGCGTCTCGTCCTGCGCGCCGATCGCGCGACCGCCCGAGCAGGGCGAGCAACGCTCCGAGCATGCTCCCCAGCACGATCGCCTGGACGGCGCGACGGGTCTCGCCGGGTGGCTCGGGGTGCTCGGACATCGACCGCTACGCTACCGAGATGCGTGCGTGCGTGATGATCGAAGGTCAGCAGGGGGTGACGTGGAGACATTGGTGCGCGCTCGCTGATGCGTGTGAACGGCTCGGCTTCGAGGGGCTGTTACGCTCCGACCACTATTTCAGCGCGCCAGGAGTATCGGGACGTGGCGCCACGGATGCATGGACGTTGCTGGGCGGCCTCGCCGCGCGCACGTCGCGTATCCGGCTCGGGACATTGGTGTCGCCGGTGACCTTCCGACCACCGGCGCTCCTCGCGAAGGCGGCCACGACCGTCGACGAGATCAGCAACGGCCGCGTCGAGGTCGGGATGGGCGCGGGCTGGTGGAAGGAGGAACACGAGCAGTTCGGCTTCCCGTTCCTCGACGTTCATGAGCGTTGGGCGCGACTGGAGGAAGCGGTGCCGATCGTGCACGGCCTGTGGACGCAGGAACGATTCTCGTTCGAGGGGACGTACTTCCGGCTGGACGACGCCGAGTTCCTCCCGAAGCCGGTGCAACATCCGCACCCGCCGCTCATCCTCGGCGGGAAGGCGGTCGGACCGCGGATGCAGCGGTTGATCGGCCGGTACGCGGACGAGTTCAACACGGTGGGTGGCCTGCCCGACGAGGTGGCCGGGCGCTTCGCTCGGGCACGCGCCGGGTTCGAGGCGGAAGGGCGTGATCCCGCGTCGCTCGTGACGTCCTTGATGACGTGGTTCTTCGTCGGGCGGACGGAGGACGAGTACCTCGAGAAGCTCCATCGCGCGCACGCGATCGATCCGGATGCAGGACCGTTCGAGGAGTATCGGGCCGAGATCGAACGCGACTGCATCGTCGGGACGAGCGAGCGAGCGGCCGCCCGCCTCCGCGAGTACGCGGAGTCGGGCGCCCAACGCATCTTCCTGAACCACGAGCTGTACGACGACCTCGAGATGCTCGAGGTCGTCGCGAACGACGTGCTGCCGCGGATCGATCCGTAGGATCGATCCGCTCACGGTCCTCGGGCGGGGCGAACGCGGATGCTAGGCTGACCGTCTTCCTTCGATCCCCATGGCCGAGTTCTCCATCGATCGTTTCGTCGACCGCTACGCCGAACGGACCTCCGGCATGTCCGCGTCCGAGGTCCGGGCGCTCTTCGCCGTGGCCGCGCGCCCCGAGGTGGTTTCGCTCGCGGGCGGGATGCCTTACGTCGAAGCGCTTCCTGCGCAAGAGGTCCTCGATGTGGTTAGTCAGGTCCTCCGCGATCTCGGACCGACGGCTTTGCAGTACGGAGGAGGCCAGGGCCAGCTCGCACTCCGTGAGCGTGCGGTCATGCTCATGGCCGAGGAAGGCGTGGAGGCCGATCCCGACGACGTCGTGATCACGACCGGCGCCCAGCAGGCGCTCGATCTCCTCGGCAAGATCTTCATCGACCCAGGCGACGCGATCGCCGTGGAGGCGCCCGCGTACGTGGGCGCGCTCACCGCGTTCGCCGCATATCAACCGCGGTTCCTCACGATCGAGCTCGACGACGAGGGGATGATCGTCGAACAGCTGGAACGAGCCATCGTGCGTGGCGAGCGGCCGACGTTCGTCTACACGGTCCCCAACTTCGGCAATCCTGCCGGTGTCACGATGTCGCGGCGCAGGCGCGAGCACCTGGTGGCGTTGTGTCGCGAGACCGGCATCCCGATCATCGAGGACAACCCCTATGGGCTTCTTCGGTTCGAAGACGAACCCTTGCCCTGCCTGCGGTCGCTCGACCCTCGCAACGTGATCTACCTGGGGACGGTCTCGAAGACGTTCTCTCCTGGCGTGCGGGTGGGGTGGGCGCTGGCCGATCCCTCGGTTATCCAGCGCCTCGTCCTGGCGAAGGAGGCAGCGGACCTCTGCGGTTCGAACCTCACGATGCTCCTGACCGAGCGATGGTTCGCCGACGAAGGCCGCTGGAGATCGGCGCTGACCGGGCTGATCGATACGTACCGGGCGCGACGCGACGCGATGCTCGATGCCCTCACGGAGCAGTTCCCGGCCACTGCCACGTGGACCCATCCATCCGGTGGCTTCTACGTCTGGGTCAGGCTTCCGACGTGGTCCGATACGACGGCGATGCTCGCAGCCGCGGTGGAACGACGGGTCGCATACGTCCCCGGCACGGCGTTCTATCCCGACGGGCGAGGTGCGGATCGGATGCGGCTCGCCTACTGCCACCCGACCGAGGACCGGATCCGCGAGGGCGTCGCGCGACTCGCCACGCTCCTCGAGGACGACCAGCGCCTCTTCCGGAGCCTTCACGGATCATGAGGATCGCGATCATCGCGGGCGGGCGGACGCCGGAGCGCGATGTATCGCTCCGGAGCGGTCGCCGTATGATGCTCTCACTCGGTGAGCTCGAGCACGAAGCGTGGCTCGTGGATCCGGCCGAGGTGGCGATGGTGGAGACCCTTGCCGAGCGGCGGCCGGATCTGTGTTGGCTCGCGTTGCACGGCAAGGAAGGCGAGGACGGCACCGTGCAGCGCCTCCTCGACCTCCTCCAGATCCCGTACACGGGAACAGCGGCGTTCGATTGCGAGGTGGCGTTCGACAAAGTGCTCGCGAAGGATGCGCTGCAGCGCGCGGGTGTGCCGACGCCGCCGTGGGTCGTGATCGAGGGTTGGGCGCTTCGCGATCTGGGCGGCGGCGCCGCCCTCGGCAAGGCCGTTGAACGGATCGGGCTCCCGTGCGTGGTCAAACCGTCGAGGAGCGGATCGGCCCTGGGTATGAGTTTCGTCGATCGTGAGGCGGACCTCCCGCAGGCCGTCATGGCCGCGCTCTCCTTCAGCGGCGCCGCGCTGATCGAAGCGAAGGTCGAGGGTCGAGAGGTGGCGGCGGCGCTCGCCGGCCCGACTCTCGAGCCCTTGCCGATCGTCGAGATCGTCCCGAAAGAAGGGGTCTACGACTACGCCGCACGCTATACCGCGGGTGCGACCGAGTACTTCTGCCCGGCTCGGCTCTCGGAGGGGGCTTCGGCCGCCGTCGCCGCGTTCGCGGCGACGGCGGCCGAAGCGCTCCACCTTCGTGACCTGACGAGGGTCGACCTCATCGTCGATACGAACGATCGACCCTGGGTGCTTGAGGTCAACGTCTCACCCGGGATGACGGAGACCTCGTTGGTGCCGATGGCCGCGCAGGCGCAAGGGCTGTCGCTCGGCGACTTGTGTGATAGCGTCCTACGCTCAACGGTCGCCAGGATCTAATCGGGGGCGAGGCCGGGCCCGGACCCGATGATCTCAGAGACGATGCGCTCCAAGTCATCCGGAGAACCGAACTCGATCACGACCTTCCCTCGTTTGGCACCCATCTGGATCGACACCCGCGTGGCGAGCTGCTCGGAGAGGATCTCCTCGACCTCGGCGAGGTTCGCATCGGTCTTGGCCGTGAGGGACTCAGCAACGCGTCTTTTGTCTTCGGTCGCCTGGGGAACCTCGAGGAAGCGTCGGACGATGTCCTCGGTGTGCCGGACCGAAAGGTCCTCAGCGGCGATGCGAGTCGCGAGCGACGTCATCGCATCCTTGTCTCCCAACGAGAGCACCGCGCGCGCATGGCCGGCCGTGATCTTCTCGTCGGCGAGGAATTGCTGAACGTCCAGCGGAAGCGCCAAGAGTCGGATGGTGTTCGCGATGTGTGACCGCGACACACCAGCTCGGTCCGCCAGCTCGTCCTGCTTGAGGCCGAGCTCCCCGAGCAGGGCCTTGAACGCCTCGGCCTGCTCGATCGGATTCAGATCCTCCCGGTGGATGTTCTCGATCAACGCCTCTCGCAGGAGGTCGGCATCTTCCGAATCCCGAAGGACGATCGGGACGCTCGCGAGCCCAGCCGCCTTGGCGGCCCGCAGGCGTCGCTCTCCGGCGATCAGCTCGTACCGACCGTCTCCGGCTCGGCGGACGACGAGCGGCTGCAGGATCCCGACCTCCCTGATCGACGCAGCCAGGGTGGCGATCGTCTCGTCGTCGAAGCGCGTCCGGGGCTGCTTCGGGTTCGGCGCGACGGCGTTGACCGGCACCTCCATCAGTCCCGATGCGACCTCACCCGCCTCGGGCGCGCCCGGGATCAGCGCCGACAGCCCTCGACCGAGCCCCCCTCGCTTCGACATCACTGGCCTCCCTTGCGGAACAATCGCCACCGTCGCTTCGGCGCCTCCCCGTCATCTTGCAACGTCTCGCCGATGTCGCTCGCGTGAGCGACGGATGGGCGAGCACCTTGGGGTACCTGCACCAACGGCTCCCGGGCGGCCTCGATATCGATCTCGGCGTTCTCGCCGATCACCACCACCCGCCGCTCCGGAAGCCGGCCAGGTTGAACCACTTCTCTGGGGGGCCGGACCCGCGGCTCGGCGGTCGCTTCGGTCCACTCGACCTCACTCGGTTCTCCCGACTGGCGGTCGGGTTCGCCGAACGCGGGCGCCGGCGGAGCCGGAAGCGGGTCGGAAGCCGTTCGTACCTGGGGAGCTGACGCGTCGGCGCCGTCGGGCTCGACGTCAGGCTCAACGTCGAGCTGGGCGTCGGGCTCAGTCTCAGGCTCCGCGTCGGGCAGACCTGCCGCGATCGGCTCGTCAGGCGGCAAGAGCTCATCGTCCGGCGATCCAGCGGGCCCCGTCGAAGGGGGCTGCACCACCACCGAGGGCAGGTCGTCGAACACTGGCATCGGGCTCTCCGGGCGAGGGCGCGCGGCGACCTCCTGGGCCAGCTCCCGATAGCACTCGGCCCCCTTCGATCTGGGATCGTAGACCGTGATGGGCTGGCCGAAGCCAGGGGCTTCCGAGAGTCGAACCGTGCGCGGGATCACGACGTCGTACACGACCTCGCCGAAGAAACGGCGAACCTCCTGGACTACCTGTTCCGACAACTTCGTCCGCGGATCGAACATCGTCATCACGATGCCGGTCAGCCTGAGCTCCGGGTTGATGTTCTGCTGAACCAGGTTGACGTTCCGAAGGAGCTGTCCTAGTCCCTCGAGCGCGTAATACTCGCACTGGATCGGCACGACCAGCTCCTCCGCAGCGGTGAGGGCGTTGATCGTCAGGAGGCCGAGCGAGGGCGGGCAGTCGAGGAAGATGAAGTCGTAGCGACCTTCGCCGACGGGGGCGAGGGCCTTCTTGAGGCGCGTTTCCCGGGAGAACTGACTGACAAGCTCGATCTCCGCTCCCGCCAGATCGATCGTGGAGGGGACCGCGTCCAGATACTTCACGGACGTCGGGATGATGGCGCTCTCGACCGGAGCCTCCGACAAGACAACGTCATACACGGTGACGCCGCGCGCCTCGTGGCGGATCCCCATGCCGGTCGAAGCGTTGCCTTGCGGATCGAGGTCGACGACCAAGATCCGGTAGCCGAGCTCGGCGAGAGCAGCTCCGAGACTGACGGCCGTGGTTGACTTGCCAACACCACCCTTCTGGTTCGCGATGGCGACGATCCTGGCCACGCCGGGCTCAGCGGGAGGGCTGGGCGCTCGCTTCTTCCCTCCTGGGTCCCTGTTCGTGGCAGGGCGCAGGGTGCCCTTGTCAGAACGTGGGGACGACGAAGAAGCGCCGGGAGAAGGCTTGCTCACTGCCGGGCCATGATAACCACAGGCCCGGCTTCCGCAAGCTCGGGAGCGGTAGAAACCGAGATGCGTGCCCCTCCAGGCGTTCCCGATGTGACGTCGAAGCTCCTCCCGGCCCAGAACAGGAGCTTCCCGCCCGGCGACAGCAACGACTCGGCGATGGCCCACGCGCGGTCGGGCTCGGCGAACGCACGGGACAGGCACACATCGAAGGGGCCCGCCAGGTCTTCGACCTTCCCTGCGAACACCCGCACGTTTCGCAGTTGCAAGCTGTCGACGGCAAGCTCGAGGAAGGCGACGCGGCGGCGACGGAGCTCCGTGAGGCAGAAGGAGAGGTCGGGGCGGGCGACCGCGAGAGGGATCCCCGGGAGGCCGGCGCCGGAACCGATGTCAACTACCTGCATGGGCGCAGGGCCCAGGAGCGGCATGGCGCGTAGCGAGTCGACGATGTGGCGCTCGAAGAGGTGCTGTCGATCCGCGCGTCCGATCATCCCGAGGGGAAGTGCCTTCTCGAGGAGGAGCCGCTCGTAGGCGACCAATCGCTCGGCGGTTGCAGCGTCGATCTCGCGGCCGAGCAGGTTTCTCCACCGACCCCAAGCCTCATGTTTCACGTGAAACATCCTCCAGGGACCTGAGCCACGGACCTGGGCGGGGAGACGGTCCTCAATCGACGGGGCTAACCACCACGAACCTGTTCGGGTCCTCGCCGCGGGATCCGCTCTGAACGCCTTCGATGCTCGCCACGGCGTCGTGGACGATCTTGCGCTCAAGGGCATCCATGGGCTCGAGCTCCTGCTCTTGACCAGTGGCAAGCGCTCGCTCGGCTGCCTCACGGGCACGCTCTTCCAGCCGAGAAGCCCTCCGTTTCCTGTAGTCCTCCACGTCCACGAGGACGCGGATCCGCTCGTCGAGCCGGCGCCCAACGACGTTCCGTGCGAGCTCCTGGATCGCATCGAGTGTCTGGCCGTGCTTCCCGATCAACAGCGCCAAGTCCTCCGGTGGGCCCTCCAGGATGTCGACATAGAACCTGTCACCCTGTTGAGCCGGCTCTGCGATCGCGTCGATATCCATCTGGCCGAGGAGCTCCTCGACGAAGTCCGCGACCGCATCCGCCTGTTCCTCGAGATCGACTTCGTCCGGTATGTCAGCGTTCATCCGTCATCCTCCGGTGGCTCCGGCTTCGGGTTGCGCCTCAGCTGGTTCCCGGGTGGCGCAGCCTTCCTACGGCGGCCCGGGTCACCCATGGGAGGTTTCCCGCCACGCGCCGACCCGCTGCTCGGCGATCTCCTCGGACCCGGGTTGGGTCGCTTCTTCCGTTGAGTGGCTGAGCCGTCCCCTTTGGGCCTGGGCTTCGGCGGCTGATCCCGTTGGTTCTGTATCGCTTGTGCTCGCTCGGTCATCCAGCTCATCACACCGCGCCTCGGTGTGGGGTTGGCCGCCTTCGCGTTCTGCTCGGCCATGCGGCGCTCCAGGGCCTCGGGGCCGATGTGCCCGGCGCGAAGCAGGTAGGTCTGCTGCGCGACCTGTAGGCCGTTCGAGACGGTCCAATACAGGACAAGCCCGGCGGGGAACTGCAGCCCGAAGAAGGCGAACATCAGCGGCATCACACGGGTGATGGCCTGCTGCTGAGACGACTGCGAGTCCTTCGGGCTGGCGCGTTGCATCTGCCACGTTTGGAAGAACGTGGACCCGACCATGACGGCGAGCAGGAGGATGTACGGGATCATGTCCGGGAATCGCTTGTGGCCGCAATCCAGGGCACCCTGCGTTTGGGCGATGAACGGAAGTGCCGTGCCATCCTTCCCCAGGATCGGGGCAGGCGTTGGTTGGGTCGGGTTGCCCTGTCCTGGCAGTTGCTTGACCTGCCCATCGGCAGGGTCCTTGTACTTGATCGGGACCTGGGTGCCGGCTCCCACGAGGTTGCATTGCAGGTTCAGGAACAGGAAGTCCGTGTTCTGATGGGTCAGGACGTTCTGGAAGAGGGCGCTGTCTTGCGGGAGGTGGTTGTTGGCCACGACGAAGGCGCTCTTGTGGAGCGGATCCTGGGAGGGGGTCAAGGTCGGAGGTCGTATGACGGCGTACATCGCGAACAGGAAGGGGAGGGTGAGGAGCATCGGGAGGCAACCGCCGAGAGGGTTCACCCCGGCCTCCTTGTACAGCTTCATCTGCTCTTCCTGCTGCTTCTGGCGGTTGTTCTTGTACTTCTTCTGAAGCTCCTTCAGCTTCGGTTGGAGCGCCTGCATGTGCTGCATGCTCTTGATCTGCTTGATCCCCAGGGGGAGCAAGAGGAGCCGGATCGCGAGCGTCAGGAGGACGATCGCGATGCCGTAGTTCGGGACGATGTGGTAGATCCACGCGAGAACCCAGCCCAGCGCGTTGAGGAGCCCTTGCCACAGGCCGTTGGCGACCAAGCCCTACACCCTGGCCTTCTGGACGGATGCCTCTTGTGAGACAACGTCATACGTCGCGCCGCGCCTCCCGGGCGCGCTCGACACCTTATCGACCCCGCCACGACCGAATGGGTTGCACCGCAGCACTCTCCACACGGCCATCCCTGAGCCACGGACGGCGCCGTACACCCTGATGGCGTCTTCGGCATACCGGCTGCAGCTGGGATAGAAGCGGCATTGGCCACCCAGCAAGCCCGAAAGGCTCAAGCGATACAGCTTGATGCAGCCGATGAGGAGGGCGCGGACCGGGGCTCCGGCACCGTACGGACCGCGGCGGACGACGTTCATGGGTGCATGATCTCCCCGTGAAGGAGCTGACTCATCTCGGCCACCAGGTCCTGCGTCTTGGCCCCCCGGATGGCCTCTCGGGCCACAAGGACGGCGTCGTATCCGTTCCCGATCCTCGGAGCGACCTCTAACCACGCCGCTCGAAGGATGCGCCGCGCTCGGTTCCGTCTGACCGCGTTTCCGACCTTACGACCGGCGACGTACGCCACTGCCCCGGTCCCGGGCGCGAGAAACACTACCACCCGACTCCCGTGAACCGGATGGCCCTCATCGAAGACGCGCTGCACGTCGGGCGATCGCACCGAGACCCCGTTGGCGCAGGTCAGACGGTGACCCGCGCGCGCCCTTTGCGGCGCCGAGCGGCCAGGATCGCGCGACCGGCTCGGGTCCGCATCCGGTGCCGGAAACCATGCACCTTCGCCCGGTGACGGTTGTTGGGCTGATACGTCCGCTTGCCTTTGGCCATCCGTGTCGATCCTCGCTCGATCCGTACCGACTTCCGCCGGCAGAGCCGAGAGTATACGGGGAGCCCATCCTCGCTGGCCAAGCCTCTTGACAACAGAAAGAACGTCAAGACCCTCCGGCGGGCGTGCGGTGTGGAAAACCACCGTGCTATCTTCCAGCCCGCCTTCCCCCCGGGGCGCGTAACCGGGTCGCGTCCCCGTTGTCGGAGGACCCCTCCGTTGGGTTTTCCACCGTTGTGGAAAGGTCCTGTGGAATAGGCATGGTGACGGCCTACCCGGAACACGCAGCCCTCGAGGCGTGGTCCAGTGTGCTCTCACGGGCTCGCGACGAGCTCCCTGAAACCACCCTGGTGATGTGGTTCTCGGACGTGCGTCCGACGGATCTCACCGATGACGTCCTGACGCTCGCGGTTCCAAGTCCGCTTGTCCGCGAACGATTGCAGCACAACCATCTCGGGCTGATCGAGGACGCGGTTGCCTCATCCTACGGCGGCCCGGTCAAGATCGCGTTCGAGGTCGAGGAGGGCATCCGGCATCCGCTCGAAGAGGCGCCGAGGGCATCCGCGACCACCACGAGCACCGCGCCCTCCGAGGCGCCGACGCCTCCGAGGCCATCCGCATCGCTCGGAGCGCCTGGACTGCCCTTCCCCAACTACACGTTCGAGGCGTTCGTCCCCGGTCCGAGCAATCGATTCGCGCACGCGGGGCAAGACACACCTGTTGATCGCGGTGGGCCATCACATGTATCGCGTCAACCCCGGGATCCGCGTGAAGTACGTGACGTCCGAACGTTTCGTCACGGAGTTCATCAAGGCCGTGCGCGAACGACAGGGGGACCAGTTCCGCCACCGGTACCGCGAGGTTGATGTCTTGCTCGTCGACGACATCCAATTCCTCGCCAAGCGCGAGGAGACCCAGACCGAGTTCTTCCACACGTTCAACCATCTCCACGGAAGCGGGCGGCAGATCGCGATAGCCTCAGACCGACCGCCGCACGAGCTTTCCGGTCTCGAGGAACGGCTCGTGAGCCGGTTCCGCTGGGGCCTCTGCGTCGACGTGCAGCCGCCAGACCTGGAGACACGGATCGCGATCCTGCAGCTCAAGGCGGAACGTGAGCGCCTGACGATCCCGCACGACGTGATCGAGTTCGTGGCGTCGAAGTTCGATCAATCCGTTCGCGAACTGGAGGGGGCTTTGGTCCGCGTCGTCGCCTGGTCCGAGCTCACCGCGCAATCCATCGATCAGGAGTTAGCCGAGCGCGCACTGCAGGACCTGATCCCGCAGACCGACCACGAGATCCCCCCACAGCTGATCATGGAGCAGACCGCCGAGTACTTCTCGTTGTCGACCGGGGACCTGGTATCGAAATCCCGCTCACGCCCGCTCACCCAGGCCCGCCACATCGCGATGTACCTGATGCGCGAATGCACGGGCCTGTCGTTGGTGAAGATCGGCGAGATCTTCGGCGGCCGCGATCACACGACCGTCCTGCACGGGATCAAGAAGGTCGAGGACGAGATGCGTGAGCGCGACGCCACCTTCCGCCAGGTGCAGGACCTGACCAGGATCGTCCGAGGGCGCGTGCGAGGGACCTCCTGAGATGTGGACAACGATGTGGATGACGCCGGCGTGGCGGACGGCTCCTCGATCCCGCGGACGGAGCGGCACGACTTATCCACCGGCCATCCACATGTCCGACATGGCCACTACGCTGCTCGGATGACGGGGTTGTCCACGGTTCCACCGGCCCTACCACTACAGGTCTTCCAGAAGAACAGATACCGATACAGGGGGTGTGCACGGTGAAGTTCCGATGCGATCGAGATGCGTTGTCGGAGGCTTTGCAGACGGTTCAGCGTGGCGTGTCATCGCGACCGGGGATCCCCGCTCTCACGGGTGTCCTGCTTGACGGCACGGCCGAGGGCAGACTGACGATGACGACCACCGACCTCGAGGTCTCGGCACGGCTCACGATCGACGTTCAGGTGAGCGAGCCGGGGGTCGCGCTGATTCCGGCTCGGCTCCTGGCCGACACGGTGAAATCGCTCTCGGATTCGCCGGTGGATGTGGAGACGGATCAGTCACAGGCGCGGATCAGGTGCGCGGCTTACGAGGGGTCGCTGCGGCTGCTCCCGGCCGAGGATTTCCCGGGACTGCAGGAGCCGGGAGGCACTCTGGTCGAAGCCGAGGCCGGCGCCTTCGCGGAGGCCGTGTCGCAGGTCGCGCGGGCGGCCAGCCGTGATGAGGCCAGACCGGTCCTCACGGGCGTTCTCGTCGAGGTGAGCCGGGAGGGCTGCGTGCTGGTGGCTACGGACTCGTATCGACTCGCCGTTCGCGACCTCGTTGCGAGCGCGGACGGAGAAGCGAAGGCGATCGTTCCGGAACGTGCGTTCTCCGAGGCCGGTCGCGCTGCGTCCGGTGACGAGAAGGGCAAGGTCGAGATACTCGTCGACGACGCGCAGGTGTCGTTCCGCGCTGGCGGGCTGACGCTCACGTCGCGGTTGATCGAAGGAGAGTTCCCGAACTACCGCCAGCTCCTCCCCGACACGCACGAGAGCAGGCTGACTGTGTCGCGGCAACAGCTGCTGGATGCGGTGCGGCGCGTCGGGCTCCTCGCCCGTGACACCACACCGGTTCGACTGGAGTTCAACGCGCTCGGCGTGAAACTCTCGTCCAGCTCTCCGGATCTCGGCCAGGCGGTGGAGACCGTGGAAGCCCGGTACGAGGGAGACGATCTGACGGTGGCGTTCAATCCTCAATACCTGATCGACGGACTCACCGCCGCGGTCGGTGAGTCTGTCCGTCTGGATGTGCTGCGGGACTACCGCAACCACGTCCATACACACGTCGACCTGGGAGACGACGGGGTCATCGTGGTGGCCGGACCCAACGGCGAAGGCAAGACCAACCTGCTGGAGGCGATGCACTTCCTGTATTCGCTCGGGAGTCCGCGCGTGAGCGCGAGCGACCCGCTCGTGCGATACGGCGCGGACGCCGCGTACGTCCGGGGGGAATTCGAGACGCGCGACGGTCGAGTGCTCGTCGAGGTCGAGATCCTGCGGAAGGGCGCCAACCGGGTGCAGGTCGATCGCTCCACGGTCCGTCGGCGACGGGATCTGCGACGTGCGGTCCGCGTCGTGTTGTTCGGGCCGTTCGATCTGCCGATCGTCATCGGGGATCCGGCGCGGCGGCGCGGATTCATGGACGAGGTCGTCGTGCTGCTCCAACCGACGCGCGACACGTTGACCGGTACGTACGAGCGGGTGCTTCGACAGCGGAATCGCCTCTTGAAAGAGCACGAAGGCCGAGGAGCTCCTCCTGAGCTCGAGGCGTGGGACGAGCAGCTGATCCAGACCGGTGCGGCCGTTATCCGGGCGCGCGCCGAGTCGGTCGATGCGATCGCCCCGCCGGCGTCGCAAGCGTTCTCGGCGGTGTCCGGCTACGACCTGATGGTCCGTTACGCGCCGAACGTCTCGCCCGCCGATGTGGAAGCGGGGTTCCGGCACCGGCTCGATGAGCGACGGTCCGACGAGCTGCAACGTCGGACGTCGCTCGTCGGACCACACCGCGACGACCTCGAGCTCGGGGTGCGCGACCTGGGCGCGCGGAGCTTCGCGTCCCATGGTGAGACCTGGGTCGCGGCGCTCGCCCTGCGCCTCGGACTCGCCACCGCGGTCGAAGCCGCGATCGGCGAACCCCCGGTCCTGCTCGTGGATGATCCGTACAGCGCGCTCGATCCGGCGCGTCGGGACCGGATCGCATCGATCCTCGCCGCGCGACCGGGTCAGGTCGTGATCAGCGTGGCCGACGAAGCCGACGTGCCCGCGCAAGCGACGGCCATCTTGGACGTGCGCGCAGGCAGCGTCGCCGCGCGACACGAGGCCGCCTGATGCCGCACTCGAAGGGGTTCGGGCGACGCGCCGATCGGCGCACCGGGGATGCGGTACCGATCGGCGACGTCGTCGACGCGTTGCTGCGAGAAGACGTCTTCAGCCGCGGCATCCCGATCGCGACCCTCGCGCGGCGGTGGCCGGAACTGGTGGGGGAGCGGCTCGCGCGAGCAACGAAACCCGCGTCCCTTGAGGGCGGGATCTTGGTGATCCGAGCCTCCGACGGGCCCTGGGGAGCCCAGGTGAAATACCTCGCGGAACAGATCCGGGATCGGGCCGATGCGACGCTCGGGAGGGGGTCGGTGACGGCCGTCCGGATCGTCGTCGGCTCGGGAGCCTGGGAAGAGCGAAACCGCAGGTCACAGGGCTGATTTCGGCCCAGGAGATACGGTCAAACGACACGCCCATCCGGTAAGATGAAGGGGTTCGTGCGACACCCCGCCGCACGCCCCCGCAGGCCCGCGGCGGGTGCCGTGCGGCCCCGATCGGAGGACGGTTGGCAACCCCAGCGAAACGCACCACCAGGACCAGAACGACCAAGCAACAGCCCGGCTACGACTCCAGCAGCATCCAGGTCCTCGAGGGCCTCGAGCCTGTCCGCAAGCGTCCCGGCATGTACATCGGGACCACCAGTTCACGAGGCCTGCATCACCTCGTCTATGAGGTCGTCGACAACGCGATCGACGAAGCCATGGCGGGCTACTGCGACAAGATCGTCGTCACGTTGCACGCGGACGGCTCGGCGAGCGTGCTCGACAACGGCCGGGGCATCCCGGTCAAGCCGATCCCTGGTCGCAAGGATCGCCGCCCCGCCCTCGAGATCGTTCTCACCGTGCTGCACGCCGGTGGCAAGTTCGGCGGCGAGGGCTACAAGATCTCCGGCGGGCTCCACGGCGTCGGCGTCTCGGTGGTGAACGCGCTCTCCCAGAAGCTCGAGGCGCAGATCCAACGAGACGGTTCCACGTACACGATGGCCTTCGGTCGGGGCAAGGTCACGAAGAAGCTCACCAAGGGCAAGGGCAGCTCCAAGACCGGGACCTTGATCCGCTTCTGGCCGGACCCCGAGATCTTCACCGAGGGCGTTGAGTTCGAGAGCAAGATCCTTGCAGACCGGTTGAAGGAGCTGGCGTTCCTCAACAAGGGGGTCGAGATCCACCTGGTCGACGAGCGCGTCGGGTCGAAAGAAGTCTTCAAGGCCACCGGAGGCCTCGTGGACTTCGTGAGATACCTTGCGGAGGGCCGCGAGCCGCTGCACCGGGTCGTGTACTTCGAGGCGAAGGAACCCGACGGCACGGCCGAGGTGGAGATCGCTCTGCAGTGGAACAACTCGTACGCGGAATCGTTCCATTCGTTCGCGAACACGATCAACACGCACGAAGGGGGCATGCACGAGGAGGGTCTGAAGAAGGCGCTCACGAACGTGCTGAACCGGTACGCGCGGAGCAAGGGCCTGCTCAAAGAGAAGGAAGAGAACCTGATCGGCGAGGACGTTCGCGAGGGACTGATCGCGATCGTGTCCGTGAAGCTGCGCGATCCCCAGTTCGAGGGCCAGACGAAGACGAAGCTTGGCAACGCCTTCATCCGTTCGTTCGTCGAGACCACCGTGAACGCACGGCTCGCCGAATGGCTCGAGGAGCATCCGGGGGACGGCAAGCGCATCGTCACGAAGAGCGAGTCCGCGGCCAAGGCCAGACTCGCCGCGAAGCAGGCGCGCGACCTCACCCGCCGGAAGTCATTCCTGGAGTCGGGATCGCTCCCGGGCAAGCTCGCGGACTGCCAGCTGAACGACCCGGCCGCGTGCGAGATCTACATCGTGGAAGGGGATTCCGCCGGCGGTTCCGCCAAGCAGGCACGAGACCCGGCGACTCAGGCGATCCTTCCGATCCGCGGCAAGATCCTGAACGTCGAGAAGGCTCGCCTGCACAAGATCCTCGAGAACATCGAGATCCAAGCGCTCATCACCGCGATCGGCACGGGTATCGGCGACGAGTTCGACATCACGAAGGCCAGGTATCACCGCATCGTGTTGATGGCCGACGCGGACGTCGACGGCGCGCACATCCGCACGCTCCTGCTGACGTACTTCTTCCGGTACATGCGCGACCTGATCGATGCCGGCTACGTCTACCTCGCGCAGCCGCCGCTGTACCTCGTGAAGGAAGGCAAGCAGGAGCTGTACTTCTATACGGAGCGCCAGTGGGACGACTATCGCAACGCGAACGGGAACGGAAGGAAGCTCGATCCCCAACGCTTCAAGGGTCTCGGCGAGATGGACGCCTCCCAGCTCTGGGAGACCACCATGGATCCGGAGCGGCGCACGTTGCTCCAGGTGACGCTGGACGACGCCGCAACCGCCGATCACCTGTTCACCGTGCTGATGGGTGAGGACGTCCCGCCGCGCAAGGAGTTCATCGAATCCAACGCCCGGTACGTCCAGAACCTGGACGTCTGAGAGGCAACCGAGGAGCGCCCGTGTCCCAGGAAGGCCTGTTCGCAGGGAACGTCGAACCGGTCCAGCTCGAGGAGGAGATCCAGCGCTCCTACCTCGACTACGCGATGTCGGTCATCGTCAGCCGAGCGCTCCCCGAGGTGCGTGACGGTCTGAAGCCCGTGCACCGCCGGATGCTCTGGTCGATGCTCGAGGGGGGCCTCCGGCCTGATCGGCCGCACCGGAAGTCCGCGTGGGCGGTCGGGGAGGTCGTGAAGAAGTACCACCCTCATGCACTCGAAGCCGTGTACGACGCCCTCGTGCGGTTGGCGCAAGATTGGTCGCTGCGCCATCCGCTGATCGACCCGCACGGCAACTTCGGTTCCGTCGACGGCGACCCACCGGCCGCCATGCGATACACCGAGGCTCGGCTCGCGCCGATCGCGCTCGAGCTCCTTCGCGACATCGACGCGGAGACGGTCGACTTCGTTCCGAACTACGACGGGTACGAGCAACAGCCCGTCGTGCTTCCGTCCCGGTTCCCGAACCTGCTGGTGAACGGATCCGGGGGCATCGCGGTCGGGATGGCCACGAACATCCCACCGCACAACCTGGCCGAGGTGATCGATGCGGTGATCCACTTCATCGACAACCCCGAGGCGACGGTTGCGGAGCTCCGGAAGTTCGTCAAGGGGCCCGACTTCCCGACCGGCGGCATGGTGCTCGGCAAGGACGGCATCCGCGATTCCTACGAGACGGGCCGGGGATCCATCAAGGTCCGAGGCGTCTGTTCCATCGAGGAGGGGAGCGCCGGCCGTTCCCGGATCGTGATCAGCGAGCTGCCGTACCAGGTGAACAAGGCGCGGCTCGCGGAGAAGATCGCGGACCTCGTGAAGTCGGGACGGATCAAGGACATCGCCGACGTCCAGGATCACTCCAGCGGTCGCGAGGGCATGCGGCTCGTGATCGACCTGAAGCGCTCCGCCAATCCACACGTCATCTTGAACCAGCTCTACAAGCACACGCAGCTGCAGGACAACTTCGGCGTGATCATGCTCGCGCTCGTCGACGGTGTGCCGCGCACGCTGAACCTCGCCGAGATGATCGGGTACTACGTCGACCACCAGATCGACGTCGTCACGCGCAGGACCCGCTACGAGAAGCGGAAGGCCGAAGAGCGCGACCACATCGTGCAGGGCCTGCTGATCGCCCTCGACCACCTGGACGAGGTGATCAAGATCATCCGAGGGTCCCAGGACTCCGAGGAAGCCCGCACCAAGCTGATGCAGAAGTTCAAGCTGAGCGAGGTCCAGACGAACCACATCCTGGACATGCCCCTCCGGCGGCTCACCCGGCTCGCGCGTGCCGAGCTCGAGCAGGAGCACAAGGACCTGCTCGCCCGGATCAAGTACCTGGACTCCCTGCTGAAGAGCCCAAAGAAGCTGCGCGGCGTGATCAAGGACGAGCTCGCGGAGATCAAGAAGAAGTACGGGGACGCTCGCAGGACCCAGCTCAAGGCCGACGAGGGCGAGTTCGACGTCCAGGATCTGATCGCCGAAGAGGACGTCGTCATCACGGTCAGCCGTGCCGGTTACGTGAAGCGTCAGCCGATCGACGCGTTCAAGCGCCAGGGGCGAGGGGGCAGGGGGATCAAGGGCGCCACCCTGAAAGAGGAGGACGTGATCACCGACGTCTTCACGACGACCACGCACAACTGGCTCCTGTTCTTCTCGACGAGAGGCAAGGTGTACCGGGTCAAGGTCCATGAGGTGCCCGATTCGTCACGGATCGCTCGCGGTCTTTACGCGGCCAATCTCCCCGGTGTGTCGGTGAACGCCGACGAGAAGGTGAGCGCGGTGCTGGACCTCAAGGAGTACGCGGAGGGCCGGTTCCTCCTGTTCGCGACCAAGCACGGCATGGTCAAGAAGACGGCGCTCCCGGAGTACGCGTCGGCTCGAACGGGGCTCGCGGCGATCAACCTGAAAACGGGGGACGAGCTGGTCGACGTACGGCTGACGGACGGCAAGGACGACGTGTTCCTGATCTCCCGGCGCGGCCAAGCCATCCGGTTCAAGGAAGCGCTTGTCCGTCCGATGGGGCGGGCGACGGCGGGCGTGATCGGGATGCGGCTCGCAGAGGGCGACGAGGTCATCTCTCTCGCCCTCGCCTCCGACGGCGAAGAGATGATCAGCGTGTCCCAGAAGGGGTACGGGAAGCGCTCGCGGCTCGCTGACTATCCGACCAAGGGTCGCGGCGGCAAGGGCGTGATCGGCCATCAGATCACCCGGAAGACCGGCGAGCTCGCGGGTGCGTTCATCGGCTCGAAGGATCAAGACCTGCTCACGATCTCGTCCTCCGGCAAGGTCCAGCGGGTCGGCGCGGCGGACATCCGCAGGGTCGGGCGGTCGAGCCAAGGTGTCCGAACGATGCGGGTTGACGACGGCGAGAACGTCGCCGCGATCGCCCCCGTCATCATCCAGATGGACGAGGAGTAGCGGACTAGCTGGGCAGCGCCACCTTCCTGAACTCGCGCCACAGGATCAGGTCGTAGGCGGATTTCAGGGTCCCCGCCACCACCCAGGGAGCCCCGAGGGCGACGGAGTGCATCAGCGCCGTGCCGACCAGGGGACCGAACGGACGGGCGACGTAGCGCGCCGTATTGGTCGTCGCCGCAGCCGCCGTCCGCTCGTCCGGGTCCACCATCGCGGCGATGTACGCCTGCCGGGTCGGTACATCCATCTGCGAGAGCGCGAAGCGGAGCAGCAGGACCGTGATCGCGAGTGGCAACGTCGGCATCAGCGGAACCAGGATCAGCAGGATGTTCGACGGGAGGTGCGTGAACACCATCGTGTTCAGCAATCCGAACCGTGCGCCGACGCGGGTCGCCACGATGGACGAAGCGGCCTGCAGGAGGCCCGCTGCGAAGATCACCGCCGACATGAGCTCTGTTCGCGCGACCGGTGCAACCGGCCGCGCGAGCGAACCTCTACCTCCATCATGCCGCTCAAGCGCATCGCCAGCCACACGCATGCGATCGCGCCGATCGGGAACAGCAGGAACCACCGGCGATCGGCGGGCGCGCCGGCCCAGACATGGCGCAGGAACGCCGGTCCACCGGCCGCCAACGCGCCGAGCGCGCCGGTGAGGAAGGCGATCGCGTTGTACCGGCCGAACACGCGAAGACGTGACGGTGCGGGCGCTTGCCCGATCATCGCCTGTTCAAGCGTCGTGAGGGGACCGTTCTCGTTCGCGTCGGTCGACATCGTGCCGAAGAGCGCGAGGACGACGAGGACCCAGACGCGGTCGGTCAGGGCGTAGCCCAGACCGACGATGCCGACGGTCACCAGCAGGCCCGCGTACGATCGTCGGCGACCGATGCGGTCGCCGACGATGCCGACGGCGATCGCAGACAACGCCATACCCGTGAGGATCGCAGCGCCGAGCAGTCCAACCTCGAGGTCGCTGGCGCCGTTGTGTGCCAGCACCGAGCCCAAGATCACGGCTCCGAAACCGTAGAGGAACGCGCGGACGGCCTGGATCCACAGGATGATCCGGAGGTCGCTCTCGACGTTCACGGTCGACACGGACCGGACCTCCTCACAGCGCCACGCCGACCAACGTCCAGAACCACAGTACGGCGGCCGTCATGCCGACCCAGAAGCCCAGGATCGCGCCCGCGATCGCGCGCGCCCTGAGCGCCGTGCCGGCGCTCAGGGCGCGCCTGGCCCGTGCCCCTCCTACGATCGAGACGATCGCCACCGCGCCGAGCCCGGCCAGATAGACACCGGCGCGCAGTCGGTGAGGCGCCAATGCGACGAGCACGATCATCAGGGGGATCGCCCCGAGACCGATCAAGGCCAAGATGAGCCCTCGACGAGCGTCGTCGTCGGGAGCGGGGGTCGACGTGACCACGGCCGCATCATCGCAGGGCGTATCCCCCTGGTGCCGTTGGTCCGGGGAACAGCCGAGCTCAGGCGGACTTGAGGTTGCGGATCGCGACCATGCTCCTGATCTTCGTTCGCGCCTGGCCGTAGGTCAGTCCGGTATCGGCCTCCGTTCCGACGATCTGACTCAGGAAGAACAACGTTCGTGCCTGCGAGTCCGTCATGGGCTCGTCGAGGAAGCTCTCGACCACGATCGCCGACTCGCCGTCGGTGAGTGACGGATCGAAGGTTTCCTCGAATTCCTCACATAGGAATCTGAGGTAGCTCGCCTGGCTGAGACTCATCGGGCCGCGACGATCTTCCGGGTCGCGCTCGTCGTCCCACGCGTTGAGACTCCACGCGGTACGGGGGTCCGCCCCGCTCCGCTCGATCCGGCACAAGAAGCACCAGGCCGGCTCCATGCCATGCAGGCAGCCTTCCATAGGGGTGTGCATCGGCACGCGTCCGCGGCTGCTTGACCTGGTCGTATCCTCGCGACCATGGACCCTGTGGGTGGCTGGACGACCCTCCTGGCGGCCCTTGCCGTGCTGGTGTTGGCCGCGTTCCCGCTCCGGACACGGCTGCGTCCTGCCCTCGTGAACGCGATGATCGCTCTCGGGGGAGCCGGCATCGGAGTGGGCGGTCTGCTGTTCCTCCGGGACGTGGGGCCGGGCTCGTGGGTGGTCGCGCCTGCCCTGCTGGCGGTCGCCGCCGTTGCGCACGTGCGGTTCCTGTTCGCCGGGGAGGGGCCCTTCCGAACTTGATCCCAGGCTCCGGGTGCTTGCCCTCGGGTCGGCGTACCCTTACAACCTTCCCCTACGAGGATGACCACCACGGCTGAAGATCCCTTCACACAGACGCCTACGCCTGATGCTCCCGTCATCGACGTGGAGTTGGGAGGCGCGGTCCGGCCACGCCGGGCTGAGCGTTCGCACGGCTACGGCGAACCCCGGCGGACCAAGGTCACCGTCAGGCGCTTCGGCCTGCTCTCGGTCTTCCGGTACTCCCTGCTGTTCTCGTTCTGCATGATGCTCGTGATCTGGCTCGCGCTCCTGATCATCTTCTTGGTGCTGCAGGCGGCCGGCGTCATCGACACCGTGGCGCAGTGGATCGGCTGCCTGGTGAAGCCGGACCAGGGCACGTATCGATGTACGCCAGCGATCATCGACGGCGCGCGGATCTTCACCTGGCTGTTCTTCGCCGGGTGCGTGTTCGCGCTCGTGTGGACCGCCCTGACGGTGTTCATCGCGCTTTTGTACAACCTGATCAGCGACATCGTCGGCGGCGTCGAGGTCACGCTCTCGGAGCGTCACCGGGGCTGACGGGATCCGATTGACGCGTTCCTGAAGCGTGGCTACCCTCGATGAGGTCTCCGGGTTCCTCGATCTCGGACCGCATGGGCCTGTAGCTCAGCTCGGTTAGAGCGCTTCCCTGATAAGGAAGAGGTCGATGGTTCAAGTCCATCCAGGCCCACTCCAGATGCGCAGGTCAGGGACTTGCGGGTTGCCCTGAGAGTGACACACGCGGTAGCCAACGCGGTGGTATCGGCGCATCCGTCGCCTCGCTCGCCCTGGTAGCGGAGCAGCTGCGAGGCGATCGCGTCTCGCCGTCAGGGCTGAACGATCCGGCGCACGAGGAGCTCGAGGCTTCCCATCAGCCATACCGCGCCCGCGATCGGCGCCGTCACGAACACCAGTCGCTGCCAACGGATCAGCGTGAGGGCCACCACGGCGCCCGCGATGTCAGCCAAGTCCTTCATCCATCGCTTGTCGATGACGGGGAAGCGGTCGTTGCTCGCGATGTAGCAGAACCTGAACGCGCTCAGGTGCTGGCCAGGTGGGCAGCTGAGGCTCGGTAGCGTCATAGCCCCAAGCGCGATCCCGAGCCCGAAGATCACGCTCAGCCCCCAGAGCCACCCTGAGCTGCCACTCGATTCCACCGGTTGCTGGAGGATGCTGACCGCCAGCCACACCATGAGCGCCACGATCGCTCCGACCAGGACCACCAGCAGACCGCCGAGCGGCGGAGGTATCGCGCAGTCCCCAGTGCACGCGAAGGCGCGATATGAGAAGACGAGCCAGACGATCCCGCTCGCGACCACACAGCCTGTCGTCGTGAGCCCGGCGACCATGCCCGCTGGTGAGATGGGCGTGGGCGGAGGCCACCGTCGGTGGCGTTCACGGCGCGGATGGCGTTCGCCGGGTTCCATCCGCATCATCTACCAGAGCAGCCCGTTTGGGCTCCCGCTCGCGATCCGGCATCGACTCGCCTCCCTCGTCGATCTGCGATCGGATCAACTGCATCCCGTCGTTCTGGGCCTCGACGAACAGCCATGTGGTCCAGTGCATCGGCGGATCCGAGAGCGACAAACGTGGTCATCAGCCAGCGGTGCCAACACATCGTTAGACGATCGGTCCACGTCGCTCTCCAGACGCAACCCATCCCCTGCGGCCAGCGCTCGACACCCGTTGACGAGACGATGTAGATGCTGACGGGGACTCCTCGTCGATCCAGTCTCGCGTCCGCCCACAACTCCCGATCGCCGTTCCGCCACCCGGTGAAGATGGCATCCGATGGGAGCGTCACGTCCGTCCTGAACGAGGGGCTCGTTCCGATCAGGCCGTCAACATCGCGCGCGTACATGGCGGAAACGCGAACGTGAAGCGTGACGACCAGGAACGGCATCCCTTCCCAGCCACGATGCGTCGCATCCGATACGGTCTCGGAGACGCTCGACCATACGGGTTGACCTGGACCGTTGGTCTCGACTGGGAGAGGGGCGTGAGGTTGAGCCACCGCTTCATGCTTGGACTATCGACGGTCGAGAGATCGTTTGGAAGGTCCCAGCACCTTCTGAGCAGGCCCTTCCCGGATCGAGCGGGTAGCGGCTACCCTTCGGATGTCCGCGAAGGTCAAGGCGGATGGTCCGAGTCCATCCAGGCCGACGATGAGGAGGGTTCCCTTGGGCGACGACAGCGAAGGAACGGGAAAGAAGAAGAAGGGCTTCTTCCGGAAGCTCCTGAAGTTCACGGCGATCCTCGCAGCGATCGGAGCTGCGGTCACCTTCTGGAAGCGGAAGCAAGGCAGCGACCTCGACGACGTCGAGTGGCAAGAGCTTCCCCCTCCCGCCGGCGGGTAGCCGGCATCGAAACCCACACCTTCCCTACGAAGACCCGCGCCACGGGCGCGGGTCTTCCGCGTTGTTACGCTCGCCGACATGACCGATGCCTGGGAGCTGGCCCGTGCCGCGGCACGCGGCGCGGGCGTCGAGCTCCGCCCGCTCCCCCGCGTTGATGACGCCGATCTGATCAACGAGGTGGTCCGGGCGACCTGGGGAGGTCAGCAGGTCGACCGTGAGGTGGTCAGGGCCCTGGCGGCGAGCGGCAACGTGTGCTGGGGCGCGTTCGATGGCTCCGAGCTGATCGGGTTCGTCCTGGGTTGGGCAGGCGTGGCCGAGGGCGGGCTCCACGTCCACTCGCACATGCTCGCGGCGTTGCCCGACCGGCGTCACCGCGGCGTGGGCTACGCGTTGAAGCTCGCGCAGCGGGCACAGGCCCTCGATCAGAACATCCGGGTGGTGCGCTGGACGTTCGACCCGCTGCTCGCGCGCAACGCGTGGCTCAACCTCGGCAAGCTCGGGGCCGTCGTGGACGGGTTCGTCCGCGACTACTACGGGGCGATGACCGACGACCTCAACGCCGGGGAGCGGAGCGACCGGTTCATGGTGCGCTGGGATCTTCCCCGCGAACCGGGTCCGCGATCCGTCGCCGGCCCGCGCACAGAGATCCCCATCCCCGTTGATCATCAGGGATTGCGGACGGCCGATCCGAACGAGGCGCGTCGGTGGCGCGACGACGTCGCGGCGGCCGTCGAGGAAGCCATGGCGCGTGGTGAGATCGGTGTTGCCTTCGACCGCGAACGTTCGTGTTACCTCTTCGCGAAGGAAGAGGCGGCGAGGTGACCCGGATCCGTCGCATCGAGCTCCTGATGGTGGGTCTGCCGCTCGTGCGGCCGTTCCGAACGTCGTTCGGGGTCGCGGACCGCAAGGAATGCGTCCTCGTTCGGGTGGAGACCGACGCCGCCGAAGGATGGGGCGAATGCGTCGCCGACATCGAGCCCGACTTCAGTTCCGAATGGAACCAGAGCGTTTGGAGCGCGATCGAAGGGTTCCTCGGCCCCGCCGTGCTCCGCGAGCAGGACGTGTCGGCGGGTTCGCTCCCCGACCTGTTCGCGTTCGTCCGCGGGAATCCGATGGCGAAGGCGACGCTCGTGAACGCGATCCTCGACGCAGAGCTGCGCGAGCGCGACGAGTCGCTCGCCTCGTATCTGGGCGCGGATAAGAAGACCGTCGTGTGCGGCGTGTCGGTTGGGATCACGGAGACCGTCGAGGAGCTACGCGCGCAGGTCGACGACTATCTCGCGGAGAGCTACCGGCGGATCAAGCTCAAGATCGCGCCCGGCCTGGACGTGGACCGGGTCGCGCCGATCCGAGCCGATCATCCGGACATCCTCCTGTCCGTCGACGCGAACGCCGCGTACACGCTGGACGATCTCGACGTGTTCCGAGCGCTCGACGATCTCGAGCTGTTGATGATCGAACAGCCCTTGCATCATGAGGACCTCCTCCAGCACGCCAAGCTCCAGGCACAGATCCGAACGGATCTGTGCCTGGACGAGTCGATCCGGTCGGCGGCCGATGCGGCCGCCGCCCTCGAGCTCGGCGCCTGTCGGATCGTCAACATCAAGCAGGGCCGCGTCGGGGGGGTGCTCGAAGCGCGCGCGGTGCATGACGTTTGCCTCGGCGCAGGCGTCCCGGTCTGGTGCGGAGGGATGCTCGAGACGGGGATCGGCCGCGCGACCAACCTCGCGCTCGCTGCGATGCCGGGGTTCACCTTGCCCAACGACACGAGCGCGTCGGCCCGGTACTTCCCGGAGGATCTGACCGAGCCGTTCGTGCTCGGGAGCGACGGCACGATGGAGGTTCCAGACGGTCCGGGGATCGGGCTGGTGCCGCTGGCCGATGGGCTGGCGGCATCTACGCTCCGACGTGAGGTGCTGCAGGCCTAACCCGAGGGTTCCTCGCGGAGGGAACCGATGGCCGCTACGCTTGCCCCGCTGTCGAGCCGATACCTCGGCGCGACCGAACCGCGACGGAAGGACAGCGCACCGTGAGCGACCAACCCCCCAACGACGACACGGCCGGCCCCCCGGTGGACGCGAAGCCGGGCGACACCTGGAGCCTGGACCCCCGATCCAGGAGCGGCGATAGCTTCGCTGGTCCTCCGGAGGGCGCCCTGTCGGTCACGGTGGCGGAGGTGACCGAAGGAGGCGGGGTCGCGCCGCCGCCTGCGCCTCGCCGAGGGCTCAAGGTGGCCGGCGTCGCGCTCGCGGCGGTGCTCGTGTTGGCCGGCGTCGCCGGGGCGGCAGCCTTCATGCTGCTTCGCGGCAGCAGCGAGGCGATCCTGGGCAAGGTCCCCTCGAGCGCCGATGTCGTCGTGACGGCCAACCTCGACCCGGCCGCCAGCCAGAAGATGAACCTCCTCCACATCGCGTCCAGGT
Organism: Actinomycetota bacterium; assembly: GCA_005885035.1. GTDB lineage: Bacteria > Actinomycetota > UBA4738 > UBA4738 > HRBIN12 > AC-51. The sequence goes on from VAXZ01000004.1 coordinate 35,234, forward strand.
TCCCCGCCCTCGGCGGCCAGGACCAGATCCGCCAGCAGCTGAACCAGACCCTCGATGGGCTGCTCCGGGATGTCGGGATGTCGCACGAGGACGTGCAGTGGGTTGGTTCCGAGGTCGGGCTCTACGTCGACGTGAAGAGCACGCAGGAGACGTCGTACGCGATCCTGATCGCGACGGATGACCAAAGCGCAGCGGCAGCGTCGCTGCAGAAGTTCCGGGCGGGTCTGGAGAGCCAAGGCGCCACCTTCCACAGCTCCGATCACGACGGCGCCCAGATCACGGTGTCCGCGACGACCGACCATCCGTCGTTCGCGATCGTCGACGGCGTGGTCGTCCTGGGGTCCGACGAAGGTGCGGTCGCGGCGGTCATCGACACCGCGCACGGCGGACCGTCGATCGCGGACGACGCGACCTTCCAGCGGGTCACCGGGGCCCTGCCGCAGTCACGGCTCGGTGTCGCCTTCGTCGACACCGCCCAGCTGCTCGGCACCTTCGGTGACGTCTTGGGTGCGGCCGGGGTCACGACGGGCGTCACGAGCCTTGACGCGCTCGACGGCGTGGGGGTGTCCCTGTCCGCGGAGTCCAATGGGTTGGCCCTCGACACCGTGATGATGTACGACGACGCGAAGCTCTCCGACGTCCAGCGGCAGACTTTGTCGGCGGCGGACCATCCGAACGAGCTGATCGAGCTCGTCCCGGACGACGCGCTGGGTATGTACGCGGTCGAGCACCTCGACGCTGCGATCGCCGATCAGGTCGGCCGTATCGCCGCGAGCGATCCGCAAGCCGACCAAGAGCTCAAGCGGCTGAGCGTCACGGGTCCAGGCGGTCTGTTGTCCCAGCTGACCGGTGACGTCGCTGCCGCGGCGAGCCCGGAGCAGGGGACGATCCCGGTCGGGGGCGTGTTGATGGTCGGGACGAACGATCCAGCCGCGACGTCGAAGTGGCTCGACGACACGCTGCAGACCCTCCCCCTCGGTGCCACCGCTGCGTCGTGCTCATCC
>VAXZ01000004.1:36365-38741 GCA_005885035.1 Actinomycetota bacterium
CTGTATCTCGACGTCCCGGCCATCGTCAACGTGGTCCGCGGCCAGTTCCCGCCGGCGGAGGTCGCGACCTTCGACAACGAGATCGGCCGGTCCTTGAAGCCGATCGAGGCTGTGGTCGCCGGCACCAAGAACGAGCCCGATCTGCAGCGGACGCGAGTGTTCATCTGGATCCCGTGAGGCCGGTGCCTAGAGGAATAGTGACAAACATCCGATCCTCGACTTGACGGCGAGTGGCTCCTGGGGTACAAACCACGTGAGAGGTCGTTGGAGCCCTCGGGTTTCGGCGGCCTCTCACTTCGCGTTCTCCCTCCCTCAGCGCTTGAGCCGCGCTCGCGCGTGCGCGACGATACGCGCGCGGTCCTAGCCGCGCCCACGAGTCATGAAGAAGCGTGTCGTTCGAGCCGAGGAGTTCGAGGTCGTGGACGAGCTCGGCCACGTCCGTATGCGGATCGGCCTTTCCCAGGACGAGCACCCGTTCTTCTCGATGCTGGATGCCGATGGGAGCGTCCGAGCCCGTTTCGGGGTGCAGGCGGATGGAGCGGCCGGTCTTGCCATCGCCGACGACAACGGCAAGGTTCGCGCGACGTTCGGACTCTCCTCGGATGGTTCTGCATCCCTCGCGTTCGGCGATAAGCACGGCAGGATCCGCGCGAAGTTCGGGCTGGGATCGGATGCCTCGCCGACGATGGGTGTCGACGTCGAAGACGGCGAGTTGCAGCACCGCCACAAGCTCGCCGAGCAGGGAACCCCCACGATGGGTCTCTACGACCAGCGCGGGAAGGTGAGGGTGCGGCTCGGGCTCGCGGCGGGCGGCGCGCCAGTGCTCAGGCTGCTGGATGCGGACGGCACGGTCCGGGCGATCGTCGGGCTCGCGAACGACGACTCCCCGTTCGTGCAGTTCCTCGAAGACGACGGGAAGCGCCCGGGATGGACGCAACGCTGATCGTCACGCCGGCTGGGTGAGCGACGGTCGATCCGCCGCGAACCGGGGGATCCGCCACTCCGAGGCTCCGTCGAGCGCAAGCTCGACCAGCGTTCGACCGAAGACGCTCGCGAACTTGAACCCGTGGGCCGTCCCGAGTCCGAACGAGGCGTTCGAGGTTCCCGGCACGAGGTCCAGGACGAAGTCCTGGTCGGGCGTGAGCGTGTAGAGACACGTGCGCACCTCGAGCGGCGGTCCGATCGCACCGGGAAGGTGCTCGCGGATGAATCCCTCGACCACGGCGGCGTAGCCCGGATCGGGCTCGAACGTCCTGGTCTCGGGGGTCACTTCCCGCCCGCCGCCATGGATCGCGACCTTCGGCCCGGGTTGGCCGAACGACGGCAGGCCGTACATGTGCGGGGCGCTGTGCCAGATCCAGACGGGGAACGTCGCGGGGTCGAACGACGCGGGGTCCGCCGCGTCGAAGTAGGTGACCTGCTCCTGGAGGATGCGAAGGGGAAGGTGCATGCCGAATGGCGCCAGCATCTCGTTCATCCACGCGTCGGCCGCGACGACGAGCGACCCGCACCGGTAGGTGCGGGTCGCGGTCTCCAGCGCGAAACCATCGCCGTCGGGGCTGATCCTTTCGACCCGCGTGTCGGGGAGGAGATCGGCGCCTCGCGCGAGCGCGAGGCGCCGATGCACCGCGTTGGCCCGACTGGCCGCCACGATTCCCGCATCGCGTTGGTGGATGGCGAGGACCTCGTCGGAGACGTGCCACGCGGGCCAGCGCTCGACGAGCGCGGCAGCGTCCAGGACCTCGTACTCCACGCCTTCCTCGCGCATCGCTTGCAGGAAGGCTTCGGGCTCATCGATCGGATCGCGCGGGAAGAGGTCGAGGCCGCCTCGTGCGTGCCCGAGCTCGAACCGTTCGAGCCCGATCACGCTTGCGCCCCGCCGCGCGGCCCAGTACGCGGCCGCCGAGCCGAAGGCGCCGAGACCGACGACGCCGAGATCGTATCGGTCGTCGGTACCGCTCAGCGAGGCGCCCTCACATCACCGCGAAGGTCTCGTAGACGGTGATCTGGGCGCCGCCCTGCAGCACCGGACATCCCTTCGCCATCTCCGTAGCCGCGTCCAGCGAGTCCGCGCTGACGATCGAGTAGCCGCTGGCGGTGCCGCCGCCGTCGCTGACCGACCCGTCGGCCGAGATGGTCTTCGTCGCTGGCGTGAACGGGTTGCCGCCGTCCTTCAGGGACGAGCCGAGCTGGCCCATCCAGGTGTTCCAGGCCTCCATCACGGTCTTCTGCTCTTCCTCCGTCTCCGGCATCGAGCCGCCGCTGTACAGGAGCAAGTAATCCGTCATCACACTCTCCCTCGCTCGTGGACCGCGGGAACGGTCCGGAACACTCATCGTACGTTGGGGCATCGGTTCCCGCGAATCGGTATGGTCA
>VAXZ01000051.1 GCA_005885035.1 Actinomycetota bacterium
CGCTGGTCCCGCGCCGGCACAGCGAACGGGACACGTCGGTCGCGGCGCTCCTGCGACGGCGGCTCGGTCGCGGGGCGACTGAGGCCCTCGTCGCCCCGCTGCTCGCGGGGATCTATGCGGGAGACATCGATCGCCTGAGCGTCGAAGCCGCCTTCCCCGAGCTGGCGCTGTGGGAGCGGGAGCTGGGGAGCCTTCGCGCGGGCGCCCGCGCGAAGGCGGTACCGGTGCGGCGGGTCCCCGCCGGTCCGACGACCCCCTTCGCAACCATCCGCGGCGGTCTCCATCGTCTCCCCGCCGCGCTAGCCGAGGCGCTCGAACCCGGCACGCTCCGCTTCGGCGCCACCGTGGTCAAGCTCGGACGTGAGGAACGAGGCCCCTACCGCGTGGCGACCGACGACGGCGACGACCTCCCGGCCGACGCCGTCGTCCTCGCAACGCCCGCGTCCGTCTCGGCTGAGCTCCTGGCGGAGGTCGCACCACGAGCCGCCGAGCTGATCCGCCAGATCTCGGCCGCCTCGACCGCGATCGCGCTGTTCGTGTATCCGAAGGGCACGAACCGTCGGCTCCCCGAGGCCGCGGGGTTCGTGACCCGGCGAGGGGCGCTGCCGATCACGGCGGCAACCGCGATCTCGAAGAAGTGGCCCCGGCAGGCGTTCGGTTCCCGCGCGGTGGTTCGGGCGTACGTCGGGGGAGACGGTCTCGAGCATGAGCTCGATCGTTCCGACGACGAGATCCTCTCGTCCGCGCGGGACGCGCTCGCGGGTGTCTATAGGCTGACGGCCGAACCGGAGCACGCAGCCCTCGTTCGCTGGCCGGGCTCGATGCCGCAGTACGCGGTGGGTCACCTCGAGCGCCTGGGCGCGATCGAAGCGGCGCTGCCCCCGGGCCTCTACGTCGCCGGCGGCGCTTACCGGGGGGCCGGCATCCCCGATCGCGTCCGCGAGGCCGGAGCGGTCGCCGATCGCGTCGTTCGGCAGGACTAAGCTGCCGCCCGTGCGGCTCGTGACCTGGAACGTCAATTCGATCAAGCAGCGACTCCCACGCGTCCTGGCCATGATCCAGCGCCACGAACCGGACGTCGTATGCCTGCAGGAGACCAAGGTCGAGGACCCGCTGTTCCCCACGATGGAGCTCGTCGCCGCGGGGTACGAGTGCGCGACGTTCGGTCAGCGCGCGTACAACGGGGTCGCGATCCTGTCCCGGGTGGGCCTGAAGGACGTCCGCTCCGGCTTCGAGGGCGACCCGATCCCCGGCCAGGCCAGGGTCCTCTCGGCGCAGACCGGTGACCTCCGGGTGGTCTGCGCGTACGTGGTGAACGGCCAGGCGGTCGGCACGCCCGCGTACGAGACGAAGCTCGCGTGGCTCGACGCGTTCCGTACGTGGGTCGCGGAGACCTTCGATCCGGCGGATCCGCTCGTGATCTGTGGGGACCTCAACATCGCGCCCGACGATCGCGATGTGTGGGATCCCGTGCTCTGGCGTGGCTCGATCCTCGCCAGCGAGCCGGAACGCGCCGCCGTGCGCTCATTGGAGGCGTGGGGTCTCACAGACCTCGGACGCGCCGCCGCCGGCGATGTGTCCGGCCCGTTCACGTTCTGGGACTACACCGCGGGTGCGTTCCACAAGGGATGGGGTTTGCGGATCGACCTCGCCCTGGGCACCGCGCCGGTGGCCGACCGGCTCGAGTCGGTCGCGGTCGACCGCGACGAGCGAAAGCCCACGTACGGCGAAGGGAAGCCCTCCGATCACGCACCGCTCATCGTGACGCTCGTCTGAAGCATCGACGCCGGTCAGGCGATGAACCGTCGATCCAGATCCGCGAGTCGTTGGGCGAGCGTGTCCAGGAGGCGAACGGCGATCCTCGGCTCGTCCAACAGGATCGTTCGCAGGTCGGCGCCGGACAGCGTGAGAACCTCCATGGGGGTCTCGGCCACGACGCTCGCCGAGCGTGGAGCCGTCGTCAGGATGGCCATCTCGCCGAACGAATCGCCGGGGCCGGCGCGTCCGATCGTCCTCCCGCGCCGAACGATCCTGGCCCGGCCTTCCACGACGATGTAGAAGATACGCCCGGGGACGCCTTCCTTCACCAGCTCGTCGCCGGGGTCGAACGTTCGCGCTCCGCTCACCTTCGCGATCCTCCGGAGCTCCGTCTTGGCGAGACCCTCGAAGAGCGGCGCTTCCGCGAGCAGCGCCAGGCGTCCCGCTGAACGCGCCCGACGGTCGTGACCACCGACGCGACCGGTGGGTTTGTGCGTCCACGGGATACGGGGCTCGGTCATCGCTACACCATCTTCTCGGGGACGACGGCCTCATCGTATTCGGCCTCCGTCAGGTAGCCGAGCGAGAGCGCCGCTTCCTTCAGCGTCGTCCCCTCGTTGTGTGCCTTCTTCGCGATCTCGGCCGCCTTGTCGTAACCGATCTTCATCGTGAGCGGCGTCACGAGCATGAGCGAACGGTGGACCAGGTCCTCGATCCGAGCGCGGTCGGCCTCGAGACCTTCGACGCAGAACTCCCGGAAGTCCCGGGACGCGTCGGCCAACAGGACCGTCGAGTGCAGAAGGTTCTTGATCATGACCGGGTTGAAGACGTTGAGCTCGAAGTTGCCCTGCGACCCCGCGATCGTGATGGTGGTGTCGTTCCCCATCACCTGCGTGGCGACCATCGTCATGGCCTCCGACTGGGTCGGGTTGACCTTGCCCGGCATGATGGAGGAGCCGGGTTCGTTCTCGGGGAGGCGAAGCTCGCCGATCCCCGCACGCGGCCCCGAACCGAGCCACCGGATGTCGTTCGCGATCTTCATCAGCGACGCGGCAAGAGTCGCGAGCGCACCGCTCATGAAGACGATCGCGTCGTGCGCGGCGAGCGCCGCGAACAGGTTCGGAGCCTGGACGAAGGGCAGGCCCGTGAGGGTGGCGATCTTCGCTGCACACCGCTGCCCGAACCCGTCGGGAGCGTTGAGTCCGGTCCCGACAGCCGTGCCACCGATCGGGAGCTCGTACAGACCGGGAAGGGCGGACTCGATCCGACCGACGTCCGCCTCGAGTTGCGCCGCGTACCCGGAGAACTCCTGACCGAGCGTCAGCGGGACCGCGTCTTGCAGGTGCGTACGTCCGATCTTCACGATGTCGGAGAACGAGCCCGCTTTCGCATCGAGGGCGTTGCGGAGGCCGTGAACGCTCGGCAGCAACCGTTCGACGATCAGGGTCGCACCGGCGATGTGCATCGCCGTGGGGAAGGTGTCGTTCGATGACTGCGACAGGTTGACGTGATCGTTCGGATGGATCGGCGTCTTCGAGCCGAGCTCGCCGCCCAGCAGCTCGATCGCGCGGTTCGCGATGACCTCGTTCGCGTTCATGTTCGTCTGCGTGCCCGAGCCTGTCTGCCAGACGTAGAGCGGGAAGTGGTCGTCGAGCGAGCCCGCAGCCACCTCTTCCGCCGCCGCGATGATCGGCGCGCCAAGCGCCGGATCGAGGAGGCCGAGCTCCATATTGACCTGCGCGACAGCCTCCTTCAGGATCCCCATCGCGTGGATCACTTCGCGGGGCATCCGGTCGGCATCGGGCCAGCCGATCGAGAAGTGTTGGAGCGAGCGCTGGGTCTGCGCCCCCCAGTACCGGGTCGCGTCCACCTCGATGGGGCCGAAGGGGTCGGTCTCGATCCGATGCTCGGTCATGCCAGGAGCATCGTAGCGGGACGAAGCGTTCGGTCCCGGGCTCGCCCTCCGGATCGGTCCCGCGCCGATAGGCTGGTGGATCGTGGACGTGGCGAGGGCAACGGACGGGGTCTTCGAGCGTGGCCACGCCGGGAGGTTCACCGGCGAGGTCTGGCTTCGTGGCACCATCACCGTGTCCGACGGAACCAACATCGGTGTGGTCCACTTCTCGCCTGCAGCACGGACCCATTGGCATCGCCATCCCGGTGGGCAGTTCCTCGTCTGCGTCACGGGTCGTGGGCGGGTGCGGACGAGAGGGGAGCGCGGACACCTGTTCGAGCCGGGTGACGTGATCCATGTCGGCTCGGGCGAGTGGCATTTCCATGGCGGAGGTCCGGAGTCTCCTCTCGTGCATGTTGCCGTGAACGGCGCCGGAACGCCCGAGTGGGGCGAGCCCGTCACGGACGCCGAGTACGACGAGGGCTTCTGATCCGGCACGGATCCGGGTCCGGCATGGAGGCAGCCACTCCGTAACGTGCCTATGCTCTGACACGCGGGGCGGTAGCTCAGTCGGTTAGAGCAGGGGACTCATAATCCTCCGGTCGCAGGTTCAAGTCCTGCCCGCCCCACGCACAAGTTGTGTGGTTCCGCCTGACGCGTGACTTCTTGGCTCCGGCTGACGGGTTACGCGGCTTCGCCTGATGGGTGACGCTGGCTCCGCCTGATCCGCGACACACTCCCGAGCATGTTGGTGGAGCTGAGCGTCGTGGAGCAGAGGTATCAAGCAGTGCTCGCGTGATCCGTGACGGTGTTCCCGTGGTCGAGGTGGCGAGTCGCTTCGGGGTGTCGCGCCAAGCGGTGCACCGGTGGCTCCGCCGGTATGAGGCGCAAGGGCTCGGCGGGCTCGCGGACCGGTCCCACCGACCGCCGAGGTGCTCGCACCAGATGGATCCGACGACCGAGGTCTGGGTGCTCGAGACCCGAAGGCGCAACCCCGACTGGGGTCCGCGCCGGCTCGTGCACGAGGCGGTCCGCGCCAGGGTGGATCCGACACCGTCGCGCTCGGGGGTCTATCGGGCGCTCAAGCGTGCGGGTCTGATCGATCCGGGAGCCCGACGCCGCAGGGACCGCAGGTTCAAGCGGTGGGAACGCGGCGGCGCGATGGAGCTGTGGCAGATGGACGTCGTGGGCGGGGTGCTGCTCGCAGACGGCACCGGGGCCAAGATCCTCACCGGGATCGACGACCACTCCCGGTACGTGGTGTGCGCCGGGGTGATGGAGCGCGCGACGAGCCGCGCCGTCTGCTCCCACTTCGCCGAGGCGATGCGGATCCACGGGGTCCCCCAGGAGGTCCTGACCGACAACGGCAAGGTGTTCACCGGCCGGTTCGCGGCCAACGACATCGAGGTGCTGTTCGATCGGATCTGCCGGGAGAACGGCATCGACCACCTGCTGACCGCGCCCAGGTCCCCGACGACCACCGGCAAGATCGAGCGGTTCCATCGGACGCTCCGCTCCGAGTTCCTGACCGGGCGGGTCTTCGACGACCTCCCGAGCGCACAGGCCGAGCTCGATGCGTGGGTCGGTCGCTATAACACCGAGCGTCCGCACCAAGCGCTCTCGATGGCGACGCCGGCCAGCCGGTTCTCCCCGGCGAGCTCGCGTCCCGCGGATGCCTCGGCGCTCGTGGGCGAGCGCACCGGGGAGGAATGGATCTCCCGGAAGGTCACCACGAACGGGATCATCTCGGTCGCCTGGCAGGAGATCAGCTGCGGCAAGCACCGGGCCGGGCGCCGCGTCGACATCCAGCTCCAGGGCCCGATGCTGCAGATCTGGGACGGCGACGAGCTGCTGAAGACGGTCCTTCGCACGAACGGGAAGGAGGTCAGGAAGAAGCACGCGGCACGGGCGAGCTGACCGTGCGACGATGACCGACGAGGTGTAACGGATCAGGCGG
>VAXZ01000052.1 GCA_005885035.1 Actinomycetota bacterium
GGTCGTCTTCGCCCACCTCAACGAACCGCCGCCCCGACTCTCCGATGTCCGGCCCGAGCTCCCTGACGCCTTCGACGGCGTTTTTGCTACCGCCTTGGCGAAGGCCCCGGAGGAGCGCTACTCGACCTGCGGCGAGTTGGCGAAAGCTGCGAGGTCGGCCTTGCGCGGGAAGACGTTCACGCGTCCAAAGGTTCGTCGTCGGCGCCTCGTGCTCGTCAGCGCAGCGCTGCTCGTGGCGGCGGCAGCCATGGGTGGTGTCCTCGCATCGCGATCCTCCAGCGGTCAGCCCGTGGCGAAGTCGCCCTCTATCTCGCTCAGGCCCAACTCGCTGAACCTGATCGATGCCAGGACACACCGTGTCGTCGGCCGGATCAGCTCGCGGCGAGCCGGCTTCGCGAATGGCGTTGGTGGCATCGCCTTTTCGAAGGGGGCCGCCTGGGTAACCACCGCAAACCAGAGCCTCGTTCACGTCGACCTCGCGAAGCGAAAGGTCACTGCTGTTCGACAGCTGCCGTGGGTACCCGCGGGCGTTGCGGCAGGCGCCAACTCGGTCTGGGTCCTACAGGACGTGGGCCAGGAGATCATCAGGATCGACGCTCATAGCGGCAAGATCGCGGGACGGTTCGATGTCCGCGGAGACCCGACCGGAGCGAACTGGGGTGGAGCGGCTTACGCTGACGGGTCGCTCTGGCTGGCTCGCGGTGACGGCGTCGCCCGTGTCGACCCGCTGACTGGACGCGTCTTGCACCGGTTCCCGGCGGCCTCCCGCTGGCTCGTGTTCGCGGACGGAGCCATCTGGGCAGGCGAGCCCGGCAGCGGCCGCGTTTGGAAGATCGATCCTCTTGCCAACAAAATCGTGCATCAGGCGAAGCTGCACGGCTGGCTCAGTGACCTGGTGGTCGGAGGCGGTTCCGTGTGGGCGCCGATCCTGCAGGACGGCGTCGTCTTCAAGCTCAGCGAGGAGGACCTGGGGATCCAGGCAAGCCCTGCGACCGGAGCTGATCCCGAACGCCTCTCTTTTGGAGGCGGTCATCTATGGGTTGCGAACACCGCATCGAGGACGGTGTCGCTTCTGGACGAGGTTTCCGGGGCCCGGCGGCAACTCGGGGCCGAGGCGCGGCCGACAACGGTCGTCTACCACTCCGGTCTTGTCTGGACAGCCGCCGCTGCAGCACCCACGCCGTTGCCCCCGATCAAGGGCGAGCAGCTCAGGGTCTCGACTCCGACGGACACGGCGGTCGACCCGGATCCGATGGGCGGCAAGGGATCCGTTCAGCAGCTGATGTACGCCACCTGCGCGAACCTTCTCTACTACCCAGATTCGGCCGGGGCCGACGGGACCCGCCTTCGGCCGGAGATCGCCGCCGCAATGCCCGCCGTCTCGCCGAACGGGCGCACCTACACCTTCCGCATCCGCCGCGGCTACCGCTTCTCTCCACCGTCCGGCGAAGCGGTGACGGCACGAACGTTCCAGCACACGCTCGAGCGCTCGCTTTCGCCGAAGAACGTTTACTCGGCAGGTCCGTGGCTGGCCCCGGACATCGAAGGCGTCTCGGCCTACCGCGCGGGCAAAGCTGCGCACATCGCAGGAATCGTCGTCCGCGGGAATGCGCTGGCGATTACGCTCGTCAAGCCGGCGGGCGACTTCCTCACCCGACTATCGATGTCGGCATTCTGTCCGGTCCCTCTCTCGGTGCCGGTTCACGTACCTGGATTCAGCGTGCATCCGGTCCCGTCCGCCGGCCCCTACTACATCTCGTCGATCCAGGGTGACCGCACGGTGCTGAAGCGGAATCCCAACTACTCGGGGCCGCGGCCGCGGCGGGCCGAGAGGATCGTCTATACGAACGACATCCCGACGCCGAGCGCTGTCGGGCTCGTCGATCATGGAGCTATCGACGTGCTTCCGCAGGACTTCGACAATACGACCCCTCTGATGAACCCCGGCGGGCTGCTCGACCAGCGGGCTGGCCCAGGAAGCCCAGCGGCGCGCGCGGGCAAGCAGCAGTACTACCCGTACAAGGCGCCCGTCCTCGACGCGATCGTGTTCAACACGCGGCGACCGCTGTTCCGCGACGTCCACCTGCGGCGCGCCGTGAGCTACGCGCTCGACCGTCGCGCGCTGGCTGCTGCCTTCGGCGACACTCCGGCCGATCAGCTCGTTCCGCCCGCCTTTCACGGATTCCCGGCCGGGCGCTCGTACCCGCTCGACAGACCCGATCTCGCGACAGCCCGGCGGCTGGCAGGCGGAGGGAAACGGCACGCCGTCATCGCGATCTGCGGAGACGCCAGGTTGCCCAAGCTCGCGGCGATCGTTCGCTCGGACCTCGCGCGCATCGGAATCACCGTGTCGGTCGTCCAGGCACAGCAGTGTCCCGGCCGGTACGAAAGCGCGGATCTGCTCTTTGTCTTCCCGCTCGGTAGTAACGAGCGCGACCCTGCGCCATTCCTCGACCAGGCGCTCCACAGCAGTGTCTACGGCTCCGCGCTAGGCCCGGGGCCGTGGAGGTCACGAGCGTTTCGCGCGCAGCTCGAACGAGCAGGCGCGCTGCGGGGTCAGGCTCGGACCGCAGCCTTCCGCCGGCTCGACGAAAAGCTCATGCGCCTTGCGCCTCTGGCGGTGTACGGGAGCTACGTCTGGGCCGAGTACCTCTCGCCGAAGCTCGGCTGCAAGATCTTTCAGGCCGAGTACGGGTTCGTTGACCTCGGCGCGCTCTGCAAAAGAAGCTAGGCCTCGAGCGACCAGGAATAGCGCGTACGGCTCTCGCGTGGGGAGAGGCCACTCGGACGGGGGCCGCAGTGCACGAGCAGCGTGGGCGCCGCTGCATCACGGACCAGCGCGCGCCGCGTCTCGCCGATGCCCTCTCGTCGCCAGCGTGGCGAGATTCCGACCACCACGACCGTAGCTCCCTTGACCGCCGCAACCAGCGACTCAGCCGTCTGTTCGACCAAGAGGGGTTCGGCGTCGACGCCGACGACCCGCTGGACTGCGAGCGAGGCGTCGGCGAGGAGGCGGCTGGCGTCGCGCTGGTCGCGCTGAGGATCGGCCTTGGTGCCGACGAGCCGAAGAGCGGAGCCCGCGCTCGAGGACAGCCACGCACCAAGCTCGAGCGCAGCCCAGTCATGGTCTCCGCCACCGAACGGAACGAAGACGCCGCTCCCCCCTTTCAACTCGTCGCCTGCGAGGACCGCGACGTCGGCGGGCGAGCCCTCGAGGAGGATCGCGAGCTCCTCGGGCAGCCGGTCGTCGTCCAGCCGGGCTGGCGCCGCGGTTAGCACGAGGTCGACGTCGTTCACGGTCGCGAGCCGGACCGCATCGCGCCCTTGCTCGAGCGATGTGAATGCCGCAATACGTGCGCCTTTGGGCATGGACTCCCGGCGCTCGTTGAGGGCCGCGAGCGCGGGTCCCAGCGCGCTTTCGTCTGAGACCAGACGGGCGATGATCAGCTCCCTGCCCGGAAGCGCGGCAAGCTGCTGGGCGACGGCGAGCACGCGGTCGATCCGCTCGTCCTCCGCGGGTAGTACGAGCACAGCCCGCTGCGGTTCCGCGACACGCTCGGCCGGTTCGGCCAGGTCGAGGGAATGATCCTGCGCCAGGATCGCATGCTCCAGCCGGCGGAGGGCGGCCGTGGGCTCGATCCCGAACTCCTCCACGAGTTTCTCCCGTGTCCGTCGGTAGACCGCGAGTGCCTCCGCCTGCCTGCCCGACCGGTAGAGCGCGAGCATCAGTTGGGCGCGGAAACGCTCGCGGAGCGGATGCTCGTTGACGCATTGCTCGAGTTCTGCCGTGAGCTCCGCGTGCCGCCCCAGCCCGAGCTCTGCCTCGATCCGCTGCTCGAGCGCTGCCAGCCGAATCTCCTCCAGACGCTCGACAGCAGGCCGCGCGAACGGTTCGTAGGCAAGATCGGCGAGAGGTGCTCCGCGCCAGAGGCCGAGGGCCTCCCGCAGCAGGTCCGCAGCGCGCCGCGCCTCTTCTCGACCCGCATCCTCCGTGAGGCGCTCGAAGCGATGCAGGTCGAGCTGATCGGGTTCGAGTCGGACGACGTATCCGGGCGAGCGAGTCTCGATGATCGATTCGTCGCCGAGCGTCTTGCGCAGCTCGGAGATCTGACGCTGCACCTGCGTGACGGCTGTCACCGGAGCGGCTCCCGAATAGAGATCGTCGGCGAGCCGGTCGACCGAGACGACGCGGTTCGCGTTCAGGAGCAGGATCGCGAGAGTCGCGCGCTGCTTTGGCCCGCCCAGACGGAGTGGGCCGTGTTCCCTGACGACCTCGAGCGGGCCGAGGATGCGGAACTCGAGCACGCCGCGGGGACCGTAACCGGTCGATAGCGGTTCGGTAGCGACGGATCCCATCCTCGGCTCATCAGGCAACGCGCACACAAGACCGAGAGGAGGGAACCATGCGCAAGCTGATCATGCTCGCGCTTCTTGCTGCTGGGACCGCCGCACTCGTAGCGCTCCCCGCTGCGGCAAAGCCGCGCGGCACGAACGGAAAGATCGTCGTCAACGTCGATAACGCCGTGACCGGCCAGGAGCAGGTCTACACCATCAATCCGGACGGCACCGACCTGAAGTTACTGGCAAACGACCAAGAGGCCGGCCAGTGGTCGCCGGACGGAACGAAGATCGCGATGTTCGGCGGATACCTCGACTTCGACACCGGCGACATCACCGACCTCGGCCTCCCATTCGATCGGTACCCCGACCTGGCACTCTTTTGCGGGGTTTGGTCTCCGAACGGTGCGAGGCTGGCCTGCGAGGGCTTCGGTCAAACCGACGGGAGCCTGAACGGCGTCTACAGCATCCGCTCGTCCGACGGCGGCGACCTGCAACGGATCACTACGGCTCAGTTCGACGACTGTCCTCCCGACTACGCGCCGAACGGCAAGCGCCTGCTCGTCAGCAGCGGCCCGCTCTCCGTCGTCCAAGCCAACGGCAACGGCCTGCACCAGATCACGCCCGAAGGCATGTTCGTGGACTTCTGCAGCGGGAGCTGGTCGCCGCAGGGAAACGAGATCCTGTTCTCGGCTCACGTCCCTGATACGGACCGAAGCACGATCTGGACGGTCCACTCGGACGGCAGCGGTCTGCGGAAGATCCCGGTACTCGGCTGCGGGGGTCCGGTCTCCGATCCGACCTCCATCGGCTGCCAGAAGCCGGTCTGGTCTCCGGACGGCCGGAAGATCATGTTCGAGCGCCACTTCCTGATTCCGAACGATCACTTC
>VAXZ01000053.1 GCA_005885035.1 Actinomycetota bacterium
TACCACTACACCTGGATGGTCGACCTGGACCAGGAAGCCGACTTCATGGGCAAGGAGGCCTTGAAGCGGATCAAGGCCGAGGGCGTCTCGCAGAAGCTCGTCGGGGTGGACATCGACGGCGAGCCGCTCGGCTCGTACATCGACAACGAGATGCTCGACTTCTTCCCCGCGTCCGCCGGCGGTTCGGAGGTCGGTCGCGTGACGTCCGCCTGCTACTCGCCGCGGCTCGAGAAGAACATCGGGTTCGCGATGCTGCCGATCCGGCACACGGAGCTCGGCACTGAGCTCCAGGTCGAGACGCCGGTCTCCGGGCAGGTCGGGGCGACCGTCGTGCCGATGCCGCACTGGGATCCGACGAAGGAGATCCCGAAGGGTTGATCCTCGGTCACCCGGGTTCGGCGATCCCGCTCACGTTGTGACCGGCGGTTCAGTCATGCTCGTGACCCGTCGATGAGGCGTACGGCACGATGCCGTGAGGAGCAAAGATGAGCTGGCGGTTCTGGAAGCGGCGGCGGGCGTCCGGCCTGACCGAGGAGCACCGGGCGGCGCTGAAGTCGCTCGTCGCCGACGCCCGCTACGAGCTGATCCCGCTCTCGAGCGCGCTCGAGAGCGCCTCGGCGTTGCCGCCCGGATCGCAGGTGACCGTGACGGCCTCGCCGTCACACGGCATCGAGGCGACGTTCGACCTGGCGGAGGCGGTCGCGGCCCAGGGGCACGACGTGACGCCGCACCTCTCGGCGCACATGCTCCGCGACCGGGCGCACCTGGCCGACCTGCTGGAGCGGGCTCAGGCGAACGGCCTCCGCAAGGTGTTCGTCGTGGGCGGCGACACGAGGGACCGGGGCGAGCTCCACGACGGCTTGATGCTCCTCCGTGCGATGGATGAGCTCGGCCATCCCTTCGAGGAGGTCGGCGTGCCCTGCTATCCGGAGGGCCATCCCGACATCTCCGACGAGCGCCTCCTCGAGGTGCTCCGCGAGAAGCAGCGGTATGCGAACGCGATGACGTCGCAGATGAGCTTCAACCCGGCTGCGGTGACGCGGTGGGTGGGGGAGGTCCGCGACGCCGGGATCAGCCTGCCGCTGCACCTGGGCGTTCCCGGCGTCGCGGACCTCCCGAAGCTGATGAGGATCGCCGCTCGGATCGGGGTCGCCGACTCCGCGCGCTACCTGAAGAAGAACAAGCAGTTGCTCGGGCATCTGGTCCGTGGCGGATCGTTCGGTCCCGACGAGTTCCTCGAACAGCTGGCGCCGATGCTCGCGGACCCGGTCGCCGACGTTCGTGTCCTGCACGTCTTCACGTTCAACCAGGTGGAGCAGACGGCGGCCTGGCAGCGCGGCATGCTGGACGAGCTGTCGGCCTGAAAGAGACCACTCCTTCTCCACGTCCGATGTACGGCACACCCTGGGGCTTGCGGCAACCCCCGGGTCGTGCCGCATGATCTCCGGCTGAAGCCAGAACCTGCAGACAGAGGAGTGGCCAGTGGTGGACACCGATGTGATCATCGTGGGCGCCGGCCCGACCGGTCTGATGCTCGCCTGTGAGCTGGGCCGGGCCGGCGTGGGACCGCTGGTATCGGAGCGGCAGCCGCAGATCCGAGACATCCCGAAGGCAGGCGGTCTCAGCGGGCAGATCCTGGAAATGCTGCGTTACCGGGGCGAGCTCGAGCGATTCGAAGCCGCTGGTACCGCTGCCAGGCCGGCCCCGCGGCTCCCGTGGGGCGGGATGCATGTGGACTTCACCCCGCTCTCGGATCCCCCGATGGAGGTGCTGCCGCTCCCGCAACCGCTGCTCGAACGCGTCCTGGACGACTACGCCCGCGAGCTGGGCGCCGACATCCGCCGCGCACACGATGTCGTCGGGCTGAGTCAGGACGACGACGCGGTGACGGCCGCGGTGCGCAGCTCGGACGGGCCCGACCGGGTGACCGCTCGATACCTGGTCGGCTGCGACGGGGCCAGCAGCCGCGTCCGTGACCTGGCCGACATCCCGTTTCCCGGCACCACCTATCCAGAGGTCCAGCGGCTCGCCAGTGTCACCGTGCCCGAGGGCGTGACCGTGCTCGAGAACGGAGACATCGACGTCGCCGGGGTAGGCAGGATCAGCTTCGGCTTCACACGCACCGAGCACGGTGAGTTCGCTCTCGGGTCGACCGACCCCAAGCTCATGGGGCTCTTCACGAGCGAGGAGGAGTCCGCCCACTACGACGACGACGAGCCGATGACCGTGACGGAGCTCGGGGACAGCATCCGCCGCGTGCTCGGCGTGGATCTGCCATTGGGAGAACCGACCCGGCTGACGCGCTTCACGTTCCACGCGCGGGAGGTTGAGCGGTACCGGGACGGGCGGATCCTCGTGGCCGGCGATGCCGCCCACCTGTTCCCCTCCCCGGGCGTCGCACTCGGCGCCGGTCTCCTCGACAGCGTCAACCTCGGCTGGAAGCTGGCCGCCCACATCCACGGCTGGGCGCCGGACGGCCTGCTGGACACGTACCACGACGAACGCCGGCTCGCCTGCGCCCGCAACATGATGCACGCGCAGGCCCAGGTCGCGATCCGGCGGGGTCACGACCCGGCCGCCGCGGCGCTCCGGGAGCTCTTCCAGGAGCTACTCATCGACGAGCAGCCACTGCTCCGCCTCGGCGGTCTCATGGCGGGCTCCGAGGTTCGCTACCCGTTCCCGGGCCACGACCACCATGCGCTGATCGGGACCTTCGCACCCGACCTGGCGCTTCGCACCGACCGGGGTGCGACGAGCGTCGCGGAGCTCATCCACGGCACACGGCCGGTCTTCCTCGACCTCGCCGACCGCCGAGAGCTCCGCGAGATCGCCCAGGACTGGCAGCATCGCGTCGACATCCATACCGCCGACACCGATCACCGACCGGCCGACGCCCTCCTGATCCGCCCGGACGCCCACATCGCCTGGGCGGCGACCGTTGGCGACCCCACCGACACGGCCGTGCCCGCGCTGCGAGAAGCGCTCTCCGGCTGGTTCGGCTCGCCCCTGGGAACGACGCTCGCGCCTGCGGGATGAAGCGAACCTTCAGCCGTCGAGTTCCTCGCGCCGCTTGCCCGCGATCCACCGCAGCTTCCGCACGATCTCCGGCATCTCGCCTTCGAGCTGATCCAGGTGCTCGAGCGGGAGCGCGACGGCGCGGACGTCCGACGTGGCGCGCACGGTCGCGGTCCGGCGCTGCGGCTCGATCAGGCTGATCTCGCCGACGACCTGGCCGGGACCGAGCGACGCGACCCGCTCGCCGTCGCGCAGCACGTCGACCGTGCCGGTCTCGAGCACGAAGAGCATGTCGGGCATCCCGCCCTGCTCCATCAGCGACTCACCCTCGTGCAGTTCGACGTCCACCAGCCAGCCGGCGAGCTGGCCGAGGTCGTACGTGTCGAGCTCCCCGAACAGCGGCAGCTTGGCCAGGCGGTCGACGTCCACGGCGCTCATGGTCCCACGCCGCTCGTCGCGTCGCGGACCGCCAACAGCAGGTCGACGACGTAGTCGGCGAACGAGGGTCGGACCAGGACGGGCGTCGTCCCGTCCCGTTCCAGGAGGATCACCTGCGCCCGCCCGAGGAGCGCCTGCGCGCACCGGCCGGCGGTCCACGCGCGCAGGTCGAGGTCCAGCGAGCAGACATGGGAGAGGAGCTCCAAGCGGTCGTCGGACGTGAGCGCGATCGCGACGCGGTTCGCGGAGACGTCGACGATGGATCGGTCGACGTCGGCGAACGCGGTCTCCAGCGCCGTAACGATCTCGTGGGCCGTGTCCGCGGGACCCAGGAACAGCCACTCGTCCGGCCCGAGCCACAGCGCAGCGTGGTGATCATCGTGCCATGCGGTGTTCGGCTCGAGCGGCAGCGCGTAGGGCGCGAGGCCGGCGTGCGCGGGGTCGACCCGCAGGTCCACCTGCGCGAGGAACGGCACCAGCTCGGCGCCGATCGTCGCCAGATCCGCGACGCGGTCGGCCAACGGCGAGCGAGCCCGTGCGTCAGCCGTCACGTCTGCCGTCCTCCGGGTCGTAGACGACGGGGTCGGTGACCTCGCACGCGATCATGTGGCCGCCGGACGTGGCCCACACGGTACCGCCGCGCATCGCCCGCCCGTCCTTCAGCATCGCGAGCGCGAACGTCCGTTCCAGGATCGCGCTCCGGTAGCTCGACGTGACGTGTCCGAGCATCGGCACGGGCGGCGCCGGGAGGTCGGCCGAACCGACCAGCTGTGCGCCCTCGACAACGAGCGCCGTTGGATCCTTCGGGAGCAGCGCCACGAGCTGCTTGCGGTCCTTCCGCAGCGTGTCGGCCCGCACGAGCGAGCGCTTGCCGACGAAGTCGCCCTTCGACGGGTTCACGATCCAGCCCATCCCGAGGTCGTCGGGCGTGACCGTTCCGTCGGTCTCCTGTCCAACGATCACGTAGCCCTTCTCCGCCCGGAGGACGTGCATCGCCTCGGTCCCGTACGGCACGGCGCCCGCCGCGACCACCGCATCCCAGACGTGGCGCCCGTGCCACGAGGAGACGTGGAGCTCGTAGGAGAGCTCGCCGTGGAAGCTGACGCGGCAAACGCGGCTCGGCACGCCGGCGACCGTCCCTTCCCGCCACGTCATCCACGGGAAGGCTTCGGCCGCGAGGTCCAGGTCGGTGCCGATCTTCGTCACGACGTAGCGGGCGCCGGGTCCGCCAACCGCGACGACCGCCCACTGCTCGGTCACGCTCGTGCAGACGACCCGCAATTCGGGCCATTCGGTCTGGAGCCACTCCTCGAACCGATCGAGGACGGCCGCCGCGCCACCCGTCGTCGTCGTCACCAGGTAGCGATCCTCGGCGAGGCGCATCGCAACGCCGTCGTCGAGCACCATCCCGTCGAGCCCCAGCATGAACCCGTACCGGATCGAGCCTACGGCGAGGTTCGACATCCGGTTCGTGTACATCCGGTCCAGGAAGACGGCGGCGTCGGACCCGACGACCTCGATCTTGCCGAGCGTCGACGCGTCCAGGGCGCCCGCAGCGTTCCGCACTGCCAGACATTCGCGTTCAACCGCGGCGTGGAGATCTTCGCCGTCCTCCGGGAAGTACCGCGGGCGCAGCCACTGCCCAACGTTCTCGAAGACCGCGCCGCTCTCCACGTGGGCCGCGTGGATCGGGGTGGTTCGTTTCGGATCCAGCAGCGCCGGGCCGCGGTCCTTCCCCGCGAGCACCGAGAACGGGACCGGCACGTACGGCGGGCGCGCGTTGGTCGGTCCCTGCGCGCCCAGCTCCCACCCGAGCGCGGCGTTCACGATCTCGGCCGCGAGCACCCCGCTCGTGCGTCCCTGGTCGATCGCCGTGCCGATGTACGTCGCGCGCTTCACGTGCTCAACGCTCCGCAGGCCCCCTTCCACGGCATCCAGGACGTCCTGCACGGTCTGGTCCCGCTGCAGGTCGACGAAGTGCGTCGAGAGGTCGTCGGCGGGTGTGTACCAGTACGGGGCGCTCGGAG
>VAXZ01000054.1:0-2160 GCA_005885035.1 Actinomycetota bacterium
CCGGCGTTGCGGCCGACGGCTCCGGACCGTTGTTCGACTACCGGGCCCCGACGACGAACGCGGGAGGTATCTGGGCTCCATCGGGTCCTGCGGTGAACGGCGACGGGCATCTGTTCGTCGCGACCGGGAACAGCTTCTCAGGCGACACCTTCGACCATGGCGACAGCGTGATCGAGCTCTCTCCGCAGCTGAAGGAGCTCGGGTTCTTCGCACCCGCGGATTGGGCCGCCCTCAACACCGGCGACGTGGACATCGGCTCGGCCGGGCCCGCGGTGCTCCCGGACGGTCGGATCTTCCAGATCGGGAAGGGAGGCGTCGGGTACCTGCTCGACGCGAGCGACCTCGGCGGCATCGGAGGCCAGCTGGCCTCGGCGCCGGTGTGCGGCGGGTCGTTCGGTGGGACCGCGCACGACGGCCGGACGATCTACGTGCCGTGCCGCGACGGTCTGGTCGCGCTCCGGGTCGCCGGTGACGGCCGGAGCTTCCGGCAGGTCTGGCGGACGTCCGCCTTCGACGCGGGCCCGCCGATCGTCGCGGGCGGTCTTGTGTGGACGGTCGATCTCTCGTCCTCTGCGCTCCTGGGGTTCGATCCGGCCGACGGCCACGAGGTCGAGCGCCGGCCGATGGACGAGGTGTCGCACTTCGCGAGTCCTTCGTCCGCGCCCGGATGCCTGTTCGTGCCGACGTATCGCACGATCACCGCGTTCTGTCGCGCGGGGGCCTGACGCGCCGATGGACCAGCCGGCGCGCCGCGCCCGCGTCAGCGCCGGCATCCTGTTGTTCCGAGCCCGCGAGGGGCGCCTCGAGGTTCTCCTCGGTCATCCTGGCGGTCCGTTCTTCGCGAAGAAGGACGAAGGATCGTGGACGGTCCTGAAGGGGGAGGCCGATCCCGGGGAGGAACTGCCCGCGGTCGCGCGCCGCGAGTTCGCCGAAGAGACCGGGCAGCAGGCGCCGGACGACACGATGTTGGAGCTCGGAGAGGTTCGGCAGCGGGGTGGAAAGACCGTGGTCGCCTGGGCGCTCGCCGGGGACCTGGATCCGGCGGAGGCTCGGAGCAATACCTTCGAGGTGGAGTGGCCGCCAAGATCCGGGCGCCGTCGCGAGTTCCCCGAGATCGACCGGGTCGAGTGGTTCGATCTGGAGACGGCGCGACGGAAGATCCTCCTTGCTCAGGTCCCGTTCCTCAACCGGCTCGAAGATGCGGTTCGCGAAACGAAGGACGGGTGAGTCGGCCTCCTCTGCGTGGGAACCGAGTTCGGCGAACGCTCATGCGCGCGGTCGGGTCGGAGGGCCGGGCACTGAACCGGATGGCATCGCGCCGTCGGCTGTGCTGGCTCACCCCGGGGCGACACGCTTACGCTTCCCGTGATGCGAACGTGTCTTCGATGTGGCGAAGAGAACCCTGAACGCGCGCGCTTCTGCCTGAACTGCGGCGAGCCGCTCGCCGAGGCCGAGCAACGCCGCCGAGAACGGAAGTATGCGACGGCGTTGTTCGCTGATCTCGTCGGCTCGACCTCCCTGGCCGAGCGCGAGGATGCGGAGGTCGTCCAGTCGGTGGTCGGACGCGCCTTCGACCGGCTGTCGGAGGAGGTCCAGCGCTACGAGGGTCTCTTGGAGAAGTTCATGGGCGACGCGGTGCTCGCCGTCTTCGGCGTCCCGCGCGCACATGAGGATGACGCCGAGCGCGCGGTCCGCGCGGCGATGGAGATGCAGGCCGTGCTCTCCGAGCTGAACCGCGGTTTCGCGGCCGAGGGCAAGCCGCAGCTCGCGATGCGGATCGGCGTCGAGGCCGGCGAGGTGCTGGTCGACGTCGACCGGGCGAGCGGGCCGCGCGACCGCATGCTCACGGGTGACGCCGTGAACACCGCGGCGAGGTTGCAGACGGCTGCCGAGCCCAGCCGCGTGGTCGTCGGGCCCGCCGTCTTCGCGGCCACGAAGGACGTGATCGAGTACCGCGAGCTGCCCGCCCTGGAGCTGAAGGGGAAGGCGGAGCCGGTCCCGGCCTGGGGTGCGTTGCGCGTGAAGGCGAAGCAGCGCGGCGAGCGACCGCAGCTCGGGATGGAAGCCAAGCTCGTCGGCCGTGACGAGGAGCTCGCGGTGCTCAAGCAGACTTTCCGACGCGTGCAGACCGAGGGACGCCCGGCCTTGGTGACCGTCGTC
>VAXZ01000054.1:2364-7970 GCA_005885035.1 Actinomycetota bacterium
CCGCTCGTCCTCGTCTTCGAGGATATCCATTGGGCGGACGAGGGGCTGCTGGACTTCATCGAGCACGTGGCCGACTGGGCGCAGGGTCCGATCCTGACGGTCGCGCTCGCGCGCTCGGAGCTGTTCGACGTGCGGCCATCGTGGGGCGGCGGCAAGCGCAACGCCGCTTCCATCTACCTCGAGCCGCTCACTCCTGGTGAGAGCTCCGCGATGCTCGAGGACCTCCTGGCCGGCGGACTGACGCCGGATCTCTCGAACGCGATCGGCGAACGGAGCGAAGGCAACCCCCTGTACGTCGAGGAGATCGTCCGGATGCTGATAGACGATGGCGTGCTGCGTGCATCCGGCGCGTCGACCTGGGAGGTGGCCAAACCCGTGTCCGAAGTGGAGCTGCCCAGGTCGATCCAGGGGTTGATCGCGACCCGTCTGGACGTCTTGCCGGCGGAGGAGAAGGCGCTGCTGCAGGACGCCGCGGTGGTCGGTCGCGTCTTCTGGGAAGGCGCCGTCGCCTCGCTCAGGGGCCGCGCGGTGGGGGACATCCGAGATGCCCTCGGCAGATTGCGCGTGAAGGAACTGATCCTGCCGAACGACCCACCCAGCTTCTCGGGCGAACACGAATTCGCCTTCCGCCACGGGCTGATCCGCGACGGGGCATACGACTCGCTGCCGAAATCGCTCCGCGCCGAGAAGCACACGCAGACCGCTCGATGGGCCGAGGCACGAGCGGGCGACCGAGCCGAAGAGATCGCCGAGCTGATCGCGACGCACGACCTCGAGGCGCTCCGTTACCTCGACGAGTTGGGCGACTCCTCGTCGGCGCGCTCCACGATCGAGCAGGAGGCCTATCGCTGGACCCGTTCGGCGGGCGACCGCGCAGCGGCCCTCTGGCTCCCCAGCGAGGCGATCCGTTGGTACCGCGATGCGCTGCGGCTCGCGGAGTCGACAGGCGTGTCGGTCCCGGAGCGGGCGTCGATCGCGCGTGCTCTCACCCGGGTCTCATGGGGAACTGCACCCACGGAGGAGACGGAGCGGGCTTGCCGGCAGGCGCTCGCGCTGTTCGACCAGGCCGGTGACGACCTGGGTGCAGGATGGGCCTGGTCCTGGTTGGTGTTGCTCCTGTTCCAACGAGGTCGTGACAAGGAAGCCCTGGAAAGCGGAGAACGGGCGCTGTCGCGACTCGAGCCGCTCGGCGAGACCCCGGAGCTCGCAGGGGCCCTGCGGGTGCTCGGACAGTTCCACTGGCGGCGTGGCCACTCGGAGCAAGCGGATTCGTACCTCCGGCGTGCGATCGAGATGGCCGCGCGGGTCGGCGCGCTCGAGGTGAGGGCTGCCGCGATGCAGGACCTCGGGATCGAACTTTCGCAGACCGGTCATTCGGAGGAGGCGCTCGCCACGATGGAAGAGGCCTTTCGTTTGGCGAAGGAAATCGGCGACCCGATCAACCTCCAACGGATCTACAACAACTTCCCCTCGACGCTCGCCGACTACGGGTCCCACTTCGAGAGGGCGCGGGCCATCGGTCTCGAGGGTCTGGAGCTCGCCCGCAAGGGCAAGGGTGCCGGATGGATGGGCTGGATCGAAGGAACCCTCAGCGAGATCTCGTTGGATCTCGGTGAGCTCGAAGAGGCCGAGCGGATGGACCGGGACGCTATCCTCAACGCTGAGGCTGCCGGTGACCTGCCGCTCATGGGGCAGCGGTACGCGATCCTCGCGTGGATCCTCCTCTGGCGAGGCGATATCGATGCCGCGGCGACCGCCCTTGCGCGATCGGACGCGATCCTGACCGACAAACCCGAGCCGCAGGGCGAGATTCCCCGAGCGGGGATCGCCGGCGATCTCGCACTGGCTCGGGGCCGTGAGGATGAAGCGCTCGAGCACTTCCGCAGGGGCGTGGACCTCGCCAGCCACTACAACGTCGACCAGGACCCCCAGGTGGAGCTCGGGCTCATCCGCCTGCTGACGCGTCGCGGACAGCGTGACGAGGCCGGACGCGCCCGCGAGATCCTCGACCGTGGTAGCTCGCCGTTCACGCGGGCGCTCGTCGAGGTCGCCGACGGTCTGCTCGCTGAGGACCCAGACGTGGCGGTTCGAACCCTCCGCACAGCGACCGACCATCTCGATGTGCTCGGCACGCGGGTCGAGCTTGCCCGGGGGCTGCTCGACCTCGGTCGAGCGGAGCGGCGCGCGGGTGAGGACCCTCGTGCGATCTTCGAGCGGGCTCGAGCGCTCCTGGTCGAGTGCGACGCCCAGCTCTTCGTCCGCGAAGCGGACGAAGAGCTGGCCCGGGCGTGATCCAAGCCCGTCGTCAGGGCAGCACGAGGACGCGGCGGACTGCGGGTAACCCCGATGCCAGCTCGGTCCACGACGACCCTGTGTCACGGGACCCGAACAGCTGACCGTCCGACGTTCCGAACGCGACGAACGAGCCGTCCGGCAGTGCATCGAGGCAGGAGCTGTCGACGTTGTCGTCGAACCACTCGGGGAGCCCGGCGCGGCATCGTTCGAACCCGCCGCTCGCGACGGAACCGCGATAGACGGCGCTCCGGCCGCCGCGAGGTCCCCTCGACGCGGACACCAGGACGGCGTCGCCACAGACGGTGACCGCCCGGGAGTATGGAGCCTCCAGACCGTCGGCCCGAAGGGTCCATGTCACCCCGCGATCGTCGCTGACGGCGAGCCCGCCCGCGCACGCGGCCAGCACGAGGCCTTCCGCTGTCGCGACCTGGTGGACGTCTGCGTCGATGTCGATCGTCGGCGTCCAGCGCTCGCCTCGATCCTCGGTCCGGAGGATCCCGCCGACGTGCACGTTGACGTACAGGTCGTCGTCCCATTCCGAGAGGGAGCGTGTCTCCGGCGGCCCGCCCCACGGCGTGTACCAGGAGGAGCGACCGTCCGCACGGTCGAACGCGGCGACCGGCTCCAAGCGATCGCCGACGACGCGGAACAGGCGAGCCTCGGACGAACCCACGAAGACGTCGGCATCGGTGGTAGCGATGGACGTGATCCGCAGACCGGGGAGATCGGCGACGTGGTCCCATTCGTCACCGCTCGCGTGCCAGAGCTCGGACCCGTCCACGGCGGCCCACAGCTCCGGTCCGCGAGGGGCGAGGGCGTTCACCGCACGACCTGCGAGCTGCCGGGGTCTCGCCGCTCCCCGGTCATCGAACGGATGGAGTCCCTCCTGCGACGCGACCAAGACCCTCATGGGTCGATGCTCTCACCGCTCGGCGGTGGCGTAGATTCAGGGGCCATGGGCGAGCGAGAGGAACGGGACGTCTCGGTGGTGGGCCGGGGCGCCCACGTGGAGGGGAGCCTGGTGTCGACAGGGTCCTTGTGGATCGCCGGTCGCGTCACGGGCGAGATCTCGGTCGAGGGCCAGGTGACCGTGGCTCCGGGCAGCGAGGTCGAGGCCGACATCCAGGCCGGCAGCATCAACCTGGCCGGCCGTGTGAACGGCAACCTGACCGCCCCCGGCTCGGTCGAGCTCCCCGCGCAGAGCCAGGTCAAAGGCGACGTCCGCGCCAGGAGCGTCACCCTTCAGGGGGCCGTCGAAGGCAACGTCGTGGCCCAGCAGAAGGTCGAGTTGGGCCCGGGCGCACGGCTGCAGGGCGACATCACCTGCACGGCACTCGTCGTCGCCGAGGGGGCCGTCTTCCGAGGCCGGTCCATCATGGCGCAGCGGCCGAGCCCGTAGGCCGGCCAGCTGTCGGAGGCGCTCAGACCAGCGACAGGTACGCGGTGTGCGCCGCGAGGTAGTCGTCCAGGATCGAGCGCGCGAGCGGGTACGAGCCCACCAAAGGGTGCGCGAGGAGCGCCTCGAGCGCGGTGTCGTACGAGCCTTCGACGGCCGCCCGCACGGTGAGGCGCTCGTAGAGCTTGACCTGTGCGAGCAACGCGCGTGCCGACTCCGGGATCTCCCCCTGCGCCAGCGGGTGGGCGCCGTGCTCGTCCATCATGCACGTGACCTCGACGACGTCATCGTCTCGGAGGCCGTGGATCGCGCCGCGGTTCGGCACGTTGAGGATCAGCGGCACCTTTCGGCGCTGGCTCGTTGCGAGCATCACCGCCGTCGCGACGCCCGCGTATCCCTCGCCCTCGACGAGCTCGTCATGCATCCGCGGTGACGACGGCGGCAGGAGCGCCTCGCCCCGCTCGCGCGCGAAGTACGTCTCGTCGCGCGTCTGCATCGCCTCGGTCCACGCGTCCGCCGCGCCCGCCGGATCGTCCGCGTCGACGTGCGCGCGCAGGGCGGGCCAGAGCGCGTCGTTGATCGCCGCGATCTGCGCGGCACGGGTGCCGCCTGACCGCAGGATGTTCTCAAAGGCTTGCTCGCGGTAGTAGTAGAAGTAGAGGTACTCCATCGGGAGCATCCCGATGCTGCGCACGAGCTCCGTTTCGAACAGGCGCCACTGATGGTCGAGCATGCGGAGCTCGTCGTAGCGATCGAGCAGCTCGGGAAGCCGGTCCCGCCCGTCCACCAGGACCCGCTGGATCCATCCGCAGTGGTTCAGCCCGAGGTAGTCGGCGTGCACCTGATCGCCCGGCACGCCGAGGAAGGCCGCGACGCTCCGCTTCATCGACACCGGACCGTCGCAGACGCCGATGGCACGGACGCCGCTGTGATCGTTGAGGGCTTGGGTGACGATCCCCACCGGGTTCGTGAAGTTCACGACCACGGCGTCTGGGGCCACCTCCTCGATCGTCCGCGCGTGCTCGAGCATCGCGGGGATCGTGCGCATCGCCATCGCGAACCCGCCGGGCCCGGTGGTCTCCTGTCCGAGGACGCCGTGCTTCAACGGGAGCTCCTCGTCGAAGGTCCGCGCGCGCTCCTGCCCGGGTCGGATCGCGGCGAACACGACGCCCGCGCCGCCGAGGGCGGCGCGGGCGTCGTGTTCGCCGCGAAGGGTGAACGTCGCGCCCCAGCTCCGGCAGAGGAACGCGCCAAGGGCGGTCATCACATCGAGGCGGTCGTGGTCGGTGTCGTGCAGCACGACCTCCGTGAGACCGAGGTCGTGCTGGCGCTCCGCGAGCCCGTGCAGGACGAAGGGCGCCCGGACCCCGGCACCGAGCATCGTCAGCTTCACGTATCCACGCTACCCGCCGGAAGCATCGTCCAGACGGGTGTCGACCGTCTGGGCGACTCGACCTCGACGTCGCCGATGCCGATTCACAAGGGGAAGGGTTGGAGGAGTCTCCCGTGGCACGGGTCCTGGTGATCGACGACGAAGACGTGATCGGAGCCGTGCTCCGCTACGCCTTCTTGGAGCAGGGTCACGAGACGCTCGTGGCCGATGGGGGCCGGCAGGGGATCGAGCGAGCCCGCGCGGAGCATCCCGATGCGATCGTCCTGGATCTGATGATGCCCGAGGTCACCGGGCACGACGTCTTGGCGGCGCTTCGCGACGATTCAGCCGAGGACGACGTGCCGATCCTCGTCCTCACAGCGGTCACCCAGAGCCGAGAACGCGACCTGTGTCTGGCCGAGGGCGGCGACATGGTCATGACGAAGCCCTTCGCTCCTCGCGAGGTCGCGAGCGTGGTCGACGGGATGCTCGCTCTCCCGCCCGCACCTTCGTTCCGTCATTCCGCATGAGGAACCCATCCCC
>VAXZ01000054.1:7982-13606 GCA_005885035.1 Actinomycetota bacterium
TCGCCGGCATAGCAGCACGAGGTTCTGGAGCGAGGTCGAACCACCATCGGCCCAGTGCACCACGTGGTGCGCGTCGCACCAGGTGTGCGGGCGGTCGCATCCCGGGAACCGGCAGACCCTGTCGCGGAGGATCACCGCTCGGCGGACGGCCGGTGGAACGATCGGCGTGCGGCGGCCGACGTCGAGCGGCTGTGATCGTCCGGCCATCACGCCCCGCATCACGGACGGGTCGCAGGAGAGCTGGCGCGCTACGGTGACATCCACTGCTCCGACGTGATCCAGGTCGCCGGCACCGGAAGAGGCGCCGGCGAGCGCTGGGACATCGACCGTCACCGTCACGTGCGGTCGCTCGCCTGCCACGGTGGGCCGGTCAGCTAGGTTCAGCCACTGACGACAGATCTCGTGGAGCGCATCCGCACGACACTGGGGCGGCGTGCGGTCGTCGTCGCTGCCGTTCCGCGATCCCGCGTCCATCACCGCACGTAAGGCGGTGAGCAACGTTTCGCCCGCTTCGGGATCGAGATCTCCGTCCACGCGCACCATGCCCTCGAACGAGACCGATGCGTAGAGACGGCGACGGGCTCGCAACCCTTCGTCGAGATGATCGCGTTCGACGCGTTGACGCCAGAAAGAGGCGACGCGCTGCAGGTCGTTGATCGTATGGATGCGAGCGGCGTCGACGAGTTGGTCCTCGGAGAGATCGAACGCCTCGGGGTTGGCGCCGCGCGCCGCCACGAGCACGCGAGCGGCGGACAGAGAGACGTCGCCGGCCTCGAGCGCGCGACGCGTGGCCGGCATGTGCGTGAGCGCCCTCGCGAGGTGCGTCTGCTCGCGCGCGGTTCCCCACGCGACGCCGAACCGGGTGGCGAGCCACGGCGCGGCCGAGAGGTGACCGTCCCGTTCGAAGAGCCGGCGCCGTTCGATCTCCGCGAGGCGTCGTGATCGTTCGAGCTCCAGCAGCAAGCATACGCGCTGGAGCTCGGCGAAGTCCTCCTCGATGCGCGCGTCGGGGAGGTTCGGGGAGGGTCTCCGATCGGAGCGCGTCGACGGCGGAGCGCAGCTCGCTCATGCTTCTGGGTCAAGGTCCTGGCCGTCGAACATACGTTCGACGTTATCGGTACGAGCTTGAACCCGAAGTGACGGCCGTCACGTTGGAAGCCCGCTTATCGTGTCCGTCATGCCTGCTCGCAAGGAGATCCTGGAGGTCGCGGGACGCGAGGTCGCCGTCTCCAATCCGGACAAGATCTTCTTCCCCGAGCTTGGCCTCACGAAGATCGATCTGGTTCGGTACTACCTCGCCGTCGCCGAGGGGGCGCTGCGCGGGGTCGACGGCCGCCCGATGGCCCTCAAGCGATTCGTGAACGGCGCCGACGGCGAGTTCTTCTTCCAGAAGCGCGCGCCGAGCTCGCGACCGGACTGGATCGAAACGGTCGAGCTGCAGTTCCCGAGCGGTCGGACGGCGCACGAGATCGTCGTTCGCGACGCGGCGCAGCTCGCGTGGATCGTGAACCTCGGCTGCATCGACCTGAATCCGCACCCCGTCCGGGCCGACGACCTCGAGCACCCCGACGAGCTTCGAGTGGACCTCGACCCCATCCCAGGCATCGAGTGGGGCCAGATCCTCGAGGTCGCCGTGTTGGTGAAGGACGCGCTCGAGGACTACGGACTCGCGGGATGGCCCAAGACGTCCGGCTCGAAGGGCTTCCACGTGTACTGCCGGATCGAACGGCGTGGTGGAAGGAGGAGCGCCACGGCGTGTTCCTGGACTACAACCAGAACGCGAAGGACCGGACGGTCGCTTCGGCCTACTCGGTGCGGCCGACGCCGGACGGGCGCGTCTCCACGCCGCTCACGTGGGACGAGGTGCCCGGGTGCGAGCCGGAGGCGTTCACGATCCGGACCGTCCCCGGGCGGTTCGAGCGCGAGGGCGACCCGTGGGCCGGGATCGACGACGCCGGCGGCTCGCTCGAACCCCTCCTGGAGCTGTCGGCGCAGCACGAGGCCGCCGGCTTCGCCGATGCACCGTGGCCGCCGCAGTACGAGAAGCAAGCGAACGAGCCGCCGCGGGTCCAGCCGTCGAAGAAGCGAGGCGGCCCGCCGACGCCTGAGGGGATCGTGCCGCCGCCGGCGCCCGGCAAGACGGCCGGGCCGACCGGCCGGCGACGCACGACGATGCCGCTGATCGAGATCGCGCGAGCCGCGACCGAGAAGGAAGCGTTGGAGGGATTGGAGCGGTGGAGGGGGAAGCATCCGACGGTCGTCCCGCATCTGGAGCCGGCCGACGTGATGGTGGACTCGATGCGCGGCCGAAGCACGACGTGGACGCGGATCCGGGTGAACCTTCGCCACGTGCCGGAGGACGAGCGCCCGTTACAAGAAGAGCTCGAGATCGACTACGACCCGTGGGAAGGCGTCGAGTGGCCGTCGTGATCAGCGGAGCGTCGCGAGGGCCTCGCCGGCCAACCGGACGTCATCCGGTGAGGATCCCGACGGCATGTTGAACAGCAAACCGCCGAGGCCGACGTCCAGCATCGCCTTCGCCTGCCCGGCGATCGCGTCGGCGTCGCCCCACCACAGCCGCGCCTCGACCGACTCGTCGGGGATGCCGCGCTGTTCCTGCCACACGCGCTTGCGTCGCTCTGCCTCGGCCATGGACCCCGCGACGATCAGGGTGCCCAGACGGGTCGTCACGATCTGCCGCGGATCCCTGCCGACCGCGTCGCAGTGCTCGCGCAGGACCTCGAGTTTGTGGCCGACCGTCGCGGCGTCGCCGAACCCGTTCCACATATCGGCGTAGCTCGCGGTGAGGCGGAGCGTCTTCCGCTCGCCGCCGCCGCCGACCAAGATCCTCGGTCCTCCGGGCTGGACCGGTTGCGGCACGTTCCACGCGCCGTCGACGCGCCCGACCTTCCCGCGGACCGTGCTCTGCGGCTGCGTGAACATCGACCGGCAGATCTGCAGTGCGTCCTCCAGTCGGTCGAAGCGCTCGGCCGTGCTCGGGAAGTCGTAGCCGTAGGCGCGAGACTCCGCCTCGTTCCAGGCGGCGCCGATCCCCAGGATCGCACGACCCGACGACACGATGTCGAGCGTGGTGACGACCTTCGCCAGGTACGCGGGGTTGCGGTAGGTGACGCCCGTCACCAGCGCGCCGAGCGCGATGCGCGACGTCCGGGCCGCCACGCCCGAGAGCACGGTGTAGGCCTCGAGCATCGGTTCGCTCGCCGCTCCGATGTTCGGGATCTGGTGGTAGTGATCCATCACCCAGAACGAGTCGAAGCCCGCGTCCTCCGCGGCGCCGGCGATCGTGGCGATCCGCTCGAACAGTTCGGCGTCCGGGACATCGGGGAAGGTGAAGCTCGGCAGCTGGAGCCCGAAATGCGGCATCGCGGATGCCACGATACGTCCGAACTGCCGATACGGTGCTGCGATGGATCGTGACGAAGCGGTTCGCAAGCTGACCGAGGCGAAGGTCGGCCGCATCGCAACCGTCCGCCCGGACGGTTCGCCGCACGTCGTGCCCTTCGTGTTCGTCGTGATCGACGCCGACGACGGGTTGCGGCTCTACTGGTGCGTCGACGACAAGCCGAAGCGGAGCCGAGGGCTCCAGCGACTCGTGAATGTCCGCGCGAACCCGGCGGTCGAGCTCGAAGTGGATCGGTACGACGACGATTGGTCGGAGCTGTGGTGGGTGCGCGCTTCGGGGATGGCGCGAGAGGTGACGTCGCCCGACGAACGGGCGCGCGCGCTCACGGCGTTGGCCGCGAAGTACCCGCCGTACGCCGGGCACCCACCCTCCGGGCCGGTCGTCGCGATCCAGGTCGACCGCGTGAGCTGGTGGGCTGCGGGCGCGTCCCGGACCGAGCTCAGCTGAGCGGCGGGCGCTGCCTGGCCGATGCCGGAACCACCCGGGCGCTGCCGAGGCCGGGTGCGATCAGGCTCTGATGGCCGTCCGGCCACTGCACCCGGTAGCTCACGCTGATCGCGCCCTGGATCACCTCGAGCACCTCGCCCTCGCGGGCCGGGGAGCCGACCTTCGACGAGTCGATCACGATCAGATCGCCCTTGCGAGCGGGCGTCGCCGTGCCGGTCGCCATGGCCTTCTTCGCCGCCGGTTTCCTCCCCGCGGTCTTCTTCGGGGCGGGCTTCATCCTCGCGACGGGGTTCGTCGCGGCCGCGGTGGTCTTCTTCCCGGCGGGCTTCGCCTTCTTCTTCGGCGGCATGGTTGACCTCCTATCGTCGAGCGGATGTCGGGGAGGCATACAACCTTACTGCGCGAGCCCGGATCTCAGACGGCGGGGCCCGACGCGAGGGTCACCGTCGCGCTGTGCTGACCCTGCTGGTCGACCCAGGTGACCTGGATCTGCTCGCCGGGGACCTTCGAATGGATCGCGTTGCCCAGCTCGTCCAGGGTGTTGACGGCCTGGCCGTCGATCGTGCGGATGACGGCGGGGGCAGTCATCCCCACCTTCGCGGCCGGGCTGCCGGGCTGGACACCGGCCACGAGGATGCCGGCGGTGCCGCTCAGCCCCAGCTGCGCGGCCGTGGCCGGGTCCACGGGTTGCACGGCCACGCCCATGAAGCCTCGTTCGCCCAACAGGATCTCCGCGCTACCGTGACCGGCGCGGATCTCGTTCACGATCCCGATCGCGTTGTTGATCGGGATCGCGAACCCGGTGCCGTTGCCGCTGGACTGGCTCGGGCCCGCGGTGATGATCCCGACGACCTGCCCCTGCGCGTTCAGGACGGCGCCGCCGGAATCTCCGGGGTGCACGTCGGCCGCGATCTGGATCACGTCGTTCAACCGCTCGGAGCTGGTGCCCGAGGGGTCGCGCGCGGTGATCGAACGATGCACCGCCGCGACGGTGCCGGTCGTGGCGGTCGGCTGCCCGCCCCGGCCGAACGCGTTGCCGATCGCGGTGATCGGGTCTCCGACCTGGACCGTCGAAGAGTCACCGAGCGTGATCGTGGGCAGCCCCGACGCGCTGTTCAGCTGGAGGAGGGCCACATCGTCGGTGGGATCGACCCCGACGACCGTTGCCGTCGAGGAACCGTGGCCCGGGATCGTGACCTGGATGCCGGAGGCGCCCTCGACCACGTGGTTGTTGGTCAGGATCTCGCCGTCGGCCGTGAGGACCATCCCGGTCCCTGCGCCCAAGGGACGGAGCCCGTCGGCGCCGAGCACCTGCTCCGAGGTGTTGATGTCGACGATGGTGCCGACGAGGCTCGCCCGCGTGGAACCGGACGAGTGGGAGGTCGGGAGGGTGGCTCCGGTCGACGGAAGCGCCGGAGCCGCCGAATGGGGACCGCCGCTGAACGCGAGCACGCTCCCCACCACCGCGAGCGACACCAGCATGGCGACGAGGAGCGCGATCCAGCCGCGAGCGCGGTGAGGCCCACCTCCGCCCGACTGGGCGGGCGGGGGTGCCGGCAGCCCTGCGTGGTAGCCGGTCCAGGGTTCATGCCCAACGGGCTTCAGATCGTCGGTCATGACATCAAGGTACCCACGGAATCTGGGAAGGAGCTGAGAAGCGGCCCAGAACTTCCGCTACGAGGGCGTCGTCGCTGAGAACCTCAGCGTGACACCACCAGCGGGTATCGGGCAACCCGGCCGGCGGAAGGCGCTC
>VAXZ01000055.1 GCA_005885035.1 Actinomycetota bacterium
TCGATCCGACGGATGTGGCACGGCCCGATCACCTCGAGCCCGTGCGGCTTGCCGGCCTCGAGCACCGTGTCCCACAGCTTGATCCCGTGCTTCGACGCGTCGCGAAGGTAGATCTCGTAGCCGACCTCGCCGGTGTACCCGGTCCGCGACACGACGACCGACATCCCGTCCAGGTCCGCCTTCATCAGGCCGTAGTAGGGGACGTCCAGGATCCGGTCGCCGAAGAGCTCGGTCAGGACCTTCTTCGCGTTCGGTCCCTGGATCTGGACCGGCGCGACATCGATCTCCTGGACGGTGACCTCCATCCCCTTCGCGGCGGCGATGCCCATCGCGTAGAGGTTCACGTCCGAGTCGGCGAGCGAGAGCCAGAACTCGTCCTCCTCGACGCGGAGCAGCACGGGGTCGTTCAGGATCCCGCCATCAGGGCTGGTGATGAACACGTATTTCGCCTGGTCGACAGCGCACTTGTTGAGGTCGCGCGGCACGATCATGTTCGTCAGGTCGAACGCGTCCTTGCCCTTGATCTGGATCTGCTTCTCGACGCCCACGTCCCAGAGCGTCACGCCGTTCACCAGGTTCCAGTACTCGGCGACTGGGTCCCCGTAGTGCCGCGGGTGGTACGTGTGGTTGTAGACGCTGTAGCGCGCGACGCCGTGGCGGCGCGACGCGTAGAAGTAGGGCGACTTGCGGATCCTCGTGTAGAGCAGGATCCCGGGGTTGTCGTTCACGGTCACCGGTGCAGCTCCTTCCCGTTCGTCCTCAGACCCGAAGGCGCTCGCCCGCGGGGTCCCACAGCGGCTCGGCGGCGACGTTCGCCGCGAGCCGGTCTCCGAAGTACTCGATCTCGACCGAGGTGTCCTCACTCGCGAGCTCGACCGGCAGGTAGCCGTAGGCGATCCCGCGGCCGATCGAATAGCCGTAGTTGGCGCTGGTGACGTAGCTCACGACGCGGCCGCCGGCCCGGATCGGCTCCTTGCCCATCACGACGGCGTCGGGATCCTCCAGTGTCATGCACGCGAGGCGCTCGGCCGGCGCGCCCTTCGCGCGGAGCGCGTCCCGCCCCTGGAACGCCTTGTCCATCTTCACCGCGAAGCCGAGACCCGCTTCGAAGGGGTCATGCTCCGTCGATAGGTCCTGGCCCCAGAGCCGGTAGCCCTTCTCCAGACGCAGGGAATCGAACGCGCCCAGACCGCCCGCGATCAGCCCGTGCTCGACGCCGGCCTCCCAGAGCAGGTCCCAGACGCGCGCGCCCATCTCGATCGGACCGTAGAGCTCCCATCCGAGCTCGCCGACGTAGCTGATGCGCTGCGCGAACGCAGGGACCTCGCCGATCGCCAGCTCCCGCATCGTCATGTACGGGAACGCTTCGTTCGCGAGGTCGGCGTCGGTGACGGCCGCGAGGACCTCGCGCGCGCGCGGGCCCCACAGCCCGAGGCAGAACCGGTGATCGGTCATGTTCGCGATCGACACGCGCTCGTCGTCCCGGAGCTGCCGCCGGAGCCACGCGAGGTCGTGCATGCCCGAACCACCGCCGGTCACGACCATGAACGACTCCTCGTCGGCGCGGGTGACGGTCAGGTCGCAACGGATCCCGCCGGACGGCGTGAGCATCGACGTGTAGATCACCGTGCCGGGACGGCGGTCGATCCGGTTCGCACAGACCCGCTCGAGGAACGCGAGGGCGTCCGGTCCCTCGACGTCGAGCTTCACGTACGGGGTCAGGTCGAAGAGCGCCGCGCGCTCGCGCGTCGCGAGGTGCTCTGCGCCGACGGCCGGCGACCAGTTCTGCGCGGTCCAGCCGGTGCGCGATTCCCACGCGGCTCCGCTCAGAACCTTGTTCGCGTCGAACCATTGCGGGCGCTCCCACCCTGCGCCGGTGAAGAACTCGGCGCCGAGCTCTACGTGCCGCTGATGGAACGGGGTTAGCCGGAGCCCGCGGGGGCGCGCGGGCTGCTGGAGCGGGTGCAGGATGTCGTACACCTCGCGGTACTGCTGCTTCCCGCGTTCGAGCACGTACGGCGGGGTCGTCTGGAACGGGTAGAAGCGGTTGGCGTCGGCCTCTGCCAGGTCGTAGCTGGACTCGCCCGTCGCCATCCACTCGGCGACCTGCCGGCCCATCCCGCCCGCGTGCGTGACCCAGACGGCCTCGCAGATCCACACGGCGCGGACCCGCGCGCTCTCGCCCACGATCGAGCCGGCGTCGGGCGTGAACGAGAACATCCCGTTGAGCGACCGGGAGGGGTCGGCCGGGCGCATCGTCCCGGCGAGCGCCGGGAGGAGCCGAGCCGCCTCGGCCTCCGCGTCGTCGAAGTCGCGCGGCGTGAACGGCATCAGCGACGGCTGCAGCTCCCCGCCGGGCGCGGGGAGGTCGGACTGCGAGGTCGCGATCGGCTCGTGGTGGTAGCTCCCCACGCCGTAGTGGTCCTCGCGCTGGCGGAAGTACATCGCGAAGTCCTGGTGGCGCAGGATCGGGTGGACGATCTCGCGCGTCTCGCCGGCGAGCTCCGGGAGCGGGTCGGTCCAGACCAGCTGGTGCTGGACCGCGAGCAGCGGGATCGGGACCCCGGCCATCGCCCCGACCGTCGGCCCCCAGATGCCGGCACAGATCAGCACGCGTTCGCAGTCGATCCGCCCGTCGTCGGTGAGGACCGCGCGGACGCGCCCGCCGGCGACGTCGAACCCGATGACGGCGACCTCGCCTTCGAACGTGACGCCTTTCTCGCAGGCGCGACGGGCGAGCGCGGTCGCGATCCGGGCCCCCTTCGCGATCCCGTCAGAAGGGACGAGGTACGAGCCAAGGATCGTCGAGGGATCAAGCAGAGGTATGCGCTCGGTGGTCTGTTCTGGCGTGAGCAACTCGGTGTCCTCGATCCCGTAGGACCGCGCCCACCCGCGCCGTCGCCGAAGCTCCGCCATCCGCGCCTCGCTCGTGGCGACCTCGATCCCGCCGACCCCGTACCAGCACGGCTCACCGTCGACGTCCAGCTCCCCGTAGAGCCGAACGGAGTCCTGGGCGATCCGGCACATCGTGCGGGACCCGTTCGTCTGGAAGGCCAGCCCGGGTGCGTGCGACGTGGACCCGCCGGTCTCGAAGAGCGACCCGCGGTCGATCACGAGGACGTCGGCCTGACCCATCTCGGCCAGGTGGTAGGCCGCCGAGGCGCCGACGATGCCGGCACCCACGATCACCGTCTGCGCACGATCCCGCATACGGCCTCGATGCTATCGGCGCGGGTTGCGCCTGCAACGCGGTCGTTGCGCCATCAACAACTCAGCCCAGATCGACCACGATCGTCTTGAGCTCGGTGAGGCGTTCCATCGAGAACCGCCCGCCGACCCGCCCGACGCCGCTCCGCGAGCCGGCCCCGCCACCGAACGGCAGGTGCGACTCCCAGTAGTTCGTCCCCTCGTTCACGTTCACCCA
Organism: Actinomycetota bacterium; assembly: GCA_005885035.1. GTDB lineage: Bacteria > Actinomycetota > UBA4738 > UBA4738 > HRBIN12 > AC-51. Next base: position 3,425 of record VAXZ01000055.1, read on the forward strand.
GCCGGTCCGGACCGCCTCGGCGAACCGGAGCCCGCGGCCCAGATCGCGCGTGAAGATCGCGGACAGGAGCCCGTACTCGGAGCCGTTCACCAGATCGATCGCCTCCTGCTCGCTCCGGATCGCGGTGACCGGCGCGACGGGACCGAACGTCTCCTCCCGCGCGATCGCCATGTCGTCGGTCACGCCGTCCAGGACGGTCGGCTCGAAGAAGAGGTCGCTCCCATGGTGCGGTGCCCGTTTGCCGCCGGTCACGAGGACCGCTCCATGTTCGATCGCGTCGCTCACATGCCGCTCCGTCTTCGCGGCGGTCGGCTCGTTGTTCACGGGGCCCATCGTCGTGGCGTCGTCGAACGGGTCCCCCAGGTGGATCTCCCGTTCGATCGCCGCCGTGAGCAGACCGAGATAGGCATCGCGAACATCCTCGTGCACGAGGATCCGCTCGCCGGCGGTGCATGACTGCCCCGCGTTCAGGAAGCAGGCGACGAGCGTCCCCGTGACCGCTCGATCGAGGTCTGCGTCCTCCATCACGACGAGCGGGCCGTTCCCGCCCATCTCCAGCAAGAGCTCCTTGCCCGCCGCGCGCGCGGCGACCGTGTGGCCCGTGGCGATCGAGCCGATGAACCCGACCGCTTGCGTGCCGGGATCCGCGGCCAGCTCGTCGCCCACGACCGGCCCGGGTCCGGTCACCATGTTCACGACCCCCGGCGGCAGATCGGCATCCTCCAAACACTCGGCGAACCGAGCGGCGCAGACGCTGGTGGTGGGGGCCGGCGCCCAGACGACTGCGTTCCCGTACGCGATCGCCGGCGCAAGGATCTCGCCGGGCATCGTGTACGGCCAATTCCACGGGCTGATGATCGAGACGACCCCGCGCGGTACGCGCTCCAGCAGGACGCGCTTGTTCGCATCGACCGAAGGAGGCAGCAGCCCCTCGGCGCGGGTGGCGTCGGCGGCCGCCATCGCGAAGTACGCGATCAGCTCATCGACCTCGCCGAACGCCTCCGCCCGTTTGGGCTTGCCCTGGTCGAGCGCCAAGGTGTCGGCCAGGGAGTCGCGGCGTCGATCGATCGACGCCGCGACGCGGCGCATGGCGGCCGCGCGGTCGAAGGCCGAGCTCCGTGCCCAGGCCGGCGCGGCCGCGCTCGCCGCGCCGATCGCGCGCCGGGCATCGGCGCGCGATCCCTCGGCGACCGCGGCGATCACCTCGCCCGTTGACGGGCTGAACGCGTCGAAGGTCGCACCGTCCTCGGCGTCGACCCACTCGCCGCCGATCCACAGCTTCACCTGCCCGCTCATGTGCCGTCTCCGATCAGCCCGATGTGTGTTGATATCCCCGCAGCCGGCCTCCCTGGATCGCCACGATCCATCCTTGGAGCGCTCCTTGGACGTACTCGCTGCCGGGGTTGAACGCCTGCGTCCTCCCGATCCTGAACCGGCCGCCCGACTCGTGGATGTGGCCGTGCAGACCCACAAGGGGCTGCTGCGCCTTGATCGCGTCGCGCACCGACTGGCTCCCGCCGGCGGTCGTCAGGAACCGTCCGCCCTCCCGCACCGGCTGGGGCAGGTCGCTGCCCGGCCTCCACTCCACCTTCAGACAGGTGTCGATCGGCGTGTCCT
>VAXZ01000134.1 GCA_005885035.1 Actinomycetota bacterium
GACCGTTCCCACGGACGTGCCACCGAACTTCATCACGACGATGGGCACGGTCCGGCCGCTCCCTGGTCTCGGAGGCTCCGAGTCTACCGACCGCTCCCGTGCGGGTCCGTTAACCCCACGAACGTGCGAGCCAGGAACGCGTGTCCCACCGGTCGCGTTGGGCCGCCCCGGCCGCGGAGCGCTGCCATCGCCGCAGGGATCGGACGATCCGCCGGATCATCACGACCATCCCCCGCACGACCAGTTCCCGCCGCTCCACGACAGACCGCTCCAGGAGTTCCCCGACCACGACAGACCGCTCCAGGAGAGCCCCGACCAGGAGTTGCCCGACCAGGAGTTCCCGGACCACGACACACCGCTCCACGAGAGCCCCGACCACGACAGACCGCTCCAGGAGATGCCGCTCCAGGAGTTGCCCGACCAGGAGTTCCCCGACCACGACTTCCCGTTCCAGATGCCGCCCGACCACGACTTGCCCTGCGCTTCGAGGACGGCGATCGCGGCCGGGTCGAACGGAGAGCCCATGATGTCCTGCTCACCCGCGAGGGGTACGCCGTCCATCGAGATGTGATCCGATCCGCGAGCGAGCTCCAGGGAACCGGTGCCCGATGAGGGCAGCCACCGTTGCGACGCGAACGGGAGGGGGACCGTCAGCGCGGACGAGAGTTGGAGCTCGCCCCCACCGATCTGCTGCGCCTTGCCGATGATCGGGTAGCCCGTGTCGCTCAGCAGCTCCTTGACCTGGTCCGGCGTGGCGTTCGGATACTTCTGGAGAACGAGCGCTGCGGCGCCCGAGACGATCGCCGCCGATTCGGACGTGCCGCTGCCCCGGAAGTAGCGGGTGTCGATCAGACCCTCGGGATGGTTGAGGTCGATGGAGGAGCCGGGCACGCGCAAGCCCTGGAGGTGCATCCCGGGAGCCACCATGTCGACCCCGCGCGTCGCCCCTCGCTTGGGCCACGGTGAGAACGCCGGCACGGTGTCATCGGTGAGCGTGTCCGTCCCGTTCGAGTCCGACGAACCGACCGCGACGACGTATGGGTCGACGGCCGGGTCCGCGAGCGCCGGCAAGGTGTTCATGTGGCTCTGGAACCCGTAATTGCCGCCCGCGGCGACCACGACGATTCCCTGTTTCCACGCCACCTCGGCGGCGTACGCGAGCGGGTCCACGGTGTAGGGCTGCACGCTGTTGGTGCCGTAGGAGAGATTCAGGACCCGGATGTTCATACCCGGGTCGTGCGCGTGTTGCACGACCCAGTCGATCCCTGCGATCACCTGGGAGACATCGGCGCCGCCGTCCGCCGTTCCGACCTTCAGGCTGACGATCCGGGCGTCGGGAGCCATCCCTCGGTACGCCGCGGGTGAGGACTGCTCGTAGGGCGCCGTGAGGGTCGGGTCGTGTCCGGCGATCAACCCCGCCATGAAGGTCCCGTGCCCGTTCGCGTCCAGGTTCGTCAGGTCCGGCGACTGCGATTCGAGCGAGAGGTCCGGCCCGTAGATCTCGCTCCCGAATACCGCGTGGTCGAGGCCATCGAGTTGCCGTCCGTGCCGGGGTCGTAGGACGACGTCTGCGGCGCCAGCGCGGCGTCCGGCGAGACCGAGACCACCCATGGATCCGACCCGATCGCATCAGCGATCCTCTGGGGAAGGGTGGCCGAGAACCCGTCGATGATCGGCAGGTCGGCGGTGATGGAGCCGCCCTCCGAAGTCACGAAGCTCTCGAGTCGCGCCTGCGCGCCGGCGACGGTGCGGACGATGACCGAGACGTCCGGACCGCCACTTGACGGCCGCGTTCCGGCCGGGGTGAGGACGAACGCGGCCACGAAGATCGTCAGGATCGCCCCGGCGAGCGAACGGAGGGACGTTCGCATCGAGGCCGAGGAGGCCATGGAACGATCGATCGGTGGGTTCAGCGCCGACACTCCTCTCCTACCTCGGTCTGCGGATCTGCTCGCCGCGTCTTCGAACCGGCGGCGAGGGTCGCTTGGATGACCTACCGCAATATGAAGCTCGACGGCTGACAGCGCACCGGCCGTGTGTCGCTTATCGCATCGCACACGGGTGACGAACGAGGAACGGTCGCCCTACGAGGAGGCTCGCGGACGAACTAGGTCTTCGGGCTTCCCGGTGCGACTCAAGCCAACCCCGTGTCCGCCGACATTGGTGAAGCGACATCGGGTGGAAAGGCCGACGTTGGGCGCTGAGTCATGAGCGAGTTCATGGAACTTCCCGGCCGTGCGAGAGCATGGATCGTCGCCGTATGGATCGCGGCGCTGATCCTGGTGGCCATACACGTGCCGGACCTTTCGTCGTGGAAGGCGGAAGACGTGGCCGCGTGGTTCGCGCTCAGCGCCATCGCCGCGATCCTCGAGCAGTTCACGGTGCGGATGGCCCACGGACCCGAGGCGGAGAACTACTCACTCACCGATGCGCTGTGGGTTCCCACGTTGATCTTCGCGAGGCCAAGCGTCCTCACGCTCGCCGTCGCCGTCGGCATCGCCGCGGGGCAGCTCATCCGAAGCTGGCGTTGGTACAAGGTTGCCTACAACGTCGCGCAGTTCGTCGTCTCCATCACGGTGGCGGAGGTCGTCTTCAGCTTCTTCCACGTGTCCTCCTCGCTCAGCCTGATGGTGTGGCTCGCGGCGTCGATCGCGATGCTCGCGTACTTCGGCCTGAACGAGCTGTTCATCTCGTTCGTCATCTCCCTCATCGACGGCGAGTCCCTGCCGACGCTCCTGGTCCTCCCGGATGGTCTCAACCTGTTGCACGCTGCGGGCAACCTCACGATCGGGCTGCTCGCCGCGCTGGTCTGGAGCACAGGTCCGGTCGGGATCCCACTGCTGATCGCACCGATGGTCCTCGTGTTCCTCGCGTATCGCGGCTGGCTGCACGCTCAACGTGAGGAGGAACAGGCGAAGGAGCGAGAGCGGATGCAAACGCTCTACGAGGCCGGCCGAGAGCTGTCCGGTCCGATCGATGCCGGCTACGACTACAAGCCCTTCCTGATGCTCGTCCGAAGGATGCTCGATGCCTCGGGGGTCGAGCTGGTGCTGCTCAACGACGGCGCTCACATCTACAACTCGGAGGTGGGGCTGATGGTCCACCTCCCCCCGGAAGATCACCCACCCGCTGCGGAAGAGCTCGTCAGCACCCGGCCCGGGCTGACCACCTTCATGGCGTCGGTGGGCGATGCACCCACCGTATCCGCGATCCTCGCGGTGCATCGGGCGATCCCGCTGTCCTCGGCCGAGGGCTCGCTGGTCGAGGCGCTCGCTTCGCAGTTGAAGGTCCGCAACGAGAACGAGCGTCTGTTCAACGAGACGATGGAGCAGCGGAGCCACCTCTCCGACGTGATCGGCAACACCTCGGACGGGATCCTCGTGGTCTCGGCGGACGGTCTCGTGGTGTCGTGGAACCCCGCGATGGAACACATCACCGGCGTCCCCCGGGCCATGGCCACCGGCCGGGGGTGCGACGAGGTCCTCGGGCTCCATCTGGAAGACGACGGACCGGAGGATCGCGTCTTCGTTCCGCTCCGCTTCGACGAAGCGGGCTCACACGACGTCCTGCTGACCCGGACCGACGGGTCGGATCGGTGGATCCGATACACGAGCAACCCGATGCCGTCCCGCGAAGGCGGGGCGAGGTCGTTCGTGATCGTCGCGAGAGACGTGACCGCGGAACTCGAGACCGAGCAGCTGAAGAGCGACTTCGTTGCGACCGTCTCCCACGAACTGCGCTCGCCGCTCACGCCGCTCAAGGGCTTCGTCCGTGCGTTGCGCGACGGGCTGATCGAGGAGACGCCCGAGGCTCGGCACGAGTACTACGAGATCATGTGGCGGGCCGTCGAACGGCTCGAGCGACTGATCAACGATCTCCTCGATGTGTCGCGGGTCGAGGCGGGGAAACTGGACCTCGAGTCGAAGCCGTTCAACGTGACGGAGCTGCTCGACGGATGCATCCGCCACATCCGCAGCGAGTTCCCCGACCGCGTCGTCGACTTCGTCCATCCCGACGACGCCGTCTGTGTCCTGGCGGATCCCTTCCGGGTCGATCAGATCGTCACGAACCTCCTCTCGAACGCGTTCAAGTACTCCACGTCCGGATCCACGGTCCAGCTCACCCTCAGCGTGGATGAGAGCCGGGCGGTCATCGCTGTCCACAACGAAGGCGACGGGATCGCGCCGGCGGATCAACCGTTCGTCTTCGATCGCTTCTTCAGGACCCGTACCGGCCTGCAACGCGAGGTGGGTGGTGCAGGGCTCGGGCTCTTCATCTGCAGAAGGCTCGTGGAGGCGATGGGCAGCCAGATCGAGCTCGAGTCCATCCCCGGAGAGGGGTGCACGTTCACCTTCTGGCTCCCGGAGGCGACGATCGAGATGGATGGGGCGCGGGACGCTCGGCACCCGATCGAGACCCTGACCTGAGCGCCCGGCCTGGGGAACCAGGTCACGTCCGACGACCGTCGGAGATGGCGTGAGCGGACGACAGGCGTTGGTGGCCCTGCTCCTCGTGGCTTGCACGGGCTCGGGCACCACCAGTGCTCCGTCGGTCCCGAACGTGGACGGCACGCCGCAGGCTCCTGCGGTGAGCGCGCCCGTCGGATGCCCCGCCCACGTCCCGGAACGCTTGAGTCCGAAGGGCATCAGCGGTCTGCGCCGAACGCTCGTGCCGCCCGGCGCATCCGGAGCGGTGATCTGCCGGTATCCGCCCGTGTCGGCGCATCCACGCCGACCGCGCGTCGCGACCGTGATGGGGTCGAGCCTCGCCGAGCTGGTCAGGTCGCTCGATGCCCTCCGGCCGATGCCCCGAGGCTTGTTCGCGTGCCCCTTCGACGACGGATCCATGTACCTGCTGCGGTTCGCCTATCCCGACGGTGGCCGGCTCCCCGTGGTCGTGCATCTGAGCGGGTGCCGCTTCGCGACCAACGGTCGGCGGGACGTCTCGGTCACGGCGAAGGTCAGGGCCCTCCTCGCCTCGCTGATCCGGTCCTCGACCGGCTGAACCTGCCTGTCACGGGCTACGGCCTTCGTGGCATGGTCCGGCAGAGAGGAACCGGGACCGCACGGCCGGCGCGGTCACGCTGGTTCGGCGTCGCGCTCGCGCAACCAGCTGAGCGCGCGGCGGCGTTCCGCGCTGATCGACGCGATGGTGACGTCCTCCCCGGTCCTTCCTTCCGTGGCCGCGAGCCACGCGTCGGCCTCGTGCCACGCCGCCTCCAGCTCGCCATCGCTCCGCAGCCGCCCGTTCGCACGGAAGGACGACTCGTTGCCGTAGGACCGGATCCGCTGGTTCAAGACCTCGACCTCGAACTCTTCGTCGATCGCCGGCAGGGAATCGACGTGCTCAAGCGCCCACAACAGGACCCCGAGGGACTCCTTGCGCCAGAGTCCGTCGGCGATCGCCTCGTGCGGCCAGGAGCCGTTCGCACCTTCGAAGAGGGTGCGCTCGATCGGGGTGAGCGCGCCGTTCAACGATTCACGAACCAGCCATCGGTCGGTTTCGACCTTCGCACGCTCCGCCTGAGCCACCCGGCGGGTATCGGGACCCTCCTCGAGCACCGATTCGATCGAAGCGCGACGGATCAACGCGTAGAGCACCAGCGCGCGATCGCTGACCTCGGCCTGGGTCGGTCGTGGGCTCACGGTTCCGGCAGCGCGAACGCACGTCGCAGGAAGTCCAGCTCCACCAGATCCTCCGCCACCGACAGCTCCTCCATCCCGCCGATGTGCGACGAGTTCGGGAGCAGGACCAGCTCATGGTGATATCCGTTCGCCAGGAGCGTGGCCGACAGCTGCAAGGTGTTCGCGACGAAGACGTTGTCGTCGGCGAAACCGTGGATCAACAGGAGCGAGCGATGCGGCGACGCCGTTGGCACCAGTGAGATGAGCGACCCGCGCTCGTAGGCGGCGGCGTCCGCGCTCGGATCTCCAAGGTAGCGCTCGGTGTACGCCGTGTCGTAGAGGCATTGATCCGTGACGGGAGCCCCGGCGATCGCGGCGTGGAAGACATCGGGTCGCTTGAGGACCGCGAACCCGGCGAGCTCACCGCCGAACGACCAGCCGCGGATCGCAACGTGATCGAGATCGAGGAACGGCCAGCGTTCTGCCGCCGCGTGCAGCCCGTCGATCTGGTCCTCGAGCGTGACGGAGAAGTCGCGATGCACGGCCTTCTCCCACGCCACGCCGCCGGGGGTTCCTCGTCCGTCGATCGTGAGAACCGCGATGCCGAGCCGATCCGCGAACCACTGATGCTCCCGGTACATCCCCCGCCAGCGGAGGACCTGGCGGCCATGGGGGCCGCCGTAGGGCCTGAGGAGGACGGGCACGGGTCGATCCGGCTCGCGGCCGTGAGGGACGAACAGCACGGCGCGGAGACGGTTCGCACCGAGCTCTGCATAGGTCGGCATCGGATCGACGAGGGACGGCTCCGACACGTCGGTCAGCTCGATCTGACTGCCGTCCGCGCGCACCACCGAGACGGAAGGCGCGACGCGGTCGGGGGTGCGAGCCACCAGCACGAGCGTCGGTCCGCCGACCGCTCCCGTGTGGACCCCGAGCTCGGAGGTCACCCGTTGCGGATCGCCGCCGGGCGCCACACGGAAGACATGCCCCTCGATCGGGTCGTCGAACGCGTGGAACCACACGAACCCGTCACCCGCCGCGATCACGCTCGGGATCTGGAGGCCGGGTGGCGTCACGACCTCGTCCCCGATCCGGAGCCGGTGGGTGTCGTCGGTGTCGACCGTGGAGACCAGGGCGCCGTCGAGCCACGCAGGGGATCCATCGACGAGGTCGAGCCAGCCTTCGTCCCGCAGTTCCCGTGCCTGGCGCGTCGCCCCGTCCTCATCCGCGGTAAGCACCTGCGCCGTCCGCTGATCGCGCGAGATGACCTCCAGCGCGTTGGCCGTGCCCGCACGCGGGTAGCGGACCCGACGGGGTTCCGCGGCGGGATCCGACGGCTCGGAGATCCACCAGGTCTGTACCGGCCGCTCGTCCACCCGGGCTGCCGCGATCCTGCTCCCGTCGGGTGACCACCAGAACCCGCGTTTGCGGTCCAGCTCCTCAGCGGCGATGAAGTCCGCGAGACCCCAGTGGACGTCTGGATCGGGATCCGACGCCAGCTCCAGGCGCCGACCACCGTCGACACCTTGGACGAAGAGCGCCCCGTCGATCACGTAGGCGACCTGCGAACCGTCCGGGGACAAACGCGGATCGTCGGGAACGCCCTCCGTCGGTACCGTCGTCAGCGAGCCGTTGCCCAGCTCGAGGAGACAGAGCTGCCCTCCGTCGACGAAGACCGCTCGGGTCACGTCCCGATCGCAGGCGTAGGAGGTGACGCCTTGCGCGCGCTCGCGCATGCGCTCGCGACGCGCGCGCTCGGCTTCGGTCAGCTGGGCCGACCCGTCGCCGTGCTCACGCCGGTCGTACCGGCACGCCTCGGTTCCGGATGCCACGTCCAGCACCCACAGGCACGTGACGGGGTCGTCGCCCGTCTTCGTGCGGAGGAAGACGACCCGGCCTCCATCGGGAGAGACCGTGAAGGTCCTGGCGACCCCGAGCGTGCCGGAGCGGGTGCGCGCCCACTGCCGTGGGAAGGCGAGATCGTCCGGATGGCGTCCTTCGAACGCCACCGTCACATCTCCCGGCGGCCTTCGAGCGCTTGCGACAGCGTGATCTCGTCCACGTACTCGAGATCCCCGCCGACCGGGAGCCCGCTCGCGAGCCGGGTGACGCGGACGCCCGAGGGCTTCAGGAGCGCCGCCACGTACATCGCCGTCGCGTTCCCCTCCAGGTTCGGGTTGGTCGCGAGGATGCACTCGGTCACGTGGTCACGCTCGACGCGGTCGAGCAGCTCCTGGACGCGGAGGTCCTCCGGGCCGACCCCGTCGAGCGGGCTGATCGCCCCGCCGAGGATGTGGTAGCGGCCCTTGTGCAGCGCCGACTTCTCGATCGTGGCCGCGTCCTTCGGCTCCTCGACGATGCAGAGGATCGTCCGGTCACGGCTCTCATCGCGGCAGATGCGGCAGAGCTCGCCCTCGGCGACGCTGCCGCACTCCCGGCAGAACGAGATGCGGTCCTTGGCCTGGGTGATGGCGGACGCGAGTCGTTTGGCGTCATCGGGGGGCGCCTTGACCAACCAGAAGGCGAGCCGTTGGGCGGACTTCGGCCCGATGCCGGGCAGGCGTGCGAGCTCGTCGATCAGCTCCTGGATCGGGCCCTCGAACACGGTTTCAGTCACCCCCCTCGAGGGGGGTCGCTCCGAGCATCTCCTGGACGCGCCGGAGGGCCTCGTCGTCGCTCGGCGTGTCCTCTTCCTCGACGATCTCGACGCTCGGGGCGCCGCCCGGCTCGCGCGACTCCCGCACCACGCACGTGATCCGGGGAGCGATCCCGAAGAGGTCACCGAGCGCCTGCTGGAGGTCGTCCTGGCGGTCCTGCACCTTCTGCACCCCGAAGCGCTTGTCGGGCGGGAACGCGAGCTCCAGCGTCTCTCCATCGAACGAGGCGACCGTGGCGCTCTCCAGGACGGCGCGGAGGATGGGCTGGCGAAGCTGGCCGAGATGATCGATCAGCGCACCCCACGAACGGCGGAGCATCGCCACATCGACGCTTCCGGCGTCCGCGGCCTGCGGAACCGGCATCTGTGTCGCCGGTTCGTCGCTCGCCGGGGCGGCGGGGCTGGCGACCGGAGGCGTCGGCGCCTCGACCGGTTCCTCCAGGACGACGACCGCTTCGGGCGCGAGGTTCGCCAGGCGCTCCAGCCGTTCCAGGCGGGCGACGACGCCGGCCGGGGTCGGGTCCGTGTCGGGGAGGCAGGCGCGGATCAGCGCCAGCTCGAGCGATAGCCGCGGCGAGGTCGTCCATCGCATGTCGTTCTGCGCCGCGAGCAGCAGCGCGAGGATGCGCGCGAGCTCGCCGGCGCTGAACTTCTCCGCCTGCACCCGCAGACCCTCGTACGCGTCCGCGGCCAGATCGAGGAGATCCTCCTGGCCGGGAGCGGTCTTGACGAGCAGCAGGTCGCGGAAATGGCCGATCGTCTCGTTCGTCACGTTGCGCACGTCCCGGCCGTCGAGCACGAGTCGATCGACCACCTCGAAGACCCCCCGTACGTCGCCCACCGCAACCACGTCGGCGATCTCGAACTGCACCTCGCCACGGGGCGCGCCGAGCAGGGCGCGCACCGTGGCCTCGTCGACGGCCTCGCCACCGAGCACGGTGGCCTGGTCCAGCAGGGAGAGCGCATCGCGCGCCGAGCCTTCGGCTCGGCGCGCGATCGCGTGCGCGGCGGCCGGATCCAGCGCGACCCCTTCGGACGAGGCGATCGTCTGGACCATCTGGGCGAGCCCTTCGATCGTGAGGCGCCGGAAGTCGAACCGTTGGCACCGTCCCACGATCGTGGCCGGCATCTTGTGTGGCTCCGTGGTGGCGAGGACGAACCGGACACCGGGGGGCGGCTCCTCGAAGAGCTTCAGCAACGCGTCGAACGCTTCGCGGGACAACCGCTGCGCCTCGTCGATGATGTAGACCTTCTCGCGACCGACCATCGGCGCGGTCGGGGCTTTCTCGCGGAGCTCCCGAGCATCGTCGACCCCACCGTGCGAAGCGGCGTCGATCTCGACGACATCCACGTGCGTTCCCTCGCGGATGGCAACGCACTGCTCGCAGACGTTGCACGGTTCCGCCGTGGGAGCGTTCACGCAGTTGACCATCTTGGCCAGGATCCGCGCGGTGGAGGTCTTTCCCGTCCCGCGCGGTCCGCAGAACAGGAACGCATGGTGGAGCCGGTCCTCGCGGATGGCTCCGGTCAGTCCCCTGACCACATGATCCTGACCGAGCAGCTCGGCAGGTGTCTGCGGCCGGTATCGGCGGTACAAGGCTTGGTGCTGCTTCTCTACCCGCTCGTCCTGTGGCCGTTCGTCCTCTGGCACGCCGTCCCGCTCCTTCACTCACGAAGAAGATAGGCCGTGCACCCGCCATCGACGCCGTGAGACTCGAGCGCGTTCCCGCGCGGCAGGCTCCAGCCAGGCATCCCTACGGCACCCGCCGGGAACCGCTAAGGGCTGCTGCGTTCCCGCCCTGACCCGGTTCGCGGTCCGACGTCGCGTAGGACCCGACCTTCAACGCCCCGCGCCGAGTGCTGCCTCGGGCCTCGCGGGCCTCCGGCGGGGATTCAGCCCCGCATGAAGCGGATCTCGGGTTACAGGGCACCGCTGGCTCCCCGCCTAGCACGGCCGGAGCCGAGTATACGGGTGGTGCCCGACAGGGTTCGAGCGACTCAGCGAGACCCGCGAGGCCGGTGGATGAGCAGTGCGACGGAAGCGGTCACGAACGCAGCGTTCGCCGGGATCGCCAAAGCGAACGGCGCACCGCGCAGGACCAGCCATCCCGTCAGAAGCGCGAGCGCGCAGAGGATGCTGATGCCCGCTGCGACCGGTGCGGCATCGGAGAGCGGTCGTGTCGTCATGGGAGCTCCTCGAGAGATCCGTCCG
>VAXZ01000165.1 GCA_005885035.1 Actinomycetota bacterium
GAGCAGGTCGACGACCGCCGATCCGAGGGCCGGGTCGTAGCGATCGTGGACCACCGACATCTGGTCCGCGTAGTCGCTGACCGACTGGAAGGCCGACGACGGCAGCTGGCGGACGACCATCCCGACAGCGGCCAGCGAGCCGGCCACGATGATCTGCAGGACGGCGAAGTTGACCGCGGTGAGCAGGTCCCATGTCGCCGTGCCCGCTCGCGCGATGACGTTTGGACCGGCGGGGCGCGCGCGTCGGGTCAGCTCGAGAGCGGGGCTGGCGATGGCCGCCTCCTAGGGTGTCGCGGCGGCTCCGATCGCGACGCGGCGGTATGCCGAAACGGACCGGGCCGATTCGAGTGCCTGCTCGAAGTCGAGGCGCAGGTCTTCCACGTCCTCGAGCCCGATCGAGAAGCGCAGCAGGCCGGGGACGACGCCGGCTTCGACGAGCTCGGCCTCCTTCAGCTGGCGGTGCGTCGTGGACGCCGGATGGGCCACGATCGTGTGGATGCTGCCAAGCGACGCAGTCCGCTCCGGGACGGTCAGGGCATCGATGAATGCTCGTCCCGCCCCTCGGCCACCCGCCAACTCCAACGCGAACATGCCGCCGCCGGCCGCAAGCTGGCGGCGAGCGGTCTCGTGCTGCGGGTGGCTGGCCAGGGCCGGGTGGTAGACGCGGTCGACGCCTGGCTGCCGCTCCAGCCAGTCGGCCAGGGCGGAGGCGCTGGCGGAGTGACGCTCCATCCGCAGGGCAAGCGTTGGCAGCCCACGCAGCACGAGGAATGCGGCAAGCGGCGCGAGGCTGGCACCGGTGTCGGTCGCGATCGCGCGGACCTTCTCGATCAGCGCGGGCGATCCACACACGATTCCCGCCATGACATCGGAGTGGCCGCTCAGGTACTTCGTGCCGGACTCCACGACGAGGTCCGCGCCGAGCTCCACCGGCCGGCATAGGTAGGGCGAGGCGAACGTGTTGTCGACGACCAGGGTTGCGCCGTGGCGATGTGCGAGATCAGCCAGGGCCGCGACGTCGGAGACGACGATCGTGGGATTCGAGACGGTCTGACGTGCGTAGCGACGATTCGATCGCCGGCCCCCAGGAGTGACAGGAACGTCGCATGGATCGCGGCCATCCCCGTGGCGAAGGCGAAGCCGGCCTTCGCGCCTTCGAGCTCGGCGACCGCCTGCGCGAGCGCGGCTGACGTCGGGTTGTCGATCCGGCTGTAAGCGTACCCCGGGCGTCGAGCGTTGAGCACGTCCGCCAGTTCGTCCGAGTTCTGGGACGAGAACGTGACCGACTGGTAGATCGGGACCGCGTTCGGCTGCTGGTCGACTGCGGGTGCCCGGGTAGCCGCATGGATGGCCCGCGTGGAGAACCCTTTCATGCGCCGCGACGCATCGCGGTGCGCGCCGGAACCGTCGCCTGGCGTGGCGGAACCGTGGTTCGCTCGAGGGGGATGGTCCACGGCCGAGATGCTACACCGACTCTTCGGGTCGGCCTCCCACGGCCATCTCGGCCTCGGTGTAGATCGCGACCCGGTTCTTGCCGGTCCGCTTCGAGGCGTACATGGCCTGGTCTGCGCTGATCATCAGCTCATCGGGCGTGGCCCCGTCATGGGGATAGGCAACGACGCCGACCGAGAGGGAAGTGCGGACGCTGATCTGGCCGGCCGGGAAGATCTGCTCGGCGACGCCCTGGCGGATCTTCTCGCCGAGCACGAACCCACCGGTTGGATCGGTTTCCGGGAGCACCACGACGAACTCGTCGCCGCCGTAGCGCGCCGCGACATCGATCCGCCGGACGCCTGCCCGGATGATCTCGCCGACCCGTCTGAGGACGCGGTCGCCCTGGAAGTGCCCGTACCGGTCGTTGATCGCCTTGAGCCCGTCGAGGTCCATCATCAGGAGGCAGAAGCCGCGGCCCGATCGGGCGCTGCGCTGCACCTCGCGCTCGAGGGCCGCAAAGAAGAACGCGCGGTTGAACAAGCCGGTCAGGGAATCGACGGTGGAAAGGCGGATCGCGGCCTCCCTGGAGCGGCGCTGCTCGCGGGCGATGACCATCGCCACGTAGCTGAGCAGCACGAGCGCGATCAGGTTGAAGCCGATGCCGGCCACGTCCGTTGTGGTCAGCCCGCGACCACTGAAGTCCGCCACCGAGCCAAGCACGTAGCCGAGGCTGGCCGCCGTCGCGATCACCAACGTCGTCAGGGGGCTGACGACGAGCGCCGCGCCGGCGACGATCACCGGGTAGGCGAAGAAGAAGGGGCTGGCGTTGCCGCCGGTCAGCATGATGAGCAGCGACACGAACGTGATCGCCGCCGAACCCTCGACGATGAACTTCGTGGCGCCGAGGAACCGGTCGGGGAGCAGCTCGTGGACGACGAGCA
>VAXZ01000005.1 GCA_005885035.1 Actinomycetota bacterium
TGCGTTCGTCAACATCGAGCGCAAGTTCCTGCGGGTGATGGGCCGAGTGAACATGACGGTGCTGCTCGCGCCCACGATCTTCGGATAGAACCTCGAGTGCATCCGCTCTTTCCTCGAGGAGCAGGCCGTGGAGGACGAGGCCAAGGCCGCGAAGAAGACGAGGAAGAAGCGCGTGAACGGGCGGACGCAGATCCTCGGCCCCCAGTGGCCCGGTCGGATGGTGTGGGACTTCCGACGCGGGTTCGTGCCGCTCCACGGACACCTATCCGATCCGGTCGAGCAGACGCACGGCTCTCGGCTACACGTGGCGAGCGCGACGCCCTGGCGCTGGCCTTGGAAGCTCAACCTCACCCAGCGGATTGAGCTGGTCCGCGCCGAGTGATCACGCGGCACTCGGAAACGTCGTGACGTTCGTGCGTCGGACTTGAGGCGTCGTTAAGTCTGAACGATTTCCTCGACGGGCACCGTCTCGCAGCGGGCGTGCCACCTCGGTAGCGTGAGCACCGGTTGAAGACGTCCCCGAACCGGAACGGGCTGACCGCGCCAACCGCTTCCCAACGTCAGGGCATGGCCAGCGGCATTAGCTGATCGACAGAATCGACAGAGTGGAGGATTTGGCATGGACGCACACGTCGTCGAAACGCTGAACACGTGGTTCACCGCGAACACGTTCCGGGCCGACCTCTGTCGGGCGCTCGCGATCGCGCCCCTCGCTGTGATCGGCGTGCTGATGGTCCTTGCCTGGTCCACGCCGGACTCGAACGCTCCGGAGGGAAGGGCCGAGCTCCTACTGGGCGTCCTCGCCGCGCTCGGCGCACTCCTGCTGAACCTCGCCCTCGGCCACCTCTACTACCGAGCACGTCCGTTCCTCGTACTCGACGTGAGGCCGTTGCTTCCCGAGGCCGTGGACTCCAGCCTGTTCAGCGACCACCTCGCGGTCGCGGGGGCCGCGGCGGCGGCGCTCTCCGTGGCTCGACGAGTGTTCGGGTGGGCAGCACTCGGGTTTGGCGCCCTGCTCGCGATCGGGCGGGTGGGTGCAGGGGTGCAGTACCCGAGCGACTGCCTGGTCGGCGCGGCCGCGGGGGCCGCGTGCTTCGTCGTCTTGCTTCCGCTGCGAGGCCCGGTCTCGAGAGCGCTCGCAGCGGCCTATCCGGGGGCGGGCGAACCGGAACCGAGGACCGAGCACGCATTCGCTCATCGGCATCGCCGCGGGATCGCGATCGTCCTGGCGCTCCTGCTGTTCGGCATCGGGTACGGGATCCGCGTGATCCAGGATCACGGCTGGAAGGCGGCGGCGCTCCGGGCCGAAGGGATGCTGCAGGCGAACTCGGCGCCTGCGCCACCCGATGAGTACCAGACGATCCCGATCGAGACGATCGCCGCAGGGAAGAGTCGTGTCACGTACGCGACGGTCGTCGGCGACGTCACTCAGGTCAGCCACGAGCTGGACGGCGACTACCACATCCGGGTCGAGGGCGGGGGAGCTTTCTTGGTGCTCGAGATCCAGCCCGAGTTCCCGATCGCCCCGCCCCACATCGGCCAGCAGATCACGGCCTGGGGCGTCGTCCGTCATGACGGGCTGCACAACTGGTGGGAGCTGCATCCGCTGATCGGCTGGCAGCCCGGGAACGTGGCTGCGCCACTCCGCACGGGCACGGGATCGAGCGACTGACCAACCGGATGGAGGCCGCTGCGTGCCACGAGAACATCATGTGCACGAGCTCGTCCCTCCACGGGTCTGCCGATAGCGTGAGCGGGTGCACGTCGATGTCAGCCGGCGGAGCGTAACGAGATGGTAGCGGGGATCAGCGACTGGATCTTGTCGCTGGGTGGCTGGTTCGCCCTTGCGATCGTCTTCCTCGTGCCGGCGCTCGAGGCCTCGGCCTTCCTCGGCTTCGTGTTCCCCGGCAAGATCCGCCGATCAACTCGACCGCGGAGGAGAGCGCCGAGTTCGAGCGCGCCTTCAACCAGCTCGCCCGCTACCGCTTCGAGCGCTTCAACAAGCCCGACTTCGACGGCACCACCCGGTGGAGGTGCCCGTTCCATGCCGGACGCCTCCGCGCCCGCGCCGTGCCGGAGACGATGCGTAGGTCCCGCGATGCGCCCCTCGTCGACCTCCCCGGGGGATCACGCTGCTGCGACGGCACCGTGAGCGTCCAGGCCGCCGAGATGCCCCACTGGCAGAAGTTCCTGCCGGGCACGACCGCCTGGCGCATCTCCTACGGGCGTCGCCAGGTGGTCGAGGGCACGAATGGCATGCTGAAGGGCGGGTTCGTGAACATCGCGCACAAGTTCTTCCGCGTCTTCGGCCTCACGAAGATGCGGATCCTGCTCGCCGCCACCGTCGTCGGGTACAACCTCTGGCGCATCGGCTCGTTCCTGGCCAAGAGGGCCGTGGAGAAGGCCGAGGCCCAGAGGCCGCGCCGGCGCGCGAAGCGCAAGAAGGGGACGTGGACCGACATCGTCGCGATCCGCCCGACGACGGGGCCGGACCCCCCGCCGGACTGACCCTTCCACCCGCAGAGAAGACCGAACCCTTCGTCCAGGGCGTCATCAGCATGACCTGATGGCGTCCTTCGCGCATGTCGGCAGCAGCTCGGCGATCTGGTCTGCGTCGCCAAGACCTTCGAACTGCTCGCGATCGAGCGAAACGGCGATAGGGGCCTCGTCAGCGGAGTTCTGAGATGTCAGGGGCCTCAATTATGAGAACACCCCATCGGTGGGCGGGGGAGGATTCGAACCTCCGTAGGCTGTGCCGGCGATTTTACAGACCGCTCCCTTTGGCCGCTCGGGCACCCGCCCTGAGCGGCGATGATAGCAACCGCTATCCTGCGCTCATGCCCCAGAGCTCGTTCGACATCGTCTCGGAGGTCGACCTGCAGGAGGTCCGCAACGCGGTCGATCAGGCATCGCGCGAGATCCACCAGCGGTTCGACTTCAAGAACACGGACACGTCGCTCACGCTCGGCGACGAGAAGATCGAGATGCACTCGGCGACAGAGGACCGTCTCAAGGCGGCATACCAGGTCCTGCAGGAGAAGGCGGTCCGGCGCGAGGTCCCGCTCAAGGCGCTCCAACCCGGCGCCGTCGAGCCCGCCGCGAAGGGCACCGTTCGCCAGACGATCTCGCTCGTGACCGGGATCTCCGACGAGAAGGCGAAGGAGATCTCGAAGTTCGTTCGTCAGGCCGTTCCAAAGGCTCAGACGCAGATCCAGGGTGCGCAGGTCCGCGTGACGAGCAAGTCGAAGGACGACCTGCAGGCCGCGATCCGGGCCGTGAAGGACCACGACTTCGGGATCGCGCTCCAGTTCACGAACTACCGCTGAGAGCGGTCGGATTGCCTCCGCGACCGGGCCCCAGTTAGGCTGCGCGCCTCAGGAGGTGATACTCGTGGATCTTGAGCGGCTCAAGGCGCGTGCGGCGGAGATCGCCGAGGAAGAGACCGGGAAGCTCCTCAGCACGACCCCCGGATCGAAGGAGTTGTACGCGCGGGCGGCCAAGAGCCTGCCGAGCGGGGTGTCGTCGAACTTCCAGGTGGGCGATCCCTACCCGATCTACCTCCAGCGAGGCAAGGGCTCGAGCGTCTGGGACGTGGACGGCACCGAGTACAAAGACTTCCACGGCGGCTTCGGCGTCAACATCGTCGGGCACGCGCATCCGAAGATCGTCGAAGCCCTGACGAAGGCCGCGCAGAACGCGATCCACTTCGCGGTGACCACCCCCGACACCGTGGCGCTCGCCGAGGCTATCTGCGAGCGGTTCCAGCTTGAGCAGATGCGTTTCGTCAACTCGGGAACCGAAGCGACGATGGACGCGCTCCGCGTGGCCCGCGCCGCGACCGGACGGGACAAGATCATCAAGATGGAAGGCTCCTACCACGGGCACCACGACTCCGTGCTGTTCTCCGTGGTGCCGGAGGCCGACGTCTTGGACATGCGGTTCCACACCGGGGCCGACGGCCAAGCGTGGTATACGACCGAGCCGACCTCCAAGGGCATCCCGCGTGCCCTCTGGGAAACGGTGATCGTCGTTCCGTTCAATGACGCGAGCGCGGTGGAACAGGCGCTCGCGGACAACGACGGCGAGGTCGCCGCGGTGATCCTCGAGCCCGTGATGATGAACATCGGCATCGTGGAACCGAACCCCGGCTACCTCCAGGCCCTCCGGGACGCCTGTGAGAAGCACGGCGCTGTCCTGGTCTACGACGAGGTCAAGTGCGGCGGCACGATCGCCTACGGTGGCACGACCGAGCGCTACGGCGTTCGGCCGCACCTCGCCGCCTACGCGAAGGCGATCGGTGGCGGTTCGACGATCGGTGCGTTCGGTGGCGAAGCCCGCTTCATGGAGTGGGTCGGCAAGGGCGCGGCCCAGCAGGGCACGTTCAACGGAAACCCGCTGTCAGCGGCCGCAGGGCTGGCGGCGCTCACCCAGGTCCTGACGAAGGACGCCTACGACCATCTGGGCAAGCTCGGACAGATGCTCGCCGAGGGCTGCGGCCGCGCGATCGCGGAGACCGGCATCCCCGCACACACGGTGGACCTCGGCGCGAAGGGCTGCGTGTCCTACCGCGCGGAGAAGCTGACGAACTACCGCGACTTCCTCCAGACGCACCCCGAGCTCTACTGGGCCTCCTACCCCTGGATGGTCAACCGCCGCATCTTCATGACCCCCGGTGACGAGGAGCAGTGGACGATCTCGGTGCAGCACACCGAGGAAGACATCCGGACCTACGTCGACGCCTTCGGCGAGTTCTGCCAAGCCCTCGTGTCCTAGCGCGTGCACGGCTTCGACGAGGACACCGAAGACCTCGCGCGGGCCATCGTCGAGTACGCGCGCGCCCGCATCGCGAACGCCGTTCCACTCGACGGCCCGGCGCCGGCGGATGAGCTCTCCCGACGCGCGGGTCCCACGATCACTCCGGAGGGGATCGGCGGCGAGGAAGCGCTCCGTGTCTGGGCGGAGATCCTGGCTCCCTCGACGATCTCGACTGACCATCCGGCCTTCCTCGCCTTCGTCCCGGGGGCGCCCACGAAAGCGAGCGTGCTGTTCGACCTGGTGATCAGCGCATCATCGACGTACGCCGGCAGCTGGCTCGAAGGCGCCGGCGCCGTGTGGGCGGAGAACGAGACGCTGCGCTGGATCGCCGATCTCGTCGGTCTCCCGTCATCAGCGGGTGGGGTCTTCGTCTCGGGAGGGACGGCAGGGAACCTGTCGGCGCTGGTCGCGGGCCGGCACGCCGCGAGCCTCGCACGGTCCGGGCGACCGATCCGGTGGTCGATCGCGGCCTGCGACTCGGCGCACTCGTCCGTCCTCTCCGCAGCCCGGGTGATGGAGGCCGAGGTCCTCGTCGTCCCCAGCGACGAGCGAGGACGGCTCACCGGCCCGGCGCTGCGCGAGACGATCGAGCGGTCGGACGTGGACGGGCTCTTCGCGGTGGTTACGAGCGCGGGGTCCACGAACGCCGGCATCGTGGACGACCTTGCTGGCGTGGCGGATGTGTGCACGGAACGAGGACTCTGGCTACACGTCGACGGCGCCTATGGAGGTGCTGGGCTCCTCGCTCCCTCGGTGCGGCAGCTCTTCCAAGGGGTCGAACGAGCGGACTCCTTCATCGTTGATCCGCACAAGTGGCTCTTCGCGCCGTTCGACGCGTGCGCCCTTGTCTACCGGGACGCGGCGCTGGCCCGAACCGCGCACGTGCAGCAGGCCTCCTACCTCGACTCGCTCAACGCGACGGCATCATGGAACGCGAGCGACTACGCGTTCCACCTCACGCGGCGAGCGCGGGGTCTCCCGCTGTGGTTCTCCCTCTCGACCTATGGGACCGACGCGTATCGCGAGGCGATCGAGTCGGTCCTGGCGCTCACGCGGGCGGCGGCGGATGAGATCAGCCGCCGCCCGGAGCTCGAGCTCATCATGGACCCCGATCTCTCGGTGCTGCTGTTCCGCCGGAGGGGATGGTCCGACGACGACTACGAATCCTGGTGGCGGCGGGTGCTGGATGCGCAGGTCGCGTTCGTCCAACCCACCTCTTGGGACGGCGAGAAGGTCGCTCGCCTGTGCTTCGTCAACCCTCGCACCACGATCGAGCATGTCCGCGCGATCCTCGGCACGATGGCCTGAGCGATCCCGCGCTAGCTTGCGATCGGGGAGCCGCCTCGCAGCTGGGCGGCGATCGCGTCGAGCCGTTCGATCCGCTTGTCAGTCGCCGGATGCGTCGAGAACAAGCTCGAGACCCCACGGCCGCGGAGCGCGGCGAGCGGGTTCATGATGAACAGGTGCGCCTCCGCGGGGCTCACGCTCGCGGGAGCCGGCACCTGACGTACCGCGGCGTCCAGCTTGCGGAGCGCGCTCGCGAGGGCTTCAGGATCCCTCGACAGGTACGACCCGGACTCGTCGGCCTGGTACTCGCGCGAACGCGACACGGCCATCTGGATGATCGCCGCCGCGATCGGTGCCAGGAGCCACGCCGCGAGCAGGGCGAACGGGCTCCCGCCGCGCTCGTCGTCGCCGCCGAAGAAGATGGCGAACCGCGCGAGGAACGTGATCGCCATCCCGATCGCAGCCGCGATCGAGGAGATGAGGATGTCGTGGTTCGCGACGTGGGACATCTCGTGAGCCAGGACCGCCCGGAGCTCCCGCTCGTCCACGAGCTGGAGGATCCCCTTCGTCACGGCGACCTTCGCGTTCTCCGGGTTCCGGCCGGTCGCGAACGCGTTCGGCTGGGACATGTCCGACACGTAGATCTGCGGCATCGGGAGATGGTCCGCGTTCGCCAGCTCGCGGACGATCCGGTACAGCTGCGGGTACTCCTGCTCCGTCACGGGCTTCGACCGCGTCGTCGCGACCGCGATCGAGCCCGACCACCAGTACATCGCGATGTTGAAGATCAGGGCGATCGCCAGGCCCACGACGGCTCCCTGGGGGCCGCCCAGCCACGAGCCGACCAGCACGAACAGGCCGCCGAGCGCGGCGATCAGGATCCAGGTCTTGACGCGGTTGATGCCGGGAGTCATCGATCGATCACCTCTCTTCGAGGATAGGTGCGATCGCCGCGAACGCCCGGTTCAGCCGCCGGATCCGAGCGAAGTGACCTCTCCCAGCCGGTAGATCGCGTTGGGGACGATGAAGATCACGAGCAGCGCCACCATGGCGACCGCAACGACCGCGGTGACGAGGATCGGGGAACGGAACGGCGTCTGGTCCTCCGCGTCTTCGAAGATCATCGCTCGAGGGATCAAGAAGTAGTACCCCACGCTGATCACCGAGTTGATCACCATGGCCACGGCGAGCAGGACGCCGACACCGCCGCGCTGGATCCCGGCCTGGAAGATCAGCAGCTTCGCCCAGAACCCTCCGGTGGGAGGCACCCCCGCGAGGGACACCATGAAGACCGTCATCGCCATCGCGAGCAGGGGCGCCCTCTTCGCCAGCCCGGCGAAGTCCTGGATCTGCAGGAGGGGATGTCGGCTGCTGATCGCCGTGGTCACGGCGAACGCGCCCAGGTTCATGATCCCGTAGATCAAGATGTAGGTGACCGCCGCCTGGAAGGCCGAATGGTTGATCGAGGGGTCGGCGGAGACCAGCGCGAACGGCAGCAGGATGTACCCGGTCTGCGCGATCCCGGAGTACGCGAGCAACCGGACCACCTGCCGCTGTTGGAGTGCGACCAGGTTCCCGAGGGTCATCGTGACGAGTGACAGCGCCACGAACATCGGCACCCAGAACGCGTACTCGTGGACGAAGGCCACGAACATCAACTGGAGCAGCCCAGCGAAGCCGGCGGCCGACGACGCGACGCCCAGGAACGCCGCGACCGGCACGGGCGATCCCTCGTACGTGTCCGGCGCCCAGAACTGGAACGGGACAGCGCTGATCTTGAAGGCGAACCCCACCACTACGAAGAGGATCGCCGCGTTGGCGAGGGTTTCCTTCGCCCCGGACAGCTGCTGGAGCCCAGCGCTCACCGCCGCGAGCTGGAGGTGCCCCGTCAGCCCGTAGATCAGGCTCATCCCGTAGAGCATCACCGCCGTCGACAGCACGCCGATCAGGAAGAACTTCAGCCCGCCCTCGTTCCCCTTGACGTCGGACTTGCGGAACGCCGCCATGAGGAAGCCGGGAGCGGAGACGAGCTCGAGCGACAGGAACAGCATCAGCAGGTCGCGGGAGGCCGGCATCAGCAGGCACCCCAGGAAGGAGGTGAGCAGCAAGAAGTAGTACTCGCCCTGGTAGAAGCCGCCCTCACGGAAGTAGCGGTACGAGATCAGTAGCACGACTGCCGCGGCGGACATGAAGAACGTCTGGAACACGATCGTGAAGGCGTCCACCTGGTACGACCCGCCGAACGATCCCGGGCGATCACCCTTCCCGATCAACGAAAGGACCGCGACGAGCGTCGCGAGCACCCCGGCGAACGCCACCCACATCGACGCCGATCTGTGCCGCGGCGAAAGGAACAGGTCGGTGACGAGCACGATCACGATCGTGCCCGAGAGGATCAGCACCGGCAGGATCGCGTGGTAGTCGATCGTCACCGCGGGCTCATCCCCCGAAGATCTTGACGATCAGGTTGACGCCTTGCTCCGTGCTGTTGAGCACGATGCTCGGGATCAAGCCGAGGACCAGGATCAGCACGAGCAACGGCACCCAGGAGACCCACTCGACGGTGAGGATGTCACGGAGGCCGTGGTCCCTCCATCGCTCCGGCGCGAGCCCCATGTTCACCCGCTGCAGCATCCACAGGAAGTACCCGGCCGTGAGGATCGTCCCGATCCCGCCGGCGATCATGAAGGCACGGAACAGGCCAACGTTCAACCCGGCCACCGTGCTGGTGTTCGGACTGAACGCGCCGAGCAGCGCCATCACTTCGCCCCAGAACCCCGCGAGGCCGGGGAGACCCAACGACGCGATCGCCACGAACGCGAAGATCCCCGACAGCTTCGGCATGATCTCCGCCATCCCGCCGCCGATATCCGCGATCTGTCGCGTGTGGTAGCGGTCGTAGATCGATCCGACGCAGAAGAACAGCATCCCTGTGATCACGCCGTGCGCGACCATCCCGAAGATCGCCGCCTGGATGCCGATGGTCGTGAGCGTCGCGATCCCGAGCATCACGAACCCCATGTGCCCGACCGAGGAGAATGCGATCAGCCGTTTCAGATCCTTCTGCGCCAGGCACGCGAGCGCCGCGTACACGATGGCGATCGCGGCGAGCCCCCCGATCCACGGCGCGTAGGCCACGGCGCCTTGCGGCAGGACCGGAAGCGCGATACGAACGAAGCCGTACGTTCCCATCTTCAGCATCACCCCGGCGAGGAGGACCGAACCGATCGTGGGGGCCTCGGTGTGCGCATCCGGCAACCAGGTGTGGAAGGGCCACATCGGGACCTTCACCGCGAACCCGAGGGCGATCGCCCCGAACACGACCAGTTGGAACAGGTGCGTGTAGCCGCCGCCCGCGCCGAAGGCCGTGAGCGCGGTGAGGTCGAACGTGTGCTTGCCCAGCGCGTCGACAGGGCCGCTGAAGTAGAGGGCCAGGAACCCAAGCAGCATGAACACCGATCCGAGCAACGTGTACAGGAAGAACTTGATCGATGCGTACTGTCGGTTCGCGGACCCCCAGACGCCGATCAAGAAGTACATGGGCACGAGCACGAGCTCCCAGAACACGAAGAAGAGGATCAAGTCGAACGCGACGAACGTTCCCGCCATGCCGGTGATGAGCAGGAGCGTCAGCGCGACGAACGCCTTGATCCGTCCGGGTTCGGGGACGTACCGGCCGGTGTAGACCGCACAGAGGAAACCCAGCAAGAACGTCAAGATGTATAGCGGCATCGAGATGCCGTCGATCCCCACGTGGTATCGAGCCCCGATCACGGGGATCCACTGCACGTTGAGGACGAACTGCAGACACGGCGGGGTCGCACAGGTCGCGGAGTAGTCGTACGTCGCCGCGATCGCGATCGCGAGCGCGAGACACACGCCCGTGATCGCGATGCCGATCCCTTTGACTAGCCGGTCGTCGCCTCTGGGCACCAGCAGGACGCCCAGGGCGCCGACGATGGGCAGCAGCGTCGTGATCGTGATGGCGGAGTTCTGCCAGGTCATCGGTCCCTCGCTCCTCGCTTACGGCCTGATGATGAAGACGGTCAACAAGATCACGCCGGCGAACAGCCCGACGGCGTACCACTGCACCTTCCCGGTCTGGATCGTGCGAAGCCCGCGACCGAACAGCTCCATCGCGCTGCCGGCGCCGTTCACGACGCCGTCGATCACGTTCCGGTCGAACCACGCCACCAACGCCGAGAGCGCGTAGGCCAGCGTGGCCGTGCCATTCACGACACCGTCGATCACGTGCTGGTTCGTCCAGTAGACGCCGGCCGCGATCGGGTCCCGGATCGGTCTGACGATCCCGTTCCAGTACAGGTCGTCCAGGTAGTACTTGTGCTCGAGCAGGTCGTACGCGGGCCCGAGCCTGGTGAGGGGGTCCGGCGTCCGCCACCGCCGGTACACGATGTACCCCGTCCAGATCCCGACCGTGACGGCCACGATCGAGAGGATCGCCACGAGCGGACTGAACACAGCCGGGATCGGCTCGCCGCCGAAGTAGACCCAGTCGAGGAACGGGGCCCCCAAGGGCGCGAAGCCAAGGAGACCGACGACGCAGGTTGCCCCGGCCAGCAGGATGAGCGGCACGGTCATCACGCGGGGCGACTCGTGCGCGTGCGCATGGCCCCGGTAGTCACCGAAGAACGTGAGCAGGATCATCCGCGTCGTGTAGAAGGCCGTCAGGATGGCGCCGACCAGCAGGACCACGGCGAGCCAGTAGGTGTGCGAGTCCTTCGCGGCCAGGATGAGCTCGTCCTTCGAGAAGAACCCCGAGAACGGTGGCACCCCCGCGAGCGCTGCCGCTCCGATCGCGAAGGTCCAGAAAGTCACCTTCATATCCTTCCGGAGGCCGCCCATCTCGCTCATGTTGTTCGTATGCGCCGCGTGGATCACCGACCCGGCACCCAGGAACAGCAGCGCCTTGAAGAACGCGTGGGTGAACAGATGGAACATGGCCGCCGGGTAGCCGTCGGAGCCCACGCCCAGCGCGGCCACCATGTAGGCGAGCTGCGAGATCGTCGAGTACGCGAGCACCTTCTTGATGTCGTCCTGCACCAGCGCGAGGAACGCGGCAAGCAGCAGCGTGATCGCTCCGATGATCGCGACGACGTGCAACGCGATGGGATCGGCGCTCACGAACACCTGGAACATCCGCGCGACCAGGTAGACCCCCGCCGCCACCATGGTCGCGGCGTGGATCAGGGCCGACACCGGTGTCGGCCCTGCCATCGCGTCGGGGAGCCAGACGTAGAGCGGGAACTGCGCGCTCTTGCCGATCGTGCCACCGAACAGCAGCAGGGCGGCCGTCGTCACGAGGAGCAGCGAGACGTGACCGCCCGCGACCGTCTGCCCGATCACCTGGATATTCGACGTGGTCATCCCGGTCGCGAAGATCAACGCGAAGATCCCGAACATGAACGGGACGTCGCCGATGCGGGTGGTGAGGAAGGCCTTGATCGCGGCCCCTGAGTTCGCCGGATCCTCGTACCAGTGACCGATCAAGAGGTAGGAACAGATACCCATGACCTCCCACCCGACCAGGAGCTGGAACAGGTTGCCCGCCAGGACCACGTCGAGCATGGCCCCGGTGAAGAGCGAGAGCACGACGAAGTACCACGTGTAGCGGACGTCGCCGTGCATGTATCCGAGCGAATAGACCTGCACCATCAACGAGACGAAGGTGACGACGATGAGCATGACCGCGGTCAGGCCGTCCACGTAGGAACCGAGCTGCATATGGAGCGAGCCGATCCGGAACCACTCCACGTACTTCTCGTACGGACCTCCGCCCTGGACGAAGTGCCAGGCAACACCGAGCGCCATCACGGATCCCGCGCCGATCGCCGCGATCCCGTAGACCGGCCCGCCGCCGGGCGTGCGCTTGCCGAAGAACAGGGCGAGCCCGGCCGAGATGAACGGCAGCAGCCCGATCAGCCACGCATGCTCGACGAACCAGCCCGCGCTGCTCGCGGCCGCGGGAGCCCCCTCCGCCCCGAGCACCCCTACCACTTCAGCAGGTCCACTTCATCGACGTTGATGCTCGCGCGGTTCCGGAAGAGCAGGATGACGATCGCGAGCCCGATGCCGACCTCGGCAGCGGCGACGGCGATCACGAACAGCGCGAAGACCTCTCCGGTGACGTCCTGCAGCTCGGCGGCGAACCCGATCAGGTTGACGTTGACGGCGTTGAGCAGCAGCTCGATGGCCATCAGGACCATGACCGCGTTCCGCCGCGCCAGGACCCCGTAGATCCCTGCGGAGAACAAGAAGGCGGAGAACAGCAGCACGAGGGGCAGGCGGATCACGTCAGGTGCCCTCGTCCCGCCGGGCCAGCACGATGGCGCCGATCAACGCCGCGAGGAGCAGGAAGGACACGGCCTCGAACGGGAGCACGTAGGTGTTGAACAGCGCGCTGCCCAAGACGTCGGAACCCCCGGGCGCGCTCGGAGCGGCCGGCGTGCTGGCGAGCGGCCACGCCCGCAGGATCAGGGAGCCGAGACCGAGCGCCACGACGACAGACACGACCGCCCCGACGGCTCGGTTCTGATAGTCGAGGGCGTCCCGCCCGATCGGCGCCTTCGTGAGCATCAGCCCGAACAGGAACAGGATCACGATGGCCCCGACATAGATCAGGATCTGCACCCATCCCACGAACTCCGCTCCCAGCAACAGGAACGTGATGCCGACGGCGGCGAGGGTGACCACCAGGTAGAGCGCCGCGTGCACCACGTTGCGGGCGGTGACGACCGCAACGGCCGCGATCGAACCGATCGTGGCAACGGCCACGAACGCGTACTCGTGTGCGTTCACGCGCTTGCTTCCTCGGGAGCCTCGGCGCCCACCTCGAGCGGCGGAGGCGGCAGTACGGTGTACGTCCACTCCTCCAGGCGCTCCTTCTCGTGGGTCAGCTCATGGATGTCGTACTCCGCGTAGTCGAACTCGCGGCTCCAGAAGAGCGCGTCGAACGGACACGCCTCGACGCAGATCCCGCAGTACATGCAGAGCGCGTAATCGATCGCGAACCGATCGAGGATCTTGGCGGAGCGGGCGCGACCGCCGCCCGCGGGCTCGTGGGTCTCCTTGTGGGCGTCGATGTAGATGCACCAGTCCGGGCACTCGCGCGAGCACTTGTAGCAGACCGTGCAGTTCTCCTGCTTGAGCGCGATCACGCCCCGCGACCGCGCCGGGAGGTCGGGCCGGACGTGCGGGTACTGCACGGTCACCGACCGGTGCAGCATCGTGCGGAGCGTGACGGACAGACCCTTGACGAGCCCCTGGCCGAACCCTCCGTGGAGCTGCGTCTCCATGGCTCAGACCCCCACCTTGTAGACGGACGTGACCAGGATCAACGCGAGCGCGAGCGGGGTGAGCCCGACCCACGCGAACCGCTGGAGCTGATCCTCGCGGAGCCGCGGGAACGTGGCACGCAGCCAGATGATGACGAACGAGAGCGCGAAGATCTTGCCGAACATCCACAGGAAACCCGGGATGATCGCCAACCCGGGGAGCGGCTGGTAACCGCCGAGGTAGAGCACCGACGCGACCGCCGACATCACCACGATGCCGCCGTATTCCGACAGCAGGAAGAACGCGAACTTCAACCCTGTGTACTCGGTGTACGCGCCGAAGATGATCTCGGAGTCGGCGATCGGCATGTCGAACGGGGGTCGCGTGAGCTCGGCCACCGCCGCCATCATGAAGATCACGAACCCCACCAGCTGCCACGGGTAGACGATGTTCCAGTACCGGGATTGCGCCTCCGTGATCTGCAACAGCGACATGGACCCGGCCTGCATCACGACCGCGGCCGCGACCAGCACCAACGGCAGCTCGTACGCGATCAGCTGGGCCGCGGCGCGGAGCGCTCCGATCAAGGAGAACTTGTTCGCGGACGCCCACCCGGCCATGAGGATCCCGATCACTCCGACGCTCGACATCGCCAGGACGAAGAACACCCCAACGTCGAGATCGAGCGCGTAGAGGCGAGGCCCGAAAGGGATCGCCACCAGCGTGACGATGTACGGGATCAGCACCACGGCAGGCGCCAGCGAGAAGACCCCCGGATCGGCGGCCGTGGGGACGACGTCTTCCTTCTGGATGAACTTGACCCCGTCGGCGACCAGCTGGGCCCAACCGTGGAACGCGCCGGCCTCCATCGGCCCAAGGCGCGCCTGCATGTGCGCGAGCACCTTGTGCTCCATGTATCCGACCGCGAGCGGCACCACGAGGAACACGATCAGGACCGCGGCGGCCTTCATGACGAGCGGGATCCAGTACCCGCCGACCAACGTGTCGAAGACGGAGGAGTCGCCGATCACTCGTCGTCCTCGACTTCCTCGCCTTCGGGGACACCCGGCCACGGCTTGACCTCACGAGACATCAAGGGGAAGTCCTTGCGGAGCGGGAACCCCTCGAACGGCTCGGCGAGGAGGAGCTTGACCGGGTGCGGATGACCTTCGAACCGGATCCCGAACATCTCCATCGTTTCGCGCTCGTGCCAGTCGCAGGTGGGGAAGAGGTCGCTGATCGTGGGGCACGCCGGTTCGGTGGACGGCAGCCGCACCTTCACGCGGACGTCGTGGTGATGCTCCGTGGAGGTGAGCTGGGTGACCACCTCGAACCCACCGTCCGGGCCGAGGTCGACGCCACCTGTGAAGTCGCAGAAGTCGCACGCGAGCTCCGGCTCATCGCGAAGGAATCGGACGAGATCGTGGTAGCGATCCACCGTGACCGTAGCGGCGACCTGACCGAAGGTATCGGCAACCTCGACGTCGTCGCCGAACCTCGCCCGCAGGCGGGACCCGACCTCTTCAGCTGACAGCGGTCGTCCCACTGCGGAACTTCTCCTGGATGTCCTCGTCCCGGATCTTCTCCTGGAGCCGGATGATCCCGTGCAGCAGAGCCTCCGGACGAGGTGGACACCCGGGGACGAAGACGTCGACCGGGATGATCTGATCGACGCCCTTCGTCACGGAGTAGCTGTCCCAGTACGGCCCCCCGCAGTTGGAGCACGAACCGAACGAGATCACGTACTTCGGATCCGGCATCTGGTCGTACAGCCGCTTGATCACCGGCGCCATCTTGTCCGTCAGCGTGCCCGCGACGACGAGTAGGTCCGCCTGGCGAGGACCGTGCGCGAAGGGGATCACTCCCAGACGGATGAAGTCGTTCTTCGCCGTGGAGGCGGCGATGAATTCGATCGAACAGCAGGCCAAACCGAAGTTGAAGACCCACAGGGAATACCGACGCCCCCAGTTCAGGAGGAACCGCACCGGCTTGATCTTGGCGATCGGCGTCTTCTCCGTGATCACGCCCACGTCAAGACCCCTTTGCGCCATGCGTACAGGAGTCCCACCGCGAGGATCCCGATGAAGATCGCCATGGATACGACGGCCTGATAGCCGAGCGTCTGGAACACGCGCGCCCACGGGAACAGGAAGACCGATTCCACGTCGAAGATCACGAACAGGAATCCGTAGACGTAGTAGCGGACCTGGCTCTGGGACCAACCCTCGCCGACGGGGTCGATCCCGCACTCGTAGGTCGTCCGCTTGCCTCCGACGTTCGGCCGTCGCGGCGCGATCAGCCGTGCGGCCCCGAACGCCACGATGACGAGCAGCGCTCCTGCGAGCACCACCGCCAACACGACACCGTAAGAACCGTAGTAGGTCACGCTGTGCACGAGCCCCTTCGAAGGCTGCCGTATCCTAGCAGCGGCTTTCGGACCGACCGGCCGTCTCGCAAGCTACCCATCGCTCTCACCGGGGTCGGCGCCGCAACGGAACGCGAGGAACCGCGTGAGCTGCACCAAGGCGTCGCGCGCGGCGCTCTCGGGGAGCTGCGTGGCGAGGCCAACGGCGCGCTGAACCTCGGCACCGACGGCGCCACGCGCATGGCCGATCGAACCTTCGCCCCGGACGATCTGCAGCGCTCGCACGAGCCGCTCGCCGTCGGGCGCCCCCTGGGCCAACAGGTGGCGAAGCTCCTGCCGGTCCGGGCCCCGGTGGAGCGCGTGCAGCACGGGCAGGGTGTAGACGCCCTCCTTCATGTCGGTCCCGGGCTCCTTGCCGAGCTCCAGCTGCGTGGAGGTGACGTCCATGATGTCGTCGGAGAGCTGGAAGGCGAGCCCCAGGGATTCCCCGAAGGCCTCGAGCGTCTCCACGTGCTCGGGGGCGGCATCCGACAGCACGCCGCCGAGCCGGCACGAGGTCGCGATCAACGACCCGGTCTTGCGACGGATCACCTCGAGGTACCCGTCCTCGTCCTGCTCGAGGCTGCCGGCGGCGTCGACCTCGCGGATCTGCCCGTCGCACAGGACCGTGATCGTGCGCGCGAGCAGCCGACAGACGTCCGGGCCCAGATCGGCTGACATCTCCGACGCCAGCGCGAAGAGGTAGTCACCCGTGAGGATCGCGACGGTGTTGTCCCACCGCGCGTTCGCCGACGGGACGCCACGCCGGTCGGCCGATTCGTCGATCACGTCGTCGTGGTACAGCGTCGCGAGGTGCGACAGCTCGATCGCCACCGAGCCGGGGATCAACCGAGGATCGGCGGGATCACCGAAGTACCCCGCCAACAGGACGAGCATCGGCCGGAACCGTTTGCCGCCCGCTTGCAGGAGGTACCGAGCGGACGCTGAGAGCAGATCCGAGTCGGCGGCGACCGCCTTCTCCAGCTCCTCCTCGACGCGATCCAGACGGGCCGCGATCTCCGACTCGAGCGGGCTGTCGGAGCTCTCCAGCCCGGGGATCACCCGTCGCATCCGGTCACCACCTCACGATCGACGCCGGTTCCAAGACCCCGGTCAAGATCCCAGGGAAGACGCCGAGGACGACGATCCCGGCCGCGAGCACACCAGCCGCGATCCGCGGCATGGCCCCCTCGTCCGACTCGACCCCCTCGGCTGGCTCCCGCATGTACATGTACACGATGACGCGGAGATAGAAGTACGCGGCAACGACGCTCGCCACGACGCCGATGACCGCGAGCGGCCAGTTCCCTGCGCCGATCGCCGCGCTGAACACCGTGACCTTCGCGATGAACCCCGCCGTCGGGGGGATGCCCGCGAGCGAGAGCAGGAACACGGTCATCAGCGCGGCGAGCCCTGGGCTCCGCCGCGCGAGGCCCGCGTATGCGTCGAGCGACGTCTGTTCCTCGCCCCGGGCGGACACGAGCATCACGATCCCGAAGGCTCCAAGCGTGACCGCTGCGTACGCGACCAGGTAGAACATCGCGGCGCGGATCCCGGTGCTGTTCGCCGCGGTCAAGCCGGTCAGGATGAACCCCGCGTGCGCGATGCTCGAGTACGCGAGCAGGCGTTTGACGTCGCGCTGGGCGATGGCGAGCACCGACCCGACCACGATCGACACGACGGCGAGCGCGTAGAGCACCGGCGTCCAGTCCCAGGTGAGCGGCTGGAGGCCCACGTCGAACACGCGGATCAGAGCGAAGAACGCGGCGACCTTCGTGGCCGCCCCCATGAACGCGACGACCGGGGTGGGCGCGCCCTGATACACGTCGGGCGTCCACATGTGGAACGGCGCCGCCGAGACCTTGAACCCGAACCCGACCACCAGCAACGCCATCGCGAGGAGCGCGAGCGCCCGCGACCCGGTCTGCCCGGCGAGCGCCTGGACGATGCCTGGCGCCGCGACGCCCACGATCTTCGTGGACGTCGCGGCGCCGTACGCCATCGCGATGCCGTAGAGGAAGAACGCCGAGGAGAAGGCCCCCAGGAGGAGGTACTTCATCGCGGCCTCGCTCGCGCGGCGTCGCCCGGTGATCCCGGTGAGGACGTAGAGCGAGAGCGACAGGAGCTCGAGCGCCAAGAAGATCACGATCAGGTCGTTGGCGGCCGTGATCAAGGTCATCCCCGCCGTGGCGAACAGCGTGAGCGGATAGAACTCCCCGCGGAACGATCCCGGGTCCCGGGACCCGTAATGCGCGTAGTAGAGGCAGCCGACGAGCGCGGCCCCGAGCAGCACGAACCGGGCCACCACCGAGAACTTGTCGACGGCAACGGTGTCGCCCATCACGTACGGCGATCCGGTCCAGTGCCAGAGCGCTGAGGCCGACACCACGGCCGCAAGGATCCCGACGGTGGCGATCGCGAGATGCGGGACCGGATCCGGACGCCGGGCGAAGGCTTCGTACAGCATCCCGACGATCGCGAACGTGCAGAGCAGGATCTCCGGAAGGATCGGGCGGAACTCGAGAGCCGGCGTCTGGATCACGGCTGCCGCCCCTCGGCGGCGGCCGGCACCACGGGGCCGCCCACGTCCGCACACGTCTGCGATGAGCGAACCTGCTCGATCGTGACGCAGGTGGCCGGGTCGATCGACCGCGTGAGGAGGCTCGGGTAAACGCCGAAGACCAGCAGCAGCGCGAGCACCGGCGCGAGCACCGCCACCTCCCGACCCGAGAGGTCCGGGAGGTAACGGTGCTCCTCCCGCAACGGTCCGTAGGCCACGCGCTGGTAGGACCACAGGAGGTAGATCGCGCCGAGCACGACGGCGACCGCGGACAGGGCTCCGAACAGGTGGCTGACCGCGAACGTCCCCACGATCACCAGGAACTCCCCCACGAACGAGCTCAGCCCCGGCAGCCCGGCGCTCGCGAACACGACGAACAGGAACGCGCCCAGGAGCCACGGCATCACCCCGGCGAGGCCGCCCATCTCGGCGAACTCACGGGTATGCGTCCGCTCGTACACCATCCCGACCAGCAGGAACAGCGCGCCGGTGGCGAGGCCGTGGTTGACCATCTGGAGCACACCACCGGTCACCGCCTGTTGCGTGAACGCGAAGATGCCCAGCACGACGAACCCCAGGTGCGACACGCTCGAGTACGCGACGAGCCGCTTGACATCGGTCTGGATCAACGCGCACACGGCGCCGTAGATGATCCCGATGACCGCCAGGACCGAGACGAACGTGGCGAAGTGGATCGAGGCCTGCGGGAACATGCTGAGGTTGAAGCGCAGCAGTCCGTAGGTGCCCACCTTGAGCAGGACGCCCGCGAGGAGCACGGACCCGGCGGTGGGCGCCTCCGTGTGCGCGTCCGGGAGCCAGGTGTGCAGGGGGAACAGCGGCACCTTCACGGCGAACGCGACGAAGAACGCGAGGAAGAGCCAGCGCGCCGTCGGGACGGGGAGCCCGCCGGCGACCTGGGTCAGTCGGCCCAGTTCGAACGACGGCGGTCCCAGCTGGCCGGAGCGCGAGTACAGGAACAGGATCCCGACGAGGAGGAAAGCCGAGCCGGCCATGGTGAACAGGAAGAACTTGATCGCCGCGTAGACCCGGTTCCCGCTCCCCCAGCCGCCGATGATCAGGTACATCGGGACCAAGATCGCTTCGAAGAACAGGAAGAACAGCAGGAGATCGAGCGCGACGAACGAACCGAGCACCGCGCTCTCGAGGACCAGGATGGCGACCATGTAGCGTGCGACGTTCGTTCCGATCTTCCACGAAGCGAGGACCGAGATCGGGAACAGGAAGGTCGTCAGCAACACGAGCCACAGGCTGATCCCGTCGACCCCGACGAGGTACTGGAGGCCGAGCGACCGGACCCACGACGCTCGGTCGACCATCTGGTAGCCGGTCGCCCCGGTCTGGAAGTCGCGGAGCACGAGGAGGGAGACGCCGAAGGTCGCGAGCGTGGTGAGCAGCGCCAAGATGCGCGTGTCACGATCGTCGATCCTGCGACCCACCAGCGCGATCAGCGTGGCGCCCACGAGCGGGAACAGGATCGTGAACGTGAGGAGGTGCTGCCTCACGATCGCACCCCCACGTAGACCAGGATCGCGACCGCCCCCAGGAACACGGCGAGGGCGTACGAGCGGACGAACCCCGTCTGGAGCTGCCGGCCACCGTCGGCGAGCGCCTTCACCCCGCCGCCGATCGCGTTGACGGCCCCATCGATGATCCGGGCATCGACCACGTACGCCGTGACCCACGCGCCGGCTTTGGCCGGTTGGATCACGGCCGTGTCGTAGGCGCGGTCGACGTACCAGCCGTTCAACGCGGCGCGCGGGAGCGGTTCGAGCCGTTCCCGGAACCCGATCCAGTCCACCCGCCCCGAGCCGTAGATCCACCACGTGAGCGCGAGCGCCAGGAGGCTGATGACGGTGGCGACGGCCGCGAGCGCCGCGACCGCCACGCCCTGGCCGGCCGGGGTGAACCCCGTGACGTGCTCCAGGAACCCCGTCAGGCGACCCTCCGGCGTGACGTTGAGCCACCCGGCCGTGGCGGCGCCGACGGCCAGGAGCACGAGCGGGACCCACAGGAGGGGCGGCGACTCGCGCGCGGCGCGGGCGCGGTCGCTCCGCGCATCGCCGAAGAACGTGAGGAAGAGCATCCGTCCCAGGTAGAACGCGGAGAGGAACGCCGCGACCGAGCCCAGCACGTAGACGGTCTCGCGACCGGAATGCTGCGCGACCTCCAGGACGGCGTCCTTCGCGAAGGATCCCGCCAGGGGCGGGATCCCGGCCTGCGCGAGCGCCCCGACCAGGAAGGTCGCGAACGTGATGGGCATGAGGCGGCGGAGACCCCCCATCCGTCGCAGGTCCTGTTCATCGTGCATCCCGTGGATCACGGAGCCCGCGCCCAGGAACAGGAGCGCCTTGTAGAAGGCGTGCGCGACCAGGAAGAACATCGCGACGCCGTACGCGCGCATCCCCGCGGCCATGAACATGAACCCGAGCTGGCTGATCGTGGAGTAGGCGAGCACGCGTTTGATGTCCTGCTGCGCGACGGCGCACGTCGCCGCGAACACGGCCGTGACGACCCCCACCACGAGGACGACCGTCAGGGCGACCCCGGACAGCTCGAACAGGACGTGCGACCGGACCACGAGATAGACCCCGGCCGTAACCATCGTCGCGGCGTGGATCAGCGCAGACACAGGCGTGGGGCCGGCCATCGCGTCGGGCAACCACACGTGGAGCGGGACCTGGGCGCTCTTGCCGACCGCCCCCGCGAACAGCAGCAGGGCGATCGCCGTCGCGGCGTCCTTCGTCAAGACCGTGCCGGCCGTCCCGAAGACGACCTCGAAATCGAGCGTGCCGAACCGGAAGACGATCAGCGCCAGCCCGATCAGCATCAGCGTGTCGCCGATCCTCGTCGTGATGAACGCTTTCTTCGCCGCCTCCGCATTGGCCGGCACCTCCGACCAGAACCCGATCAACAGGTACGAGCACAACCCCACGCCCTCCCACCCGAGGTACAGCACGAGGTAGTTGGCTCCGAGGACGAGCATCAGCATGAAGAACACGAACAGGTTCATGTAGGAGAAGAAGCGCCCGTACCGCGGATCGCCAGCCATGTAGCCGATGGCATAGACGTGGATCAGCGCGCCGATCCCCGTGATGACGAGGATCATCGTCGCGCTGACGCCGTCCACCCGCAGATCCACGCCCACGACGAACCTCCCGACCGAGATCCAGTCGACGAGGTGCTGGAGGAACAGCCGATCGTCCGCGGGTTTGGCGACGAGCTGCGACACGACCGCCAGCGACACGGCGAACGAGACGATCACCGACGCCGATGCGAGCCAGCCAGCCCACCGACCCAGGCGCCTGCCCCAGAAGAGGTTGATCGCCGCGGTCGCCAGCGGCAACGCCGGGATCAACCAGAGCGCCGGGTTCGGGTGGCTCACCACCGCAGCTCCCGAAGAGAACGCGACGAGCGCGAGGTTCACCGCGTTCAGCTGCAGCTCCACCGACATGAAGATCAGGAGGGCGTTCTTGCGCGTGAGCACCCCCACCGTGCCGAGCATGAACAGGATCCCGGACAGCATCAGGTAGAAGGCGACGGGGGTCCTCAGGGCGCCGCCCCCGCGCCGTAGACGGGCAGCTTTTCGGCATCCGGCTCGCTCGCGGCGGCATCGATCTCCGCCTGTGTCACGGTCCGGGCCTTCCGATGCGCGAGGACCATCGCCGCGATCGCCGCAACCAGGAGCAGCACCGACGTGACCTCGAAGGGGAAGAAGTACTGGGTGAACAAGACCTTGGCCACGGCCTGCGTGTTGCCGCCGTCGTTGGCCGTGAACACGTCGGGGGCCCTGGTCGCGAAGCCGACCCCGGCGCGGATCGCCAGGAAGAGCTCGACGACGAACGCGGCCCCGAGGACGAACGCGAGCGGACGCTGGATGAGCAACCGCTCGCGGACCGGGACATCGCTGTCGACGCCGAGCAGCATGATCACGAACAAGAACAGCACCATGATCGCCCCGGCGTACACGACGATCTGCACCGCGAACAGGAACGGCGCATCGAGCAGGAGGTAGAACACGGCGAGACAGAAGAAGTTCACGATCAGGAACAGCGCAGCGTGCACTGCGTTACGGACGAGCAACATCCCGATCGCGCTCGCGACCGATATCG
Source organism: Actinomycetota bacterium (assembly GCA_005885035.1). Taxonomy (GTDB): domain Bacteria; phylum Actinomycetota; class UBA4738; order UBA4738; family HRBIN12; genus AC-51. The sequence goes on from VAXZ01000005.1 coordinate 22,490, forward strand.
GTGCGAAGACCCAGAAGACCACGTTGTCGAGCGGCATCAGCGCCCCTCCCGGGTGACCGGGTCGGTCCCGAGTGTGGGCGGCGGCTCCAGCAGCTGCTCCTTCGTCCAGACAGCTTCCTCGCGGGACGTGAAGGCCATCTCGTAGTAGCTGGTGAGCGTGAGCGCCCGGGTGGGGCAGGCCTCGACGCAGAGACCGCACATGATGCAGCGGAGGTAATTGATCTGGTAGTCCTTCGCGTACCGCTCTCCCGGACTCACCGGCTCGTCGGGATCGTTGTCCTCCCCCTCGACCCAGATCGCATCTGCTGGGCACGCGTAGGCGCAGAGCTCGCACCCGATGCACTTCTCGAGCCCGTTCTCGTGGCGGTTCAGGCGATGCCGCCCGGTGTGCGCGCGTTCCGGCGGCGCCGCGATCTCCTTCGGGTACTGCTCGGTGTTGTCGGCGCGGAACGTCTGCTTGAAGACGGTGCCCAACCCCTTGACGATGGCCCACCAGCCGGCGATCGGCCGGTCGGCCGGAGGCGGGGGCGTCACGCTCATGCCGGCACGTCCTCCGTCATGGGCGCGCCCGGTGCCTCGAGCAGCTGCTTCACCAGGCTCATCACGAGCCAGACCGCCACGATGAGCCCGGTCGCGATGAACGCTCCCCGCCGGTGCCCGTAGCGAACCGGGAGGACCACGATCGCTCCGGTCGCGAGCACCCAGAACAGCCCGAAGGGGATCAGGTACTTCCAGCCGAAGTTCATGAGCCGGTCGTAGCGCATCCGCGGCAGGGTCCCGCGGACCAGGATGTAGACGTAGATCACGGCGGTGACCTTGAGCACGAACCACAGGACCGGACCGAGCCACGCGCCCGCGCCGTGGAACGGCCACCAACCTCGCCATCCACCGAGGAAGAGCGTCACGGCGATCGCCGAGACGGTCACGGTGTTGACGTATTCGCCCAGGTAGAACAGGGCGAACCGGATCCCCGAATACTCCGTGTGGAAGCCCGCGACGAGCTCCGACTCGGCCTCGGCGAGGTCGAAGG
>VAXZ01000166.1 GCA_005885035.1 Actinomycetota bacterium
GATCGCCCCGAATCGCCAGGCCAGCCGGACGGCCTCCACCTTCGAATGCACGCCCAGCTTCGCCAGGACGTTCTTGACGTGGCTCTGCACGGTCATCGGGCTGATGCCGAGGAGCGCGGCGATCTCGACGGTGGTCCGCCCGTCGGAGAGCAGTCGGAGCACCTCGAGCTCGCGCGTGGTCAACGAATCGAGGTTGGCGGCTTCGGTCACGCGGCCGCGGACGGCCCGGAGCCGATCGACGAGCGAAGACAGGTGGTCGTCGGGCAGCACCAGCTCGCCGGCCACCGCGCGACGGATCGCGTCCTCCATCTCCGCAGGGTCGCCCCACGACGGTAGGAGACCGCTGGCTCCGGCGGTGACGATCGCCGAGCCGAGCTCGGGATCGCGTTCGGTGGTGGCGGCGATCACGCGGACGTCGTGCACGGCGTCGCACACCTCCACGAGAGCACCCAGACCCTGGCCGTCCAGCCGGAGGCTCTCGACGAGCCGGATATGGTCATCGACCACGGAAACGCGGATGCGATCCTCCATCCCGTATGACCATCGGCTCCTGCGGCCCGGTTCTGAACGTGGATGTGGCAGGCGCGGGAGCGTTGCAGACTGGTGGTGTGACCGAACGTGCAGCCAACCGTCTCGCCGGGGCGTCGAGCCCGTACCTCCTCCAGCACGCCCACAACCCCGTGGATTGGTACCCCTGGGGGGAAGACGCCTTCGCCAGGGCCCGCGTCGAGGACCGCCCCGTGTTCCTGTCCGTCGGCTACGCGTCCTGCCATTGGTGCCACGTGATGGAGCGCGAGTCCTTCGAGGACGAGGCGACCGCGAGGTTCCTGAACGAACGATTCGTGGCGATCAAGGTGGATCGTGAGGAGAGGCCCGACGTCGACGGGATCTACATGGACGCGGTCCAGGCGATGACGGGGAGCGGGGGTTGGCCGATGTCGGTCTTCCTCACCCCCGAGGGCAAGCCCTTCTACGCGGGCACGTACTTCCCGGATCAGCCACGCCACGGGTTGCCCTCGTTCCGGCAGGTGCTGGAAGGCATCGCCGACGCGTCGGCGTCGCGGCGCGACGAGATCGAGGTGCAGAGCGGTCGGGTGATCGAGTCCATCCGGCGCGCCGGTGCGCTCGAAGGCTCCGAGGAGCCGCTCACCGAGGCCGTCGCGAACGAAGCGTTCCAGACGCTCCGGCATTCGTTCGATCCGCGCTGGGGAGGGTTCGGCGGCGCTCCCAAGTTCCCGCAACCGATGACGCTCGAGTTCGTGCTGCGACAGGCGATCCGCGAGACGCCCGACGCGCTGGAGATGGCGATCCTCACACTCGATCGGATGGCCGGCGGCGGCATGTTCGATCAGATCGGCGGCGGCTTCGCGCGCTACTCCACCGACGGCGCGTGGATGGTGCCGCACTTCGAGAAGATGCTGTACGACAACGCGCAGCTGGCGCTGCTGTACGCCCGCGCGTGGCTCGCGACCCGGAACGACCACGACCGAGAGATCTCGTCGCGGACCCTCGATTACCTCCTCCGCGAGATGCGCCATCCCGACGGTGGCTTCTTCTCGTCCCAGGATGCCGACA
>VAXZ01000006.1 GCA_005885035.1 Actinomycetota bacterium
AGTTCCGAACCTTCGCCCTGGAGGAGGAGCGGCTCACCTCGTTCCTGCCGCGCAAATGGAAGGTCGTCGTCACGGGTTGCCCGACCGATTGCGCCGCGGTCAAGCTCCACTGCCTCGCCTTCACGCCCGCGCGCGGCGCCGACGGAACGCTCGGGTACAACGTCCACGCGGGAGGTGGGCTCAGCGACTCCCCGCGCGTCGCCGACGCCCTCGACCTGTTCGTCACGCCGGACCGCGTGACGGACATGGTGCGGGCGACGCTTCAGACCTACTGCGACCTCGGGGACTTCGAGCACAAGGCGGTCAACCGTTTCCGGGTGCTCGTCCATCAGCTCGGCCCGGAGCGGATCACCGAGGAGCTGCGCCGGCGCCTCCCCTACGAGGTCCCGGGGGCGGGCGAGTCGCTCTGGACGGGCGAGTTCGAGGACCACCTCGGCGTGCACGAGGACCGCCACGGCTCCCACGTGGTGGGCCTGTGCATCCCGATGGGCCGGCTGACCGACGAGGAATGGTTCGAGGTCGCTCGGTTGGCCCGGACCCACGGCGACGGCGGCGTCCGGATGTCGCAGCGACAGAACCTGTTGCTCACCGGGATCGGCGACGTGGACGCGTTGCTGCGCGAACCGTTCCTGGACACCTACCGGCCCGAGCCCGACCAGTTCGAGCGCGCGATCGTCGCGTGCACGAGCGCGCCGTTCTGCAAGTTCGCGATCGACGACATGAAGACGAACGGTCGCAAGCTGATCGCACACCTCCGCGAGCACGTTCCCGACGAAGGGCGGGAGCGCCTCGAGGGCCTCCGGATCCACATGAGCGGCTGCAAGGCGTCGTGCGCACAGGTGCAGGCGGCGCAGATCGGCCTCCGCGCCACGATGACCAAGGACGAGGAGGCCTACCAGCAAGCGTTGGACGTCTCGTTGGGGGGCGACCTCGGCGCGGGCCGCCTCGGGCAGTGGGTCCGACTCGAGGACACGATCGAGGACACGTGGGACTCCGTCACCGAGATCCTGCGCGCCGTCTGTGCGGGCGAGCTGACGCTCGACGACGTCACCCCGGCCGGGGTCGGCGCCTACTTCTCCGAGCGAGGGAGCGATCTGGATGGTTGATACCGAAGAGCGCGTGGGCACGGGCGACGCACCGATCGCCGATCCCGCGCGAGACGTGCGCGACGACATCATGGACGCGTTCGGCGTCCCGGAGATGCTGGACAAGATCTGGTTCCACAAGACCGCCTCGGCCGTGATCGACGCCGACCGGTGCGTCGGCTGCGGCGCGTGCATCGCGGCCTGCCCGTCGAAGTCGATCGGCGTGGGGAGCGACGGCCTGCCGACGCTCGTACGGATGTGTACCGGGTGCTCGGCGTGCTGGGACTACTGCCCGATGGCCGGCTTCCGGCCCGAACGGCTGAACCACCAGTCCGAAGAGGACCCGGTGGGGCCGATCCAGGAGGCTGTGTCCGCGCGCGCCGTTGAGCGCCCCGACGGGGCGCAAGACGGCGGCGCAGTCACGGCCCTGCTCACCACGCTGATGGAACGGGGCCACATCGACGCGGTGATCATGACGCAGAAGCTCGATGCGTTCGTGGGGTCGCCGATCCTCGCGACCTCGCCCGAGCAGATCCGCAGCGGCGCGGGAAGCGTGTATCACCAGAGCGAGGCCCTGGCCGTGCTGAACGAGCGCGCGCCGGAGCACGTCGAGCGGATCGCGTTCGTCGGGACCCCGTGCCAGATCAGCGGCCTCCGCGCGATCCAGAAGTTCCCGTGGGCGCGCCGCGAGACGCTCGCGCACAAGGTCGTGCTGGCGATCGGTCTGTTCTGCACCCGCTCGTTCGATCCGAAGAAGCTGATCCCGATGGTCGCCGGCGAGGGGGTCAACCTCGGGAAGGTGAAGAAGATCGACATCCGCGAGGGCAAGCTGGTCGCCGCGGGCGAGAGCGGCGAGGAGCTCATGAAGAAGCCCGTGAAGGACTTCCACACCGCTTCGCTCAAGGGGTGCGACGAGTGCGCCGACTTCGCGTCGCTCGGGGCCGACATGGTGGTCGGCAACATCGGGAGCGAGCCCGGCACCTCGACGGTGCTGATCCGCACCGACGCCGGGATGGAGGCGTGGGTCAAGGCCGCGGGCGCGTTCGAGGACGCCCCGATCGACGATCTGTCGGCCGTGAAGCGGCTGGCGCTCAGGAACCTCGACCGAGCGAAGAAGAACCTGCAGCGCGAGTACGACCCTGAAGGTTCGATGTGGGTCAGCTACACGGAGCACCTCGAGGACTACGAGGGCACGGAGCGCGAGGCCGCGCCACCGCCACCCTTCCGGTCGCACCACTACACGGTGGCCTGCTGATGCCGTTCGGCTATCCCGTCCTGCTGGAGCTCACCGGCCGGCGATGCGTCGTGATCGGCACGCTCCCGGTTCGTGAGGGCAAGGTCGAAGGGCTCCTGGCCGGCGGTGCCACGGAGGTGGTGGTGGTCGCCGCCGAACCGGGCGATCGACTCGACGACCTGGAGGCACTGGACGGTGTCACGGTGATCCGCCGGACGTGGTACGCGCCCGACCTTGCCGATGCGTTCCTCGTGATCGCGCACGACCCCGACCCTGCCGTCCGAGCGCGAATCGCGACGGCCGCGCGCGCAGCGGGCGCGTTAGTCAATGTGGTTGACGATATCCCGCGGTGCGACTGGGCGGCGCCCGCGGTGGTCCGGCGCGGCGAGCTCCTCCTCGCGATCGGCACCGGTGGCGCGTCGCCCGCGCTCGCGAAGAAGATCCGCTCGCGGCTGGAAGCACAGTACGGCGCCGAATGGGCCGAGGTCCTGCGGGTGCTTCGAGAGGTCCGGGAGGAAACATTGCCCCTTCTCCCGGACCTCCGAACCCGTTCGCGGCGTTGGGCCGCGGCGCTCGATCCCGACGAAGCGGCCGCGCTGGTCCAAGCGGGTCAGGTCGAGGAGCTTCGCTCGCGGTTGCTTGCGCGGCTGCTCGACGGAGCGGACGCCCCGTGACCGGCCGGGTCGTTCTGATCGGGGCAGGCCCCGGCGATCCGGAGCTGATCACCGTGAAGGGCGCCCGAGCCCTCGGCGAAGCCGACGTCGTGATCTTCGACCGCCTCGTCGCTCCCGCCCTGCTCGACCTATGCCGGCCGGAGGCCGAACGCCTCTACGTCGGGAAGGAGCCGGGTCGGGCCGCGGTCCCACAGGAGCGGATCTGCTCCCTCCTCGTCGAGCAGGCGATGGTGGGAAGGGTCGTCGCCCGGCTGAAGGGCGGTGATCCGCTCGTGTTCGGGAGGGGTGGCGAGGAGCTGCTCGCCTGCGCGCGGGCGGGCGTGCCGTGCGAGGTGATCCCGGGGATCACGAGCGCGGTCGCAGCACCTGCTTCGGCCGGGATCCCGGTCACCCATCGCGGCATCGCGAGATCCTTCGCCGTCGTGACGGCGTCGACCGCGGGCACCGCGCACGCGCCCGACGCCGCCGACCTCGGTCGCGTCGCGACCGCGGTCGACACGCTGGTGCTGCTCATGGCGGCCGGGAAGCTTGAGGCGACCTGCCGGGCGCTGATCGCCGCCGGTCGTCCTTCGGGCGAGCCGGCCGCGATCATCCAGTGGGCGACCACCCCGGAGGAACGGAGCGTGATCGCCACGCTCGAGGAGCTGCCCGCCTTGGCGGCCGCGGCCGGCATCGGGCCGCCCGCGACCCTTCTTGTCGGCGCGGTGGCGGCGGTCCCCGCGGAGACCGCGGCGCTCGCCGCCCCGCTCGCACAGCTCGATACTCGATAGAGGCGGTCAAGACCGCCACTCGCGGTCGAGCAGGCTGTAGACCGCGAGGTCATAGAAGCCTCGGCTGCCGCGGCTCCCCTCGCGCTCGATGCCTTCGTAGGTGAACCCGAGTCGTTCCGGGACCGCGCGACTCCGTGCGTTATCAACGCCCGCTCGGATCTCGATCCGGTGGAGGCCGAGCTCCTCGAACCCGATGTCGATCATCGCCCGACAGGCGCGCGTGATGTGACCGCGTCCCTCGTGCTTCGCGCGGATCCAGTAGCCGATCTCGCCGGCGATGCCGAACGGCCCGAGCATGAGACCCACCCCGCCGAGGAATTCCGACCCGCTCCAGAGGCCTCCCCCTCCGGTACCGGCTTCGTCGGCCACGACGGTCTCGAGCCACGTCCGCTCATCCTCGATCGTGCGGACGCCCTCGACGAACGGCATCCACACGGCGATCCTCTCGCGCTCCTCTTCGATCGCATGCCACAGCGCCTCGAGGTCTGGCATCTCGTACCGACGGAGCACCACGCCCGAGCCCAGATCGACCGGCAGCGGGCTCATCGCGACTGCGCTCGCCACTCGTCCTCGAGGATCCCGTAGATCACGAGGTCGAGGAACCCCTCCGGGGTCCGGACGCCACCGCGCAGCACGCCCTCCTGGCGCATCCCCAGGCGCTCGGCGACCGAACGGCTCCTCGTGTTGGTATCCGCCGCACAGAGCTCCACCCGGTGCAGCCCGAGCTCGTCGAAGGCGAAGTCGAAGAACCGGCGGCACGCGCGCGTGATGATCCCCCGTCCTTCGAAGTCACGGCCGATCCAGTAGCCGATCTCGGCTCCCGCATCGGACACGTCGACCCGAAGACCCATCGAGCCCGCCAGCCGGCCGTCGACCCAGATCCCGTTCCCCTCCAGATCGGTCTCGGAAGCGAGGCAGCGCTCGATGAACGCCCTCGTGTCGGCTGGCGTGCGCGTCTGGGGCTCCCAGATCATCCACGGGTGCAGCCGGTCGCGATTGGCGTCGACCAGCGCGAACGCCTCCTCGGCATCGTCCAGCGTGTAGGTGCGGACGGCGATCCCATCGCCGAGATCCCAATAGATCGGGTTCACGAGCCGCTGGGCACAGACGACGCAGCTGCCTCGCGCCTCTTCAGCTCCTCGTCGTGCAGGACCCGACGAAGCACTTTGCCCACCATCGTCTCGGGGAGGGAATCCCGGAACTCGACCTCGTGCGGGATGCGATAGCCGGTCAGGCCCACCTTCGGGTCCCGGCACCACGCGATCAGGTCTTCGGACGTGAGGGTCGCACCTTCCTTCAACACCACGAACGCCTTCACTCGCTCCCCGGTCCGATCGTCGGGCACACCGATCACGGCGACCTTCGAGATGGCCGGATGGTGATACAGGACATCCTCGACCTCGTTCGGGTACACGTTGAAACCCGACACGAGGATCATGTCCTTGAGACGATCGACGATCTTGAAGTACCCCTCGCTATCCATCACGGCGACGTCGCCCGAATGCAGCCATCCGTTGCGGATCATCAGGGCCGTTTCCTCCGGCCGCTTCCAGTACCCGAGCATCACCTGCGGCCCCTGGATGCAGAGCTCACCAGGCTCACCGGTCGGCATCTCCATGTCCGGATCGTCGAGCGACATGATCCGCACGTCGGTGTCGGGGATCGGAAGCCCGATGGAGCCGGGCTTGCGCACCCCGTTGAACGGGTTCGCATGCGTGACGGGCGAGCACTCGGTCAGCCCGAAGCCCTCGACGAGCTGCCCGCCTTCGGTCACCCGCTCGAACTCCTTGGCGACGGCCGCCGGCAGGGGCGCGGCGCCCGAGACACACGCCTTTATCGACTTCAGGTCGAACTTCGGTGTCTGGGGATGCTCGTTGATCGCGATGTAGAGCCTGGGGACCCCGGGGAAGATCGTGGCGTGCTCCGTGTGGATCAGCTCGAGCAGCATGTGGATGTCGCGGGGGTTCGGGACCGGGATCAGCTTCATCGCGTTGAGAACCGCGACGTTCATGGACAGCATCCCGTAGGAATGGAAGAACGGGAGTGCAGCGAGCATCGTGTCCTTGCCGTCCTCGATCACGGAGATCCACGCAGTCGACTGACGGGCGTTGGCCGTGATGTTGTCGTGCGAGAGCATCGCGCCCTTCGCGATCCCGGTGGTTCCACCGGTGTAGATCAGCACCGCGACGTCCCGCGCCGGATCCACCGTGGCGACGGGTGGGACGGGGTGCCCTTGTTTCATCGCGGCGCCCCAGCGCAGGACCGGCGCGCCCTTGGGCACGGGCGGCCAGGGCTTCCCGGCGGCCCGCTGCGTCTTGCGGAACACGGCGATCGGCGCCAGGAGCTTCTTGATGGGCGGCATGTAGTCGTTCAGCCGAGTCACCACGACGTTCGCGATCTGGAGATCGTCCAGGAGCTCGGCGAAATCCGGATACAACAGGTCGGCGATCAGCACGACCTTCGGCTCGGCGTCGCGCAGCTGATGCTCCATCTCGCGCTTCGTGTAGAGCGGGTTGTTCCCGACCACGATCGCGCCGATCCGCTGGCACGCGTAGTAGGTGATCACGTAGGGCGGTGAGTTGGGCACGACCAGCGCGACCCGATCGCCCTTGGAGACCCCCAGGGCGGTGAGCATCGCGCTGCACCGCTCGACCTCCTCGAGGAGCGTCCGATAGGTCATGTGCCTGCCGAACCAGGCGATGGCGGCCTTGTCCGGATACCGGCCCGCCGCTGCATCGAGGATCGCGAACAAGCTCTCGTGCGGATAGGGCTCGAGCGTCCGCCGCACGTCAGCGGGGTACGACGCGAACCAGGGTCGATGGTCGGTCATGCGCGGCATCATAGGCGGCGTGGCGTCGGTGACGCAGGAGACGAGGGGCGGGGACGGGCGAGGGCTCTTCACCCGCGGGATGCGACTGGTGGTCGCCTACGTCCGCATGCACCCGAGGCCGTTCCTGGTGTCCGTCGTCGGTTCGCTCGTGTTCGCCGTCTCGTCCGTGCTGCTGACGACGGCGCTGGCACGCGCGACCGATAAGGTGCTGCGACCGTCGTTCAGCGGGCCCGTCCCGGCCGGCTCGATATGGCTCGCGGTGCTGGCGCTGATGACGTTCGGGGTCGGACGCGCGCTCGGCATCATGTTCCGCCGCTACTACAGCGGGGTCGCCGGCGAGCGGGTGATGGCCACGCTCCGCAACCGGGTCGCCGATCGCTACCGCGACCTCCAGCTCCAGTACCACCGCGAGACCCCGACGGGCGAACTCCTCGCGCACATGGAGGCCGACGTGAAGGCCGCCGTGGACGTCTTCTGGCCCGTCCCGTTCGCGACCGGCGTGATCGCGATGACGCTGCTCGCGATGGGATCCCTGCTGCACGCCGACCCGTGGCTCGCACTGATCGGTCTGATCCTGTTCCCGTCGCTCGCCCTGATGAACCGGAGCTTCGCGAAGCGGATGGAGGAGCCCGCCCGCAGCGCGCAGGAAGACATCGGCGAGGTCTCGGCCGTGGCACACGAATCGATCGACGGCGCCCTCGTCGTCAAGACGCTCGGACGCGAAGACGCCGAGACCGAGCGGCTCGCCGTCAAGGCGAGGGCGCTCCGGGACGATCGGGTGCGCGGCGGCTACGTCCGGGCGACCTTCGAGGCGGGGCTGGATGCGTTGCCGACGCTCGCGACGGCTCTCCTGCTGGCGGTCGGCTCCTGGCGGGTGGCCGCGGGCGCGATCACCGTCGGCGATCTGATCGGGTTCGTCGCGCTGTTCGGGCTGCTGTCATGGCCGATGCGGTTCATCGGCTGGATCCTCGCGGAGCTGCCGCGAGCGGTCGTGGGGTATGCCCGGCTGGAAGAAGTGTTCCGCACCAGCGTCACGCTGAACCCGCCTGAACACCCCGAGGAGTTGCCGAAGGGACCCTTGGGGATCGAGGTCCTCGGGGTGCGCCACCTCTACGACGGCGTGCCGATCCTCGATGGGGTCACGTTCGACGTCCAGCCGATGGAATCGGTCGCGATCGTGGGCCCGACCGGCGTCGGCAAGTCGACGCTGGCACAGCTGCTCGTACGGCTGGCGGATCCCGAGCAGGGCAGGGTCCTGGTCGGAGGCGTCGATGTGCGCGACGCGGACCCTGTCGCGCTCCGCCGAGACGTGTCGATCGTGTTCCAGGAGAGCTTCCTGTTCGCGACGACCGTCCGCGAGAACATCGCGCTGGATGCCGATGCGGCTGAGGCGGACGTCGTCCGCTCCGCGATGATCGCGTCGGCGGACCGCTTCATCCGCGAGCTCCCGCAGGGTTACGACACGGTGGTCGGAGAGCGTGGCTACACGCTCTCCGGCGGGCAACGGCAACGCGTGGCGCTCGCACGAGCCCTCGTGCGCGCGCCACGCGTCCTGATCCTGGACGACGCCACCTCGTCGGTCGACCCGACGATCGAGGCCGACATCCTCGCGGCGCTCCGGCGGGAGCTGTCGACGACGCTGATCGTGGTTGCCTATCGGCTCTCCACGATCCGCCTCGCCGACCGCGTCATCTTCCTGGAAGACGGCGTGGTCAAGGCCACCGGTCCGCACGAGGACCTGCTCGCGCGCCAGCCCGGGTACGCGTCGATCATCCACGCATACGAGCGCGCCGAACGGACCGAGCGATGAGCGCCGTCGTCGAGCTGCTCGCCGACGATGAGGACGTGAAGGTCCCCGAGCACCTGAAGGGCGCCTTCGCCGTCCTTCGCCGCGGCCTCAAGGAGAGCCCCGAGCTCCGGACCGGGCTCGGTTTCACGGTGATCGTCTCGCTGGGCGTGACCGTCGCGTCCCTCGTCACGCCGGTCCTCGTCCAACAGATCTTCGACAAGGGCTTCACGCCGACGTTCAGCGCTCCGTTCGTCTACGGACGCTGCGCCGCCGCCTTCGTGCTCGTCGTCCTCGCGTTCCTGGCGGCCCGAGCCGCCGGTCGCCGGCTGGTCCGTGCTTCCGAGAACGCGCTGATGCACCTGCGCGTGCGGACGTTCCGCCACATCCACGCGCTGTCGATCGCCGAGCAGAGCGAGGAGAAGCGTGGCGTGTTCGTGGCCCGCGTGACGGCCGATGTGGACGCACTCCAGGAGTTCATGGAGTGGGGCGGGATCGCATGGATCATCTCCGGCGCTCAGGCGATCGGCGCGTTGCTGTTGATGCTCTATTACTCGTGGCAGCTCGCGACGGCGATCATGCTGCTGCTGATCCCCCTGCTGATCGTCGTCTGGTCGATGCAGGCGAGGCTGTCCGCCGCGTTCAACGCGGCACGGACCCGCGTAGGCGAGATGCTCTCCGAGGTGTCCGAGTCCGTGATGGGGGCGGCCGTCGTCCGCGCCTACGGGCTGGACGAGCAGACCCACGACAAGGTCGAACACGCGATCAGCGAGCGCTACAAGGCGGAGGTCCTCGCCCACTTCCGCGCGGCCACCTTCTGGCCGATGTCGTCGATCTTCTACGCCGTCGCCCTCTCGACCGTGATCGTCCTGGGGTCGATCTTCGGCAGGGCGTGGGGACTCACGTTCGGGCGCGTTTCGGCGTTCCTGTTCCTGGCCGACGTCTTCTTGCACGTGTTCACGGATCTCCCCGAGATCTACAGCGAGACCCAGACCGCGATCGCCGGATGGCGGAAGATCCTGGCCGTCCTGGACCTGGACATCGAAGTCGTCGAGCCCCCGAACGGCGTCGCCTTGCCTGGTGGCCCGCTCTCGGTCAAGGCCGAGGACATCCGCTTCGCGTACCGCGAGGGGCCGGAGGTGCTCCACGGGATCACACTGTCGGTCCCGGCGGGGGGCCACGTCGCGATCGTGGGCGAGACCGGGTGCGGGAAGACCACATTCGCGAAGCTGATGTCTCGCCTGGCGGACCCGCTCGCCGGCCGGATCGTGATCGGCGGCGTCGACCTGCGCGACGTGGAGAGCGACTCGCGGCGCACGCGGATCCGCATGGTCCCCCAGGACGGGTTCCTGTTCGACACGACGGTGCGCGAGAACGTGCGCTACGGCAGACCGACCGCGACCGATCCTGAGGTGGAGTCGGCGTTCGTCGAGCTGGGGTTGGCGGATTGGGTCGCCGGATTGCCGGACGGACTCGCGACGCCGGTCGGCGAGCGCGGCGAGGCGCTGAGCGTCGGCGAGCGCCAGCTGGTTGCCCTGGCACGCGCGCAGATCGGCGACCCGGGGCTGCTGATCCTCGACGAGGCGACGTCGGCGGTCGACCCGGCGACCGAGCGGCGGATCACCGAGGCGCTCCGCCGGCTCTCCGCCGGACGCACGGTGGTCACGATCGCGCACCGCTTGTCGACGGCCGAGGGCGCGCAGCGCGTGTTCGTGTTCGACGCGGGGAAGCTCGTCGAGGAGGGGACGCACGGCGAGCTGGTGATCGGTGGCGGCAGGTACGCGGCCCTCTACCGGAGCTGGCTCGGGAACGTCCGAGAGGGCGTTGCGATCGACGGCGAAGGCGAGCCCGTGCGAACCCAACCCTGAGGTCGGCCGCTTCAGCCTCGCGATACCCTCGCGCGCATGTCGGACCAGCTCCGTGCGATGGCTCGCCCCTCGCTCTTCCCCGAGGAGGGCACCCTCCAGCTGGATGGCCTGGAACGCCCCGTCACGATCCGGCGCGACCCGTTCGGCGTGCCCCGGATCGAAGCCGAGACCCTCGACGACCTCTGGTTCGCGCAGGGGGTCGTGACCGCGGGGGAACGGCTCTTCCAGGTCGAGCTCGCGCTGCGCGTTGCGACCGGTCGTTTGGCGGAGATCTTCGGCGAGCGCACCTTCGAGGACGACCGGTTCATCAGGACGATCGGGCTGCACCGCGCGGCCGCGCGACACGTGCAGGCGTGGACCGAGGAGGACCAGCACCTCCACGGCCGGTTCCGGAACGGGCTCCGGGCGTGGATCGACGCCGCGCCGGCCGTCCCCGTCGAATACACGCTGCTCGATCTCACGCCCGATCTTCCCGACGACCCCTTGCCGTACGCGGCGGCGTTCGCCTACCTCGCCTGGTCGCTGTCGAGCAACTGGGAGTCCGAGCTCCTTCGGGCGGAGCTGGATGAGCGGCTCGGCCGCGAAGCGGCCGAGCTGCTCATGCCGAGCGCGCCGAGCGCGCGCGGCCAGGGCTCGAACGATTGGGTCGTCGCGGGCTCCAAGACCGCATCCGGCATGCCGCTGCTCGCGAACGACCCGCACCTGCTCGTGACGCAACCCGGGCCCTGGCTCGAGCTCCACCTCCGCGCGCCCGGCTACGAGGCTCGCGGCGTCGCGTTGCCGTTCTCGCCCGGAATCATCCTCGGCGCAACTCCACACCACGCCTGGGGCGTCACGAACGTCACGGGGGACGTCCAGGACCTCTACGAGGAGACCCTGAACGACGACGGGACCGCCGCGCGGTACCGGGACGGCTGGGAGCCGCTGATCCTTCACGAAGAGCGGATCGGGCTCCGCGGCGAGCCCGAGCCCCGCACCGTCACGGTCCGGGAGACACGCCACGGCCCGATCCTCACCCACGGCACGGCGGGCGTCCTGCGCACCACCTATCGGCCGATCGACCGCCACTACGCGCTCCGGTGGACCGGCCACGAGAGCGCCCTGCGTCCCTCGCTGCCGCTCGAGGTCGCGCGCGCTCGCGACGTCGAGGAGTTCCGACAGGCGGTGCTGCAGATCGGATGCCCGGGCCAGAACTTCGTGTACGCCGACGTCGACGGGACGATCGCCTATCAGTGCACGGGCTGGTACCCGCTGCGCGAGGCCGGCGACGGCACGCGGCCGGTCCCCGGCTCGACGGGCGAGCATGAATGGCTCGGATGGATCCCGCTGGACGAGCTCCCGGCCGAGACGAACCCGGACCGAGGGTTCATCGCAACCGCGAACCACGACATCCAGCCGGCGGACTACCCCTACGTGATCGCGAAGGACTTCCACCTCCCCTTCCGCAAGCAGCGGATAGAGGAGCTGATCGAACGGCACGACCGCCACGACGTGGCGTCGATGCGGGCGATCCAGATGGACACGATCTCGAGGCCCTCGCTCGAGACGGCGTCACTGCTGCTCCGGATCGAGACCCGCTCGGATGAGCAGGCGAGCGCCGTGAAACTCCTCGGCGCCTGGGACGGGGATCTCCGTGCGGATTCGGCCGAAGCGGCCCTGTTCAACCTCTGGTGCGCGGCCATCGCTCGGCGGGCCGTGGAGCCGAAGATGGGCGAGGAGCTGTTCTCGGCATACGACTCCTGGAGGGAGATCTTCCAGGGAGCGGTCCTGCCTCGCATGCTCCGCGATCCCGTCGGGTGGCTCGACGACGACCTGCTGCGCGCCGCGCTCGATGACGCGATCGAAGGAGCCGACGGCAAGACGTGGGGCGAGATCCACCGGCTCCTGATCGCACACCCGCTGGCCTCGATCCCGGGGTTGGAGCCGTTGTTCACCGCGGCCGACGTCGCGTTCGGCGGCGACGAGCAGACGGTGGCCCAGGCTGGCTTCGACGGCTCGCTCGGGTTCCGACCGGCGGTGATCCCGTCCTGGCGCGTGGTGTGGGACCTCGGGGACCTCGAACGGAGCCTCGGCGTGGTCCCGACCGGCGTGAGCGGCAACCCTGCCTCCGCGCACTGGAACGACCAGCTCGAGCTCTACCTCGGGGGCGGGGCGAAGCCATACGGCTTCGCCCCGCCCCCGACCGCGCCTACCTTGACGCTCCTGCCATCGTGAGCCGCTACCATCGGGTACGCCATGCCGAAGTCGAGAGGTCGCCCCAAGCAGCGGAGCAGCCGTTATCAACTGGAGCCGCAACGGAAGAAGAAGGTGAAGGCGAGCCCCCGATGGTACGGCCCACTCATGCTCGTGCTGATGGGCATCGGGGTCGTCGCCATCGTCTGGAACTACACGCGCGGCGATCAGGCCAGCAACACGGTCCTGATGGGCGGGCTCGGAGTGATCGCGATCGGGTTCTTCGGCGTCACGTTCTGGCGGTGATCTCGGCCCAGATCGCCGCAGGACGCCTGCTCCGCGGCGTTCACACCTCGTTCATCCTCTGTGGATAACCCTGTGGATGACTGGTTGGCACGCGTGTGGAAAACGACCCATCCGCCCGGTCAGGCTTCCGCCACACGCCGAACCACCTGCATCTTCTCGCCGCAATGACGGGGGAGCTGGAGCTCCCCCAGACGGGAGACCTTGAACTCGGTCCCGCACTCGCCGCACACGAGGTAGACGTCGAGCCCGTCGACGTCTTCGGGCTCCGACGGGGGTGGACCCTCGTCGAGGGAACCGGGAGCCGGGCCGGAGAGGGCTCGAAGGTGGGCGATCCCGAGCCGCCATACGAGGTAGGCGAACGGAACGACGGTGAGGAAGGCGAGCCACCGGGGCACGGTTCCACCGTAACAGCCAGCCGGGATAGGCTTGCCGGGCGTTCGCGTTCCCGACGCTTCGTATCCACCGACCGGAGGTAGCCGTTCGCATGGGTGATTACGTGAACCGGCTGATGGCGCACCTCGTCGCGAAGAACCCCGGCGAACCCGAGTTCCATCAGGCGGTGCAGGAGGTGGCCGAGTCGGTCGAGCTGGCGCTCGCCCGCAATCCACGCTACATCGACGCGAAGGTCTTCGAGCGCACGATCGAGCCCGAGCGCGTCGTGATGTTCCGGGTCCCGTGGGTCGACGATCGGGGCGACGTCCAGATTAACCGCGGGTTCCGGGTCGAGATGAGCAGCGCGATCGGGCCGTACAAGGGCGGCCTCCGCTTCCACCCCACGGTCTACCTCGGTCTGCTGAAGTTCCTGGCCTTCGAGCAGGTGTTCAAGAACGCGTTGACCACCCTCCCGATGGGCGCCGGGAAAGGTGGCGCGGACTTCGACCCGAAGGGGAAGTCCGAAGGCGAGGTGATGCGGTTCTGCCAGTCGTTCATGACTGAGCTCCAGCGGCACATCGGGCAGTTCACCGACGTGCCGGCGGGAGACATCGGGGTCGGCGGGCGTGAGATCGGCTACCTGTTCGGTCAGTACAAGCGGATCCGGAACGAGTTCACCGGCGTGCTCACGGGAAAGGGCCTCAACTGGGGCGGTTCGCTGATCCGGCCCGAGGCGACCGGTTACGGGGCCGTCTACTTCGCCCAGGAGATGCTGAAGACGCGCGAGGAGTCCCTCCAGGACAAGACCTGTCTCGTCTCGGGCTCGGGCAATGTGGCCCAGTACACGGTGGAGAAGCTGCTCGACCTCGGGGCGAGGCCAGTCACCCTCAGCGACTCCGGCGGCTTCATCCACGACAAGGAAGGCATCGATCGCGAGAAGCTCGCCTACGTGATGGACCTGAAGAACGTCCGGCGTGGTCGGATCATGGAGTACGCGGAGAGATACCCCGGCGTTGACTGGACCGCGGTCGACCCCGCCAAGCACTACAACCCGCTCTGGGCGATCCCCGCGGACTGCGCCTTCCCGAGCGCGACCCAGAACGAGATCAACGCGGAGGATGCGACCAACCTGCTTGCGGGTGGCGTCTACGTCGTGAGCGAGGGTGCGAACATGCCGACGGTCCCTTCGGGCATCGAGGCCTTCCTGGACGCGCGGATCCTCTACGGACCCGGGAAGGCGGCGAACGCCGGGGGCGTGGCGGTGAGCGGGCTCGAGATGGCGCAGAACTCGGCGCGCCGCGCCTGGTCGCGCGGGACGGTCGACGAGCGGCTGCATACGATCATGCAGGCGATCCACGACACCTGCCGCAGCACCGCCGAGGAGTACGGGGTCGCGGGCAACTACATGCACGGCGCGAACATCGCCGGGTTCACCAAGGTCGCCGACGCGATGCTGGACCAGGGCGTCGTCTGAGCAGCCCGGTCAGATCGCGCGCACCCCCGGCACCACCGATCGAAGGAAGTCCTGCACGATCCGCTGTTGCCGAACATCCTCGTCGGTGGCCAGCACTCCGTGTCCCGTCGTGTACAGGTACACCTCGTGCGGCTTCCCCTGCTCCTTCAGTCGGTCCGCGTAGGCGAGCGCTTGCCCGACGGGGCACCGGGAGTCGTTCTCGCCGACCACCAGGAGCACGGGTGCGGCGACCCGATCGGCGTACGTGAGGGGGCTCGAACGACGGAACGCCTCCGGCTCGGTCGCCGGTGTCCCGCCCATCAGCGCCCGGTCGAGCGCTTGGAGCGAGGGCGCTTCCTCCTCGTACGCGCGGACGTAATCACCGACCGGCACCCCTGCCATCCCGGCGGTCCACAGATCCGGGTAGCGGCCGAGCTCCATGAGCGAGATGTACCCACCCCACGACCAGCCCGCGATCACCGTCCGGGACGGGTCGACGTCCGGCCGACCGAGGAGGTTCCGGAGCCCTGCCGTGACATCGTCGACGTCGGTGAACCCCACGTCGCCGGTGAGCGCGTCGCTCCACGCTCGCCCGTATCCGCTCGAGCCCCGGTAGTTGGGCATCGCGACCAAGAAGCCCGCGTCCACGTACGCCTGGACCTCCGGGAAGTACGCGTCCTCGTACAACCAGTGCGGTCCGCCATGCACGAACACCATGACCGGATGCGGCCCATCGCCTTCGGGCTCGACGATCCAGCCGTGCACCTGCTGTCCCTGGTCGTTCGCGTAGCGCCAATCGTGGAACGGCCGGCCGGCCGGCGCCGGCTCGCCGAGGACCCCGATCGGCTCGTCGCCACTGTCGTCCAGGATCCGAGCTCGGTGGACACCGTCGGTGTGCCGGAACCAGACCGACCCGTCGGGACGAACGCGCGCGTCGGTGATGGAGCCGGGAGGTGCCTCGATCCGCGAGGTGGACGCCGAGGCGACGTCGTAGCGGAAGAGTTCGTGGCGACCGTCGTACGCGTGGCGGAGCAGCAGCGCCGACGCGTCCGGCCACCAATCCAGGGCGGTCACGTCCCCTGGGAGCGAGCTCTCGAGGTTCGACCACGCCCCCGTCGCGAGGTCCCAAACCGCCGCCCGCTCGCGGTCCTCCTCGTCGTGGACCACTGCGAGGCGATGGTCCCCGTCGACCGGCGACCAGGCCGTCGCGAGCACGCTCCACGAGCCATCGCCGCGGTCCGCGACCGTGCCGCCCGTCCTGGGGTCGACGATCCGGAGCGAGGGATGCAACAGGTCGCCGTGCTCCGCGTGCTGCAGCGCGAGCAGCGTGCCGTCCGTCGAGAGACCGGCTCGATCACCGGCGTCGTCCCAGTTGCCGGCGATCCCGAGCCACTCGGTGCTCCGCGCGATCTCCTTCGCCGGACCACCATCGATCGATACGAAGACCGCGAAACCGCCGTCGCGATCTGCGATCGCGACGGCGGCGATCCCCGGCCCGAGCGCCACCCCGTCGTTCCATCCGATCGGCAGGCCTTCGAAGAGCGGCTCGGAGCCGCTCCCTTCGAACGCCTGCCTCAACCACCGCCCGGTCTCATCACCCGTGTCTTCCTGCCAGAACAGGACCTCATCGCCGTCGAGGCTCGCGCAGCCCTGCGTCACGCCGACGGGGTGGTCGGAGATCTTCCTACGCTCGCCCGTCGCGACGTTCCAGCTGTGGATCTGCCATACGCCGGACTCGTTCGATGCGAAGACGGCCCGGTCGGGGGCGCTCCGGGACCAGTGCGGGAGGTTCATCTTCGGAGCTCGGAACCGACGCTCCCACAACGGCATGTCGGACATCGGGACAGGCTACCCGGAACGGGTCCGACGACCTCAGCGGATGAAGGATGGCCCCGACGCGAGCGTCGGGGCCATCCTCGACCTCACTTGGTTCTGTTCGGGTTCGGAGGAAGCGGTGTCCGGTTCGGGTTGCAGGCAACGCCGGGATTGAACACGTGCGGGTCCTGGAGACCGAGCTTCACGTCCTGACCGAACGACTGCGACTGACCGCCTGGGCCGTTCGGACCCGAGCCGTCCAGCGGGGCGGTGGGGTCATCGTTCAGCCCTGAGAAAGAGCACCACGACTTCCCTTGGTTCTGATCGACGTTATGACCGCTGCCCGTCATTCGCCGGCGAACGCGGCATTCGCACCAAGGCTCACGGCAGCAGCCATGCACACGCGATGATGCACATCGCCTTCTTCGTTCTCCCCATCGTTCCCCTCCCTCGTAGACCGGGCCATACCTCCTACCGCAAGGAACGTACTCGGGCCCAGACAACGTGGTCAAGCCGAAGGTCCGACAGTGAACCCTGATCGACGGACGCCCGCGGAGCGAGGAACGTCAGGAGCCGGTGACGGTGCCGTCGCTCGATGGGCCGTGGTTGCCGGAGTTGCCGTGCACGCCCGCGTTCCCATGCACCTTGGCCGCCTTCGCGGCCTCGTGCGCCTGGTGACGCTGCCAGTTCAGGACGAGGTGCCCGAGGGCGTTCACCAGACCGGGTGCCTGCAGGTTCTTCTCGCAGTTCGCCTCGACCGTGTTGATCGCGTGGGCGAGACCCGTCGCGTCCTGGACGGCCGGGAGCTGACCCTGCACCGCTGCGAGCTGTGCCTGGCAGTCCGCCGCGGTGTGGACGGGAGCTGCGCTGCTGCTGCCGCCCGCGTCCGGAGCGTTGCTCTGCTGATCCTGCCCCGACGCCTCG
This sequence comes from Actinomycetota bacterium, assembly GCA_005885035.1. Lineage (GTDB taxonomy): Bacteria > Actinomycetota > UBA4738 > UBA4738 > HRBIN12 > AC-51. The sequence goes on from VAXZ01000006.1 coordinate 17,290, forward strand.
GGGGCCGCCGACGGATCGGAGGACGGGGACGTCTGGGACGAGGCATCGTTCGTGTTGCCGCCTGGATGGGCGACGGCGACGCCCCCGAGGAGCCCGGCGATCAGCACGCACAGGAGCATGCCTCCGACCGGGCCCTTGAGGAGTCGCGCGAGGGTGCGGCGAGGACTAGTCATGGGACAGGTATCGCCTTCGTGATGACCCCGAGCATATGAGCCTCATGGCTCGTTCGCGACCATCGTTCGGCCTAGTTCGAGCGCGGACGACGGGTCAGCGACCGTTCGTGATCGCGGCCCGTACCCGCTCGGGCGAGCAGGGGAGGTCCACGTGTCGAACACCCAGGTGGGAGAGCGCATCCACGACCGCGTTCTGTACGGCGGGGGTCGACCCGATCGAGCCCGACTCCCCGATCCCCTTGGCGCCGAGGGGATCTACGTCGGTCAGGGTCTCGGTATTGGCGGTCTCGAGGGTCGGCAGTTCCGCGGCGCTCGGCATCAGATACGTCGCCAGCGTGCCGGTGACCGGGTTCCCCAACTCGTCGTACACGACCTCCTCGAAGAGCGCCTGGGCGATCCCCTGCGCGATCCCCCCGTGCTGCTGGCCCCGTACGAGCGCCGGGTTCAAGATCCGGCCGCAGTCATCGACGGCCACGTGGCGGATCAGGTCGACGGCTCCGGTCTCCTGATCCACCTCGACCACCGCGACATGCGCGCCGAAGGGGAACGTCGAGCCCGGCTCGCGGTAGACACCCTTGGCCGACAACGCTGACCCGCGATCCTTCGCGGTCGCCGCCAGCTCGGCCCACGAGACCGCTCGGTCCGGCGCGCCCGCGACACGGAACCCTCCCTCGCGCGGCCCCTCGAGGTCCGCGACATCCACCTCGAGCATCTCGGCGGCGAGCGTCCTCGCCATGTCCGCCACCTCGCCCGCCCTCATCGCGACCGATGAGCCGCCCGCCTGGAGCGATCGCGAGCCCCACGTGCCCTCGCCGCGTTCCACCAACGCCGTATCCGAATGGATCACGCGCACGTCCTCGATCGCGACGCCGAGCACGCCGGACGCGAGCTGCGCGAACGCGGTCTCGTGCCCCTGGCCGTGCGACGACGTTCCCACGTAGACGGTCACCCGGCCGTCGTCCTCGATCTCCACCCGAGCGAACTCCTTCGAGGAGAACGACGTGATCTCCACGTAGGTCGACACGCCGATCCCCAACAGGACGGGGTCTCCGCGCTCGCGCCGGGCCGCCTGTTCTTTCCGGAGGTCCCCGTACCCGGCCAGCTCGAGCGCGCGATCGAGCGACGCCGCGTAATCGCCGGAGTCGTACGTCGTCCCGGTCGCCGTCGTGAAGGGGAAGGCATCCACCGGGATCAGGTTCTCCCGGCGGAGCTCGACCGGGTCGATCGCCAGTTCCTGGGCGAGCATGTCCATCGCTCGCTCGACGCACGCCGCCGCCTCCGGCCGCCCCGCGCCTCGGTAAGCCCCGACCGGTGTCGCGTTGGTCACCACCGACCGCCCGCGCTAGGCGCAACGGTCCCGTCGCGGCGGGCCCCGATCTGGACGTGCTGCACCTGTGCCCGACCGTGCCAGAGGCCCACCATCGATTCGCTCCGTGTCTCGAACCATCGGACCGGCCGACCCAGCAGCTTCGCCGCCTTCGCGACCGCAAGGTACTCCGGGTAGACGGGGACCTTCGAGCCGAAACCACCACCCACGTCCGGAGCGATCGCGTGGACCTGTCGTCGATCCACTCCGAGCAGCTCTGCGACATCGTTGCGGACGTCGAACGGCACCTGGGTCGACACCCAGACGGTGTAGCCGTCCTCGTCGGGAACGACCGCGATGCCATCGGCCTCCATCGGGACCGGGGCGAGGCGCTGGTTCAGGAAACGCCCTTCGACCACGACCTCCGCACCGGCGAGCACGTCCTGTTCCCAGTCGTGCTCGAACCGATGGGCGACGTTCGTGCCGATGTCCGGGAACAGCAGCGGAGCATCGTCCTCGGCCGCGCGCTCGGCATCGGTCACGGCGTCGAGCGGATGCGCCGATGCTCCGATCAGCTCGGCGGCATCCTGCGCCTGTCCCGAGGTCTCCGCGATGACGACCGCGAAGGGTTCGCCGACGAACCGCAACCGATCGCGAGCGAGTGCCTCCCGATCGAACGGCTGGTCCAGCTCCCCACCGGGAGCCTCCACGTTGCCGGACGGCGGCTGCGCGGGGAGGTCCAGGTCGTCCGCCGTGTACACGGCGACCACCCCCGGCATGGACCGGGCCTCATCCAGACCCTCCACGGCCGAGAGCTCCGCATGGGGGAAGATGGAGCGGACGAAGACCGCCCGCAACGATCCCTCGATCCGGATGTTCTCGAGGTACCTGCCTTCCCCACGCAGGAACCGTGGGTCCTCGGTGCGAAGGGCCGGGATGCCGAACGTCGAGGGAGGGACAGCGGTCATGTCGGACATGGTCCCATAGCAGGAGGGAATGGAACGATGCGAACGATCCGTCTGGTCACCGCCGCAACGTGTCTGGTCCTACTGTCCCCCGCGGTAGGCTCGGCACGCCTCCAGGATCGGACGGCGACGCCGTCCAGTGCCGCTGCGGTCAAGGTGGTCCCCGTGAGGACCGGTCTCAACGGGCCCTCCGGGTTCACGTTCTCGCCCCGCGGCAACATCTGGTATCTGGAACGAGGCACGGGTGAGATCCGGATCATCTACCGGAAGACCGGAGCCGATCACCTGTTCTTCACGATCGGCGGTGTGGACGGCACCGGTGAGCGAGGAGCACTCGGGATCGCGCTCGACCCGGCGTTCCCAACCAAGCCGTTCATCTACGTCTACGTTACGAGGACATGGCGGGGGGCGCTCCGCAACCAGCTCGTGCGCATCAAGCAGATCGGCGCCCACGGGACCGGTCTCCGGGTGCTCGTGAGCACTCCCGCGAGCTCCACGCCGTACCACAATGGCGGCCGGATCCTGTTCGGTCCCGACCACAAGCTTTACGTGATGATCGGCGAAGGGCACAACGCCGCCAATGCGCAGGACCTGACGGCGAACCTCCGCGGCAAGATCCTGCGCCTCGACCGGGACGGGACCGCGGCAGCGGGCAACCCACATGGACGGATCTGGTCGTTCGGACATCGCAACTCGTTCGGGTTCACGTTCGACCCGAGGACCGGCCGGTTCTGGGAAACCGAGAACGGACCCGAGTGCAACGATGAGATCAACCTCATCCTCAAAGGGGGGAACTACGGCTGGGGTCCCAATGAGTTCTGCGGCGGCACGGCGCCACAGGACACCAACAACAGCGGCCCGAAGCCACGGCGCCTTCCGAAGACGTACTTCGCCGGCACGATCGGGATCACGGGTGCGGCGTTCTGCATCTCGTGCGGATTGGGCGCCGGCATCAACGGGGACCTCGTGTTCGGCGACGTGAACACCAGCTCGATCCGAGCGATCAACATGAACGCCACCCGCACCGGGTTCTCCACGGCGTCGAGGGTCCTGATCGCGACCTCGACGGGCGGCGTCCACTCGGTGGAGGTCGGGCCGAAGCATCACATCTTCTTCAGCGGACCCAACGGGATCTACCGGCTCGCTCCGGCCTGAACGGGACCTTTGGGGGGTCGCGCGTTCGAAAGAGCTCCGGTACGCTCCTTCGTGAGGGGGGAGCGTCCGTCCCCCGACGGATGCAAGGGAGGTCTCGCGGTGAACATCGGCCGTCCCAAGCGGATCATCGAGATCGAGCCCGCCACGATCCCGCTGCCCGAACCTCAGATGCCGATGCCCGAACCCGGGCCCGCGCCCGTGGAGCCCATGCCGCTCGAGATCCCCGCAGAACCGCCCGGTTCATGAGCGCCAACGTCTCCCTCGCTCGCGAGCTCGCCGTTGGCGCCACGACGGAGCCGATCGTTGCGTGGCGCGCCTGGGCACTCACGGGGCACCGCGACGGGACGGAGCTCCTGCTCCGCCCGGTCGCGGGGCGCTCCCGCCCTTGGCGACCGAGGGAGCCCGCGGAGGCCGCGTGCAAGCACGCGCGCCTCCACGGCGCACCCAACGTTGACTGCTCGTGCGGGCTGCACGGCACCCACGACGTCGAGATCCTCCGGCGCACGCGGTGCCCAGCCGTCCTGGGCCGCGTCGCGTTCTGGGGACGGGTGATCGAACACGAGCTGGGCTATCGGGCGCAGTTCGGTTACCCGCAGCGGCTCGCGCTCGTGTGTCAGTTCTGCTTCTGGCTGTGGGGGCCGCACGGGACGCGCCCGGCTGTGGTCGGCTGGCTTCAGCGCGACGAGCTGATCCCCTTCTGCTGGCCCCACCTGGAGCAGGCGCAGCGGTACGGGATGGAGCCGCGGAGGTTGCTCCCGGCGGACGAGATCGACCTCCGCCTGCGTGAGACCTACGCGGTCGACATGCTGGCTTTCTAGCTCGCTACTTCCCGTTGGTGGAGAAGTGCTGGTAGTCGACGGGCCACGACCAATCGCCACCCCACCCCCACCCGATCGCATGGAACGCTTTCCACACGACGTCGCCGTGGAAGATCATGCCCTTGCGCTTGTCGGATCGATCCGCGTACGACGCCCCGTTCGGCGGCGAGATCCCGCCCGACCACAGCTCGGGGTTCTCGACGGGGTTGACGTCGATCGCCTTGCCGTAGGCATGCATCGACCACGTGCAGCAGACCCCGTTGCGGTACCGGCAGTTGAACGCCGATGTGTTGTCGTCCTTCATCGAACGCTTGTCGTCGGCACCGTAGTAGTCGACGAGGCGGATCTTCCGGATCGGGAACCGCGCGGCGTAGAGCGTTCCGAACAGCCGCGCGACATCCCGCGCGACCGCGCGATGCACGACCAGCCTGCCCCGATGCGCCTGCCGATCGAACCCCCAGAACGTGACGCGGACCACGCGGAGCTCGTCGAGGCCGACGGGGCACCCGGGCCGCCACGACGAACCCCGCATCAGGTCCCGGATCCACTCCGGGAGCGGCCGGACGCTCGCACGGTACGGCGGCGCCGAGGCGGCGACCGGTACGGCGGGAACCAGGATGAGCGCTAACGACAGAAGGACAGCGGCACGTCGCATCCGCCGATGATGACGTACGCGGGCGGAAACGTCTGCGTGCCCGCTTGACTCAGGACGATGGTGGTTCGAGGTCGCCTAGGCCCTTCTTGCGTGCCGCCGACTGCGCTAGGCGGAAACGCAGGCTCTTGTCGCCGTCGTGTCCCTCCCCGTTCTGCTCCGAGGTCTCGTTCCGGTCCGTCTGCAACGGCGTCATCGCCCGAAAGGCTGGGATCGGCTCGTGCGCGGGGTCCGGCTCGGGGTCGAATGCCAGGTCCGGCTCCGGCTCGAGTTCGGATCCCTCGTCGATCTCCCGAACGCCGTGCCGCTCGGCGAGCAGGTCCGCCTCGAGCTTGGCCGCCCGCTCCTCGGCCGCTTGAGCGCGCTCGAGGGCGCGAGCCAGCTCCTGGCGGACCTCATGGGCCTGCGGATCCTCGCGACGGGACGCCGCCGGATCCACATCTCCCTGCGGGGAACGAGCCTGTTCCGCGTCCGCATAGGCATTCCGGAGGCGCTGATCCATCCGCCCCAGCTCCGCGCGCGTCGAGGCCAGCTGTTGCTCGAGCTCTTCCACCCTCATATCGCGCGCCGTCGCGGGCGCGGCCGGCGTCTGCTCAAGCTCGACGACACGGGCCCGGAGCGCGTCGCGCTCGGCCGTGAGCTGCGCCACTTCGGACCGGACCGCGTCCCCGCCCGATTCGGCTTCGTGTGCCCGTCGTTCCAGGTCGGCCTTCGCGGCCTCGACCTCTCGCAGCTGCTGGATCGCCGCAGCGGTCGTCGCCTCGAGCTCCGCCGCTCGCGAACCGAACTGCGCGACCTTCGTTTCGAGCTCGTCGCGGACCGCCTCCGTCGCCTCTGCGCGTCGCGCGCTGTCCGCGGCCGCCGCCATCGCTTCCTGCGCCGCGCGCTCCAGCTCGGCGATCCGGTCATCCGTCAACGGCCGGATGCTCGCCTGGCTCGCTTCGATGAGGCGACCCTCGAGCTCCGTCACCCGCGCCTCGGCGGCCGCCGCCCTCGCCTCGATCTCGCGCGCGTGCTGGCCCGTCTCCTGGGCGAACCGTTCGGCGGCGGCGAGCCGCTGCGCGGCCTCGGCGCCGCCGGGAGCTGCCGCGCGCGCCTCGGCTTCCTCGACGCGCGCGGCCGCCGCCTGCAGCTGTTGCGCGAGCTCGAGGACGTGCCGTCCCGCTTGATCCTCCTGCTCGCGGATCCTGGTCCGGAGCTGCTCGAGCTGCGTCTCGAGCGCCTCGCGAACCTGGATCTCGCGTTGCGCTTCCTTCTCCGCTCGTTCGAGCTCCTCCTTGGAAGGCGCACCCCCGTCGGTGCCGGCCTGCTTGCCCTTCCGGAAGCTCCACCTCTTCGGTTCGGGTTTCGGCGACGCCGTCTCGCCCAGGAGTCGGGGCGACGTTCCGGGGGGAGTGGCCGGCCGAGAATGGGCGCGGGCTCGAGCACGCTTCACCGAGAGCCGCCGCGAGAGCAACAGCAGCGTGATCAGGAGGAACACCACGGCAGCGGCGGCGAGCCCGAGCTGGACCAGGTGCCACGGCTTCTGGGACGCAGCGACGAGCGGTGCGTACCGCTGATCCACGGACACCGCGCCGCCGGGCTTCCCCCTGGCGCCTTGCAGACGCACGTAGGTATGGAGGAGCTCGATCGACGTGGACCGCGTGCCGATCGAAACGCGGTCCACCCGGGCGACGCTCGTCGCAGCACCGCCCGCGGCGCTCCGGATCGCATCCGTGTCGCCGGGTTTCAGTCCCGGATCATCCGCGGCGTCGGTTGAGAAGAGCAGCGTTCCGTCCTGGGCGAAGATCCGCACGCGAACGATCACGCCACCGGCGAGGACGCCGTTCCGGAGCTGGCTCCGGAGCTTGCCTGCCGTTGCTGCCGGCAGGGGCTTCGTGAGGCTCACCCCTCGGACCGCCGGGACAACGGTCTGCCGAGCGATGGCCGATGCTTTGCTCTCCTGGCCTTTCACCTTCGACGTGAGCGCGCTCTGCTGCATGAACGAAGCGCCCGCGAAGAGGAGCCCACACACCAAGACCAGCACCGCGAAGAGCGGCCACTTGATGCCTTTGCGGTCGTCGGTCCCGATGATCATCCTCGTCCCACGCGTCGAACCCAGGCACCCGAGGGCGCCTTCCCTGTTGTGTGCTTCGGCGCATGCGAGGGCGACCTGAACCCCCGGGCTAGGACTTCAGGTCTGCTCAGGATCCGGTAGTAGCGGAACCATTGTGGCGCAGAGGACTTACGGACTCGCCGGTCTCGGGAGCTCGTCCGCCGAGAGATCGTGGGATGGCCCGACGTGCGCGAGAATCAGCAACGTGGAGACGGCAACGCAGACGCTTCACAGGTTGACGTCGATCGATCGCCGCTTCGCGGATCGACCGGACATCTGGACGCCGCCGGTGGACGACCCTCGCGTTGTCCAGGGACTCGAGGCCAACGACCTGGCCCGCTTCCCGTGGTTCTTCAAACGCTACGAAGGAGCGCTGCCTCGCCTGCCGCTCCCTCGCAGCCTGCCGACCACCACGGCGTCCGCCGTCGCGGTGCTCGCCGGCACCGCAGACGTCGGCTCCCGCGAACTGGATCTTCCGCAGCTCTTCCCGCTCGAGGTGTACGTCGCCGTGCCCGACGGCGTGGACGTGCCTGCCGGCGTGCACTGGTACGACCCGCAGGAGCATGCCCTCGTGCGGGTCGCGCCGCCGCCACGCGGCGGCGCGCCCACCCTCGTCGTCACCGGCGTGCCCTGGCGGACCGGCTGGCGCTACCGCGAGCGCGGCTACCGGCACGTCTATTGGGACGCCGGCACCATGCTCAGCCAGGTGCTCGCCGTCGCCGACTCCGCGGGGCTCACGTCCTCGTTGTTCAGCCGCTTCCCGGACGCGTCGGTGACCGCGCTCGTCGGCGCCGACGGCGTGCACGAATGGCCCGTGGCCGTCGTTACCCTTGGCAGTAGCCCGCCCGCGCTCGAAGCCTCTGGCCCAGCGGCCGGAGGTGACGTCGACGCGGCGCCGTTGGAGTTCCCCCTCGAGACCGCCGCGCAGCGGGCGGGCGATCGTGACACGCTCGGGCCGCCGTGGGAGCACGGCGACCCGGTCGACGCACCCGTCTCGGGATCGAACCCGATGGAGGACGTCGTGCTTGCGCGGGGTTCGCAGCGTCGCATGGACCCCGCCCGCGGTGTGCCCGAGAGCACGCTGCGCATCTCCCTGGGGGCGGCGCTCCGCGGTATCGATCTTCCGCACCGTTTCGTCGTCCACGATGTCGAGGGCGTCGTTCCGGGTCTCTACCGGTGGCCGGATCTCTCCACCCCCGCCCGCGGCGGCGCGATGCGAGAAGAGCTCTACCGCGTGTGTTGGGAGGCAGGGCTCGCTCGCGACGCGGCCTTCGTCGTGATCGCCGCGGCGAACGTCGGTGCGCTCGACGACCGGGAGTACCGCGAGGCGCACCTCGCTGCCGGCTTGGTCGAAGGCAGGTTGCATCTCCTTGCGTACGGTCTCGGTGCCAGCGCCTGCGGGATGACGTTCGTCGATAGCGAGGTGCCCCAGCTCCTCGGCGAGCAGCTGGACGGCCTGCTGTTCACGTGCGTCGGCGTGCCGGAGTACACGTCGGCGGCGGGCGGGCCGCCGGGTGCACCGACCGCCGTTCGCATGATGGAGCCGCGGTCGTGACCTCGTTCGGTGACCTTCCCGCAGCTCGCCCGAGTGATCCGCCGATTCAGTGGTACGAGGGAGCGCCGCTCCCCTTGAAAACCCGGAACAACACGAACAGAGAGGGAGCCAGGAGGAGGCTGCCGACCGCGAAACCGACGGCGAGCGGCCGGAGGGCGTTCGCGGGAGCAGCCGCGTCCGCGACCGTCAGGTCGGGGACGATGAGGTACGGCCACTGCGCGACCCCCCATCCGGTGACGACGGATGCGACGGCGACCGCCGCGCCCACCCGTGCGAACCGGTAGCGGCGCCGCATGACAGCCCACAGGGATGCGACGCCACCCACGGCAGACAGCACGGCGAAGGGCCAGGCTCGTGTGAGCATCCCGTGCCACAGCTGCGGTGACACGCTGCGCGTGACGACGAGTCCCAACACGGCAACGACACCCGACACGGCACCGGAAGCGAGCGCCCGGCGGCGGAAGACCTCTTCCATCACGAGATCGTGCCGCTGCGTCGCCTCGACCGTCAGGTAGCTCGCCGCGAGGAACGAGCACGACGCGAGAGCCAGGAACCCCGTCACGATCGACAACGGGCCAGTCCATGAGCCCCAGAGCGAAGCCACGACGGTCGATCCGGCCACGCGGATCCTGCCGGAGGCGACCGCGCCCGCGGCGGCGCCGAGCGCGAGCGGCGTCACGATCGAGGCGACCCCGAACACCCTCGTCCACGTCCGTTGCCACGCCGATCCCCGATCGCCCCATGAACGGAACGCGAACGCGGCGCCGCGGAACACGATCCCGGCGATCGCGATCGAGAACGGCACGTAGAGGGCGAAGCCGAGCGACGCGAACGCGGAAGGGAAGGCGGCGAGCAAACCGGTGACGACGAAGATCAGCCAGACGTGGTTCGCTTCCCAGACGGGCCCGATCGCGTCCGAGATAAGGGCCCGCTCACGCTCGCGGAGCGGTCCGAACGCCAAGAGATCCCATACCCCCCCGCCGAAGTCCGCCCCCCCGAGCAACCAGTACAGGGTGAGTCCCCCGCCGATCGCGGTCAGGATCGCGACCTCCAGCTGGAACGTCGTCATCCAGCCGCCTCGAGCTCGGCACCCTCGCGTGGCGTCCGCGCGAGGCGATAGAGCAGCCACGCGCACGCGGTGCCGAGCAGAACGTAGATCGCCACGGTCGCTGCGAGCCAGAAGACGATCCCAGGTCGCGATGTCACGGAATCCGCCGTTCGTGTCTGACCGTAGACGATCCAGGGTTGACGACCGAGCTCGGTCACCACCCAACCCATCTCGAGGGCGACGAAGGTCGCCGGCCCGGCAACGGCAGCCGCTCGGAGGAACCACTTCGTATCGGGGAGTCGGCGGCGGCGGATCCATCCGATCGATGCCCACAGCCCGAGCGCGGCCAGGGCGAACCCGATCGCCACCATGGTCTGGAACGCGAGGTGCACGACGACGACGTTCGGGCGGTCCGCCGGCGGCACCTCGTCGAGCCCGTGGACCACCGCCCCGGTGTTGCCGTAGGCCAGCCACGAGAGACCTCCCTGGATCCTGATCCCGAGGATCGTCCGTTCTTGCGACGGCAACGGGATCCCGCCGATCGTGAGGGGCGCGTCCGCGGTCGTCCGCCAGAGCCCCTCCATCGCCGCGAGCTTCACCTGCTGCCGATCCGCCACCAAGCGTGCCGCCGCATCACCGACGACGATCTGGATCGGCGCGAGCGCGAGCCCGAGCACCAGTCCGACCGCGAGCCCGCGTCGGTGGTACGCGTCGCGGCGTCCCTTGAGCATCCCGACCGCGTAGACGGCCGCGACGGTGAAACCGGTCGCCATGTAGGCAGCCACGATCATGTGCGTGGTCATCACGGGGGTCGACGGGTTCAACATCGCGGCGATCGGCTGCACGTCGACGACCCGGCCGTCGCTCACCGTCGCGAACCCGGTGGGCGACTGCATCCACGCGTTCGCGGTCACCACGAACCATGCGCTCGCCACCCCACCGATCGCAACGGGCCATCCCGCGGCCCAATGTGCCCACGGCGAGAGCCGATCCCATCCGAACAGGTAGACGCCGAGGAAGATCGCCTCGATGAAGAATGCGAACGCCTCGAGGGCGAACGGCATGCCGATCACCGCACCCCATCGCCCCATCAGCCCCGGCCAGAAGAGACCGAGCGCGAAGGAAAGCACGGTGCCGGAGACCGCCCCCACCGCGACGAGGATCCCGAGCGCCCTCGCCCATCGCCGGCACAGCGCCATCCACACGGCATCGCCCGTCCGGTTCGCGCGGTACTCCGCGAACAGGAGCATCGCCGGGAGGCCGACCGCGAGCGCCGCGAAGACGATGTGGAACCCGAGGGACACGGCCATCTGTGCTCGGGCTGCCTGCAGCGACGTCAGCGCGACGATGATCACCCTGGTGGAGACGAGCGGACTCGAACCGCCGACCCCCTGCTTGCAAAGCAGGTGCTCTACCAGCTGAGCTACGTCCCCACGGTCTGACCATACCGATTCGCGGGAACCGATGCCCCAACGTACGATGAGTGTTCCGGACCGTTCCCGCGGTCCACGAGCGAGGGAGAGCGTGATGACGGATAAGCCGATCTGGCGCAATCTCGTCCGTCACGCGGCCGACGGCGTCGAAGATGGCGCCAAGCTGGTTCTCACGCTCAAGCGCGGCCCCTCGACGGCTCGGGTTCGCATTCCCGACCTCCGCGGGCGTGCGCGGGCTCCGCTCATGCGATCGGCTCCCGGAGCGACCCAACGGGAGCGCGCCCAGTCACGCTCGTTCCGTGGCCCGGTTCACTCCTTAAGATGAGCGTTCCACCGATAGCATCGAGGCGGTCCGCCATGCCTTGGAGGCCGGTGCCGTAGCCGGTCGTGGTCGGGTCGAAGCCATCGCCGTCGTCGACGACCTCGAAGGTCAAGCTGCCGTTGATCTGGGTCAGCTTGATGGAGGCCCGCGACGCATGCGCGTACTTCGCGACATTCTGGAGGGCCTCGAGGCTGCAGAAATACACGGCCGCCTCAACCTCCTGCGGGTACCGGCCGACGCTCTCCGCATCGATGTCGACCGGCACCGATGACTTTCGCGCCTGCGACGCGATCGCGTCGGGGAGCCCTTTGTCCGCGAGCAACGGCGGGAAGATCCCGCGGGCGAGGTCGCGTAGGTCCTCGAGGGCGGTTCCTGCATCCGACTGGAGCTGCTTGAGGGTCGCCGCGGTCTTCTCCGCGCCTTCGCCCGTCGCGAGGGTCTCCGCAAGCCGAAGCTTCACGGCCAGCGCGACGAGCTGCTGCTGCGCGCCGTCGTGGATGTTGCGCTCGATCTTGCGCCGCTCCTCGTCCTGCGCGGAGACCAGGCGCTGACGCGAGGCGCGAAGCTCCTCGATCAGCCGCACGTTCCGCAACACGAGCCCAGCTTGTGAGGCAAGGTCCTCGACGAGCTTTCGCTTGACGGGATCCATCGGGTCTGACGGCGGCATCGCCACCGAGAGCGCCCCGAGAAGGTCCCCTTGGTGGAGCACCTCGACCGCGTCTGGGGGAAGCTCGGTTGGGACCGAGGCCTCCGCCGGCCAGACCGCGGTGGGCCGGAGCTCGCCTCCCAGCCGCAACCACACGGCTGCTACCTCCGCACCGGTCCCGGCGGCGAGCACTTGCGCCATGCGCGGGAGCACGTCGTCCGCGGCGTAGGCCTCACCGACTCGGCCGGAGAACTCCGAAAGCACCTCGTAGGGCGTCGCACGCTTGCCGTACACGAGCCGGTCCCCGAACCGATTCGCGCGCTGACGAACCGGCTGGAAGGCGACGGCCACCACCGCCGCCGCGAGCGCCGAGAGTACGACGCTCTCCCGGCTTCCGCCGCCGGAGCCGATCAACAGGATCGGACCGACGACCAGCGCCATGTACACCGAGGTGATGAACACCGCGATCGTCCCCAGGACCACCGTCTTCCGGATCACGACGTCGATGTCGTAGAGGCGGTACTTCAGGATCGCGATGGCGGCCGCCGCGGGGATTAGCGGGATGCCGACCGGTCCGAGCGCCGACGGGAGGTGGAAGAGAGGGGATGTAAGGATCACGCAGGCGATCCCGATCGCGGCAGCGAACGCGATCCACCTGAGCTGCTGGCGTTCGTCGCCTCGCGCTCGCCGGAGCCGGACCACCAGGGAGGCCGCGGCGGCCAGGCCGAGCACGAACATCAGCAGCACGCCCGCGACCTGGAGGTTGTACCCGATCTTGAAGCTGGTCGGCGCTGAGGCAGGCGCGCTCTCACTGAGGTTCACGAGCAACGGACCCCGCACCGCCCATCCCGTGACGGCGATGGGCACGACCACGAGGAAGAGCGCGACGCCCGACAGCCAGGCGACGGGCCGCCATCGACGCGAGGGCAGGTGGCCGTCGGGGAACAACAGGATCAGGAACGTGAAGAGCACGAGGATGCCGGGACTCCACGTGAACGTGCCAAGCCACGACATGAAGCCTCCGAACGGCAACATCCCCGGGCGCTCAACGAAGGCGCTCGTTGCCCACTCGGTGCTGAGAGCCGCCAGACCGAACGACAGGCCGATCCCGCAGAACAGCCACCCGATCGGATTGCTGGGTCGGTGGGCGGCGATGAGCGCGCCCAGCACGGAGAAGGACGTCACCACGACGATCCCGAACAGCCCGAAGCCCGCGAGCGAGCTCTGGTCTGCCCTGGCGATCCAGACCGCAGCGCCGAGCATAGCCATGGAGGCGACCGCGGTGCTCCACGCCGCGATCGAGGCGGTTCGCTGCTGCATCCACACCTCTCCTGCGTGGGTCTGCCCTCATCTTGCGCGCTCGAGGCATCCGGGGGAAGGCGCTCTGACCTCAGAGATGGAAGGATTCACCCGGCCGCGTCGCGCGGACCGCCTGCGCCGAAGCGCGCCGCCGTCTAGAACCAGAGACGCCGTGCC